>JBGSJB010000042.1:0-24395 GCA_041742175.1 Pirellulaceae bacterium
AATTGGCAGACGCGCAACGTTGAGGTCGTTGTGGGGGCAACCCCTTGCTGGTTCAACTCCAGTCCTGGGCACTTAATTCTACACTCTGATCAAAGCTGCACTTCGAAGAACGCAGCTCCTCATTAATAGCGAACTGCATTCGCATGCGTACGCCGTGCTTTCGGTGATTGCTTTCATGCCGCATCCATCGCTACTGCCTATCGATGAACTGTTGGCAGCCTGCAGCATCAGCACATTGCGACGAGGCGGCCCTGGTGGCCAGCATCGCAATAAAGTTGAGACTGCGGTTGCCATTGAGCACCGACCAACTGGCATACGTGCAGAAGCAAGTGAGCGACGCAGCCAAGCTGACAACCGTCGAGTCGCAATTCAACGACTGCGATTAACTCTCGCCGTCGAGCACCGGGAAATTCAAAGTCCGCATCTCGGTTCAGCGGCGAGTGACGCCAACACACGTGACAGCAGCACAGGTAGCAACTTAAACGCCGTGAGTGAACTTTGGAGAAGCCGTACTGTTAATGGACGGATCCAAGCGTCAGTTGAACACGGGGACTTTCCGGCGCTGCTCGCCGAGTTGCTAGATCAGCTTTGGCGAGACGGCTTCGAGATGCCTGCGAGTAGCAAGCACTTCCAAGTTTCCGGTTCGCAATTGGTCGGTCTGCTGCGATCTTATCCACCGGCACTTGCCGCTGTAAATGCTCGTCGCCATACGCTCGGCCTGCATAAACTCCGCTAGCTGATGTACCGTTAGTGTTTCAGCAGTCGGCGCCGGAACGATCGCAGCGCAGTTCCGGCTATCGCCGACATGATTGCTGCCGACGTGCAGGTGGAAGATTGCCGGAGCGGCGCGATGCTTGTTCCGGCCTACAGCCTGCAGTCACTTAGCAACTAGCAACTAGAAATTGTACGACTTGTTTTTGGGATCAAAATCGGCGTTCGTCAGGTTCAAATTCATCTTGATATCGCGATAGGTATACTCTTCAAGCAACTGCTTCTCGCCACCCTCGGTTGCTGGCCATTCGTACGCTGCATAACGCACTGGAATGTTCAGTTCGTCGTCGATGAAAATTTCCGCCACGTGAAAATCAAAGTAGGGTCGCGGCACTGGATGCGTTACAACCAACACCTTGCAAGACCGACCACCGATAGCAGCACCGGTGTGAAAATCGACTTTGCATTCGCCATGCTTGCGGTCGCGATCACCCTTCTCGATCAACTTAACCACTAAATTCTCGAATCCGAAATCAGTGATCGGATAGCGCTGCCCCTGCATGGCGATCATGCCGTGCGGATCGAGGTTCATTGTTGGCAAAAAGCGACCCTTGATGCCGCCCTCGTGTGCCACAATGTTTCCGCCGTTCGCACCTTCGACGTAGAGAACTTCGCGACCTTTAACCGTCGCAGGCTTAAGGAAGTTCATGTAGACACTAAAGGGAACCTTGACGATTCCGTTTTCATGCTTTCGATTGCGAACTTTGGTGAACATAAACTCATGTTCACCTAACGTTCCATTGACGCGTTCACGCTTGATTACAATCGCCGAGTAGTCAGCGATGTGAGCACGAATATGATCGAGGCTCTTGTGCGCAATATCGAGAGCGGGATCAAGCGGATGAGCGTTCGCATCGGGTGCGGAAGGTTGACTATCGTTTTTCGATATCCGATAGACCGGTTCATTCTTCGACTGAGGTTCTTGCCCCCAAGCAGCAGAGGCGACGGCAGAGCCGAATATTGCTGAAGCGGTTAGAAAGTTTCGACGGTCAACACGTCTCATCGGCTCGCCCTTCCTTGGGATCCATATACAAGTGAGATTAGTTCGCGCGGCAGCGGGTTTCACCAGGCGATCATTCGCTCCGGCTCTCCAATGCAGTTTATCGAACGTTCCCAAGTGTGAAACGAGGTCAATGTGACCGCAACTCTCTACACTCATAGCCGTCCAAGTCACGCCAACCGGAAAGAGCCTGACAAACCTTACTGTCGGTCACTTGCAAAGCCTAACTACACCCTTAGTTTAGTTCCAACAATAGCAGGTCCGAGAAAAGCGTGCGATGGCAATCGCGAACCAGCGAAAACGACAACTCTGCTTGGTTGCGGCCGCTATCTAGGTTGCTCCGCTTCGAGCTGCTTTGCTAGCTCTGCAAACTCGGCGCGTTGTTGGTCAGTAAGCGTCGGATATTCTAGTCCCAGACCTTCGACCCGTGAACAGATGATGTCCGCCACCGCTGCTCGCGCGTACCATTTGTTGTCAGCAGGTATTACATACCAGGGTGCCAACTTGGTACTGGTCTCCGCAAGCACATCTTCATAGGCCTGTTTGTATGCTGGCCAAAGTTCACGTTCTTTTAAATCATTGGCATTAAACTTCCAATTCTTCTCCGGTTGCTGCAACCGATCGAGCAGTCGTTGCTTCTGCTCGTTGGGTGAAACGTGCAGGTAAAACTTGATCACTTGCGTTCCATTGTTGATCAGCGTTCGTTCAAACGAATTGATCTCCTTAAAGCGACGGGCCCACAACCTTTCGAGCACTTTAGGCTTCATGGACTTCAGCTCCGGAAGCCGCTGCGGAACAAGAAACTCAGGATGCACACGCACAACCAAAACTTCTTCATAATACGAACGGTTGAACAAGCTGATGCTGCCTCGCTCGGGCAAGCAATGCATTGATCGCCACAAAAAGTGATGTTGCAACTCCAAGGAATTGGGAGCTTTGAACGCATAAGCTCGGCAGCCAAGCGGACTGACACCATGCATCACATGCCGAATGATGCCATCCTTCCCAGCCGCATCCATGCCTTGAACGATGATCAGCAGCGAGTGACAGTCCGCTGCGTACAGTCGATCTTGCGCTGCCTGCAAAGCACTAACGTCGGCTGCGAGTGATTCTTCTGCCAATTCTTGGCTGTCGAATTCTTTGCCTGCCTTCGTCGAGACCTTCGCCAAGTTAATTTTCTGCTGAGGTTCGACAGCGAACTTCTTGATATCGAACCGATGCTTTTTGCCCATCTTTACTTCTCGCACTTAGACTCTCGTTAACCGAAAGCCATAGTTTAGCCTCCATAGCCCCTGCAAGTCTCTCCTTCCGCGCCAGCTGAAAGTTTTGTGCATCCCCAGACTTCTTCACCCGCCCACCACACGATCTTTATCAAGGCATGACCAGCCTTTCCCGCTTCAACTAGACCTTACCCAATCCTGCTAGACCCTTCTACTCACCGAACCCTCCGCCGCCAGCGATCGCGAGCCATTTACGAAACAAGGCCTACTTTTCTGAACTTACCCGTTGCTTCCCAGCCGACTTTGCGTAAAAATGCGAAATCACGCGGAATGCACCTGTAGCTCAACTGGATAGAGCATCGGTCTACGGAACCGAAGGTTAGAGGTTCGAACCCTCTCAGGTGTACTGATTTAAGGCTTTTTTAGTAAAGACCTTAACGCACATAACTCCTCAGCCGACAGCTGGGGAGTTGTCGTTTGTCCCCCACTGATCGATTTTTTCATCGGTTTTTGAGAGGCGGAGGCGGACGTCTTCGCCAGCACTTTGCGTTGATCGAATCGCGCCGTAGTGCTTGTCCGTATCGTACTGTCCAACGAACTCTGCTACTTACTGCGGACAGATCAGCGCTGTGATTGATATGAGACACCTATCCACCAATGACTAGCCATCTATAAGTAGCCATCTATAGGTAGCTAGTGCTGGAGCCGACTTCGCGCCACTTTTCGGCCTCGGCGACACGGATCTGTTCCGCTACTTAGATGGACCTTTCCAACCTGCGACTGTAAATTGAAGGCATCGGCAACGGTCAGTACTGCCACCATGTAGACAGTGCGGATGAACTCGCTCGCTGCTGACGATCTGCAAGCGACACGGACGCTATGGATTTTGAATACAACCCAAGTCGTTGCGGCCATTAGATAGAACTTTGGTCCCGAAAATATCGGTGTACAAGTGTCCTCTCCAGCGGATGCCTCGGCCTCGACCGGCCACCGAGCGATAGTCGTATGCCGCTTCGTTGGCAAATCGAGGAGATGCAAGAATGGCTGTGTTCAAGGTGACCGGATTGTCCGTAAGGTCTGAGCCGCCAACTTTGGAATGCAACAGATTCGCTTCCCACAAGTTGTCGCCTCCGTCGTAGTCAGACGCTGCGTAGGGGGCTCCACCATATTCGAAAGCGTGAACGACTGCATCCGAAACCAATACGTTGTTGAGCACGTGATTGTCAACCGAGTGAGTCAGCGCGACTTGGCCCTGATTTAAGTACTGCCCCGTACTTAGAAATGCGAATGTGCGATTACCTACGCACGTGTTATTCTTTACGACCGCACCAGCAGATTGGTGAATCTGAATACCGCTGCCGCCGTTGTAATTGCACATATTACCTTCAATTAGCGTTTGCCCTGGATAGCGTGTCGCCGCCCCAATTCTCGCTATCTGTGCAGGGCTCAATGAACCAACCTGTGTGTACTTGCTGTCATCCAAGATAATCCCGTTGCCATCGGTAATGCCTAAGGGACCCATCACGCCGTTGTAGTTGCCAAAGCTGTAATTGCGTGCCACGAAGATATTCCATTTGCGTCGCTCAGCATCAGGCCAGCGAATCGGCTGGTAGATCGAGATACCACTGTGCTGAGCCGGATTCGCGAAAGCGTTGTCATGCGTCGAGTTGCCAATGATTCGCAACGAATCGGAATGCGCGAAGTTGATACCACCGCCGCGGCAGTTTTGTACTTCACAGTTGTAGACGTCGATATGGTGAGCATCAAAACCCAGAATCCCAGGTTCGTTGCTTTGGCCATCGCCGGAAATATTTAGGCCTGTCAGTCTGATATAGGAACCTTGAAAGACGATGTGACCAGTAATGTTTACTGTTCCTGGCACCTGAGCTCGGACAACAACCCAGGCATTGTTGTTGCCACGAATGGTAACGCCACCAAATCGATGGATAACGGCGCGCCCATCGATATTGTTCGGTTCGTTTCTTATGACATAATTGCCGGGCAGGATACGCAGTACATCGCCCGGCTCCAGCCTACCGAAGGCGTACGACAAAGTCTTCCAAGGCCTCCCTTGGGTTAAGCCCGACCACCGGTCCGAACCATTGGGACCGACAAAGCGATCAACGGCGATGGCGCTCGGGCAAACCACCAAGAAACAAATGATAAAGCCAAACGTTGCCAAAATCCTGCAAGATTGAGTGAAGTGTTCGTGTCGCATCGGTCGCGGCCTATGAAAGTATAAGAAGATTATGTTGGCAGAAATCTACCCATAACGTTAACTTCAGATCATAAGAATCGCAATTGGTACATAAACGGATTCACTCAGCGTGCGTACCAGACGACCAAACGCTCGAGTTCGTTGTTCGCGCTCAAGGTCGAAAGTCGCCAGCGATGTTGCGGACCGCTGAGCGCGGCGTAGCCTTGGCTGCGATCCAAAGCGACGACGACATGCAACATATCCTCGACACTGGGCTCTTTGCCGCTTGATAGCCAATGATGTAACCACAAGCCTACGGGAAACAAAATCGCCAAGCCACGAACACTTTCGACGATCGACCAACTGGAACGGTCCGCGATCGCATAAAGAAGCGATGCCGCATTAGATTCAATGTAGCGCTTCAGAGGCAAGTAGATTTCAGGAGACATTGCGCCGAAGGGCTTTTCGAGATCTTCCAGCTGCGCAGTCGGGTAGTGGTCAAGCGTTGGCGATTCGCCTTTTCCTCGCACCGCTTTCCAAGCGGAACTTGCTAGTTGTAGACGCGTCGCCCAAGTGGCTCGATGTCGGCAGTTAGGATGTAACCGCGCACAAGTGATTGCCACCAACCGAAAGAGAATCTTCGAATAGGCTTTGGGTTCTTGGCGGTCCGTGAAAAATGGTTTGGATTCCTCAGGTGCAAGCTCGGCGAGCGTACGCGCGAGTTCAACAATCTGAGCGTCGCTCAGCCTTCGCGTTTTGGCAGATTCCAGCAGACTTGCGAATTGCAACGCATGAACAAGTCGACGCACCGGAGGATAGCGTACGTCTTGCAGCAAGCTGCCCACTGACTCGAGCACGGCGCGCATCGTCTTCCAATCGCGACGCTCGCCAGTTTTCAGAATCGGTGGCGCGACTGTCTCGGCGCTCAAACGATTGTCGCGGACCATCTGCTTTACAATCGGCAGGTGCTTGGCGGTCTCGCTTCCCAAGTCTGCTGCAGCCGAAGGGCACGCGCGTCGCACAGTCAATACCGCTTGATGCTCATGCGCGACTAACTGCAACGGAAAAGTGCGGCAGACGGTTGGCTTCGCATCCAAACCAAACTTGGAATGGATGCGACACAACCCTTCTTCGCTTAGAAAAATGCAGCTGCCATCGGCGCGATGCGCCAAGCGGTAGGAACTCTCGGCTGCTTGAAATCCGGTCACCAAACGCTGATTGCGGAACTCAGGCTGTTGTTGCCATTGCTGCGACTGAAGCCGCTCAAAATCCTTATTGCTCAGCGGAATCAAGCTACCGCGGCAACAGAATCCACATTGATGACAGTCCCAGCGCTCTTCGTTTTTCAGTAGGACGATCGGTAGCGACATGTGCTTGGCTCAAAGGGCTCGCGAGCGTGGCGCCACGCTTGGTGACTCAGAATTGGAATTCGGTTCCGCAGGCGAATCATCGACCGGCGCAATCGACAAGCCGCCGGATGCACGCAACGAAATATTATAAACCTTGCCTTCGCGAACTTTGATCGAAACCGCTTCGCCGTTCGCAGCTCGAATGCCCATCTCAGCAGCCTTCTTCGGGTCGTTCGCGAACTCCCAAAAATCTGTCCACAGTTTCTTTTCAAAGTCGCTCATCGTGCCGCCACGCGCGTAGGCTTGCGGTCGCATACCGACTTCGTCCAGCGTTATGCCTTCCGACGGTAAAGTGTCTTCGCTGAACACGCGGCGAAACAGACACAGCGACGTGCCGCGTTCGATATCGCCTTTCTCGATGTAACGATCGTCGAACTTGATAACCCAGTTGTCGATATAGATTAGATCGCCAGGCAATTCTATCGGCTTGGGCTTTGACATCGGGTCGCCCTGTGGCGACAGCTCGATGAATTCCAGCTTCGACTTAATCGCGTTGCCTTTATCATCGCGTTCGATACCGATCACTCGCAATTGCGCCAAACGCTGATCTGTCTTCAGCAAGTGCATCGCGGTTTCGAGTTTTTCAATCATCGCAACCTTAGCGACCACTTCGCGACCCAAGCGTTCGACTTCTTCATTGGCTAAACGGATCTTATCAGCCTGCTCCTTGAGAGTGCGTTCATTCTTTGTGTATTCGCTGTATCCGTAGTAACCGCCGTATCCGAAGATCCCCACAGCCGCAGTCAGCAGCAACGTGCGAACCGCAGAGTTGACTGTCTTTACATTCTCCATCATCGAACCCATTGGGGCTCTCCTTGGCTGTGCACAGCCGAATTCATGCGCAGTTATCGAAATGCGTTTGTGAGACGAACTTCCAGTTTACACCACATGCGAAGAATCGAAACGCGAGCGCACCGCAGTTGCGGCAAGAGATGCAGAAGAGTTACGGCAAGCGAATCAAATGCACTGCGCGAACATCCATGAGTGCCGCTCGCTTGAGATTCTTGGGACGGATGCGAAGCTGGTATTCGCCTGCCTCCTTTAGACTAACTTCACCCAAGTGCCGCCAGATGAAATTCTGAAAGTGCCCAGTCTCTTGCACTTCGAATTCGATCGACGCAACAGCTTCATTGGACGAACCCACGCGGCTTAAGGTCACCTCAGCCGTACCGCCACCGTTGTCCGATCCGCATCCCTGCAGGATCGCCACATTGAATTTGCCCGGTTTTACAATGTTCAAGTTCCAAGTCGCCGTGTTCTCAAGCCCTGCCCAGTACCCTACCGTGTTCTTGAACGGTTGCGGTTCGTAGCGGATCTTATCGCCAGCGGTTGTTGCGAAATGTGCTGGCAGGAATAGCGAGCCATCGCCACTCGCTTCAATCGGTTTGCATTCCTCGATCAATAGCGGCGGAGCATCCAAGTGAATCTCTATCGTGGCGTTGCTGGTTGGCGCAGCGTCCCAAGCCAACTTCCAGGATGTTAATTCCGGCTGCAATTTAATGTTGGACGGACCTTCTTGTCCGCGCCATTGGATCGAACGCACCGGCGCAGCCAATCGTGGCAACTCGACCGACTTTTCTTTGAAGCTTGATTGCAAATGGATCAGTACGGTCTGCCCTTCGACCTCCAACTTTGCATCAGCGATCTGAACTTCGGCCAGTTTTGATTGTGCAATGACATATGTTGGAGCTGAGCAAGCGATGGCAATTGCGAGCGTTAGTAGCGAACTTGAGAAGCGAAGTCGGAACATGCGGGGAGCTTTCGGAGGGAATTGATGTTGCTGTAACTTGCGATGACACGGCATACTGCGAAGAGTGCGGAAGCGCAATTGGCGAGGTTGAGGTACAAGCTAGCAAAACTGATGAAAATTCTAACAAAAACCTATCGACGTTTCGGCTACATCAGCCAGTATCGTTCGTTCGCGCGACAGAACCAAGCGGAACGTCCAGAGTTTTCAGCCTCGTGGTCGGATCGCTGGGCGCGGTTGGATGACAAGACCGGACATCTGCCTTTCGATGCGCACTACGTTTATCACACCGCCTGGGCCGCGCGCGTGCTTGCCGAGCTTCGACCGACAAAACACATCGACATCAGTTCGTACACTTACTTTGCGACCATCGCATCGGCATTTGTGCCAGTCGAGTTCTACGACTATCGGCCTGCAAATATCACACTTTCGAATCTCAAGTGTGGCGCAGCCGACTTATGCCAGCTAGCGTTTGCGGATCGAAGTGTTGAGAGTCTATCGTGCATGCATACGATCGAGCACATTGGACTGGGGCGATACGGCGACCCGTTAGACGCGAACGGCGATCGCAGGGCATTGTCCGAGTTGCAACGTGTGGTCGCGCCGGGTGGATCCTTGATTGTTGTGGTCCCAGTTGGTGAACCACGAATCCAATTCAACGCGCATCGGATTTACGATCCAGCGATGATCGAAGCGGGTTTGCCGGAGTTGAAACTGCATCGCTGGTCTTTGCTGCCGGACGATTCGCAGAACGGTCTCATTGAGAATCCGTCGCGCGAGTTCGCGCTTCAGCAACGATACGGCTGCGGATGTTTCTGGTTCAAGCGACCCGGCTAGGTTTGGCGAGCTGTTACACGCCGTGCGGTGCAAGCATTTCGCGCAGCAGATCGAGCGGCAGACCGACAACGTTGCTGGCCGTGCCCGAGACCAATTTCAGCCAAGGGTGTCCATCTTGGTAGCCGAACGCGCCTGATTTGCCGATCCAATCGTCGCTATCGAGGTAAGTCTGAATCTGCGTGTCACTGAGTGTGTCCATCAGCAGCTCGCTCTTCGCAACTCGCACATCCGGTTCGCCGTCGGGCAAACGCCAAACGCACAGACCGCTGTAGACGCTGTGCTTTCGGCCACTCAATGTGCGCAGCATGCGCTCAGCGTGGTCGCGATCCTCAGGCTTGCCGAGCATCTGACCTTGAATGTCAGCCACGGTATCGCAAGCGATGATGATCGCTTCGCCAGCGATGCGCGGCCGAATGTCGACGGCTTTCTGATAAGCGTATCGCGCGACCATCTCCGGTGTGGATTCACCCGAACATAACCCGCACTCTGCAGACTCGCTCGGTACAACTATGTCAAACTGATAGCCGACTTGGCTCAGCAGCTCGCGTCGGCGCGGCGATTGACTTGCAAGAATTAGCTGCATGATTGTCTAGCCGTTGACGTCTGTCGGACCTGGAAAACCATCTGGTGGTGGTTGCATGCGAGCTCGCATCTGATCCCACGTTCCTTTGAGGCTATCGTAGAATCGCGGCACTTGTCCCGATGACAAGAATACTCGTGCGCTAACGGCCGAGTTCGGAAAGAAATTGGTGATGAAATCAAAACTGAACTCGTGAGGACCATGGCCGATCATGACTGCGTTCGCGTAAGCGCCGGACAACAGTTCGTCTTTGATTTTCAGGTCATCGTAAATCTCTTGAGCTGAAGGTCGCCGAGCACCCGTGTCTTGAAATCCCGACGAAGGCTTGTTGGATTGGCCGCCGCTAGCTTGTGAGCTGCCGGCCTGCGAACCGCCAGCTTGTGTGGGAGTGTTACCGCTGTTGGTAGACTCTGCCGAGCCGTCCAAGGACGCATCGGGATTGAACTGGCCGCTGGCAATCGAGCTGCTTTGGCCAAGTTGCGGAGTGGCCGGAGCGGCGTTGCCGTGCTGGGCTACCGTTGTATGCACTGGAGGCAAAGTTGGAATGTGAGGCAGTTCACCCCAGCGATTTCGAAACAGTTCCATGTTGCGTTGCAGGGCGTCGACCAACTGCGGTAGGACACTGTGCGGCATGACCACCCGCGCGACAATTTGGTGTGGACGTCCTAGGTTCTGAATGAAGTCGAGAATGACTTCGGTTTGTGCCGTCATCACGATCACGCCCGTACTGAACGCACCGCGTGCAACGTGCTCTGGAACCCTGGCTCGGATGGGTTGTTCGGATGGATCCAAGCGGTCGTCGTTGGGTGCTGGAAAAGTCATAACAGGCTAAATCTCGAGTGCAGTAAGTGCGATGATTTTGTGACAAAAGTCGAGTGACCAGGCGAAAGCGGTCGTTCAGTGCATAGGTTATTCAGCAAATGGATCTGGCATTCGCGTTTCCACTGCCACTTTCTTGTCGGCTTGCACGCGCGGTGGCTCGGCGATTCGAACGAGCATGACGTCGCGAGTACTTAGTACTAGATTCAAACCGAAAATAGCGATTGATGCTAGGGTGAGAATACCTATGCTAACTTCGACCGGCAGCGCTAGTCCCGACGCAGCTTCATCGCAAGTCCACATAATATTGAACGCTTGGTGCCAATCGTAAGCGAACTCGCGGTAGTCGTTGAAGTAGTAAACAATCACCAGTGGAATCATGTGCATCGCGAGAAGGGTCACTGCCATCAAAGCCACGGACCCCAACATGCGTGCGGGCATATGCTTGGAAAGTCCCAAGATAAGTATCCGGTTCATGCCTGCATAAATCGTCAGATAGCACAGCAGCAGGTAACCAACATACTGAATGCTAGACCGCCCCATCGTCATCTGCATGCTGTAGGAGTAATAGACTTCCGTAGCGTACATCGTGGCGACCAACGCCGCGAAGAGGCACACGATAAAGATGTAGCCCATGCCTGCGCCGGGATAAAACCAGGTCAAGAACACGCGGCCGAAAAATGTACTGGGAAGTGATCGGCGAGCGCGTGGCGAAATGATTCCAAGTTCGCCAGTCATCAAGGCTGCGATAAACATGCAAACCAAAAACGCTCCGACCAAGAATACATAAGCGATCTCTTCTTCTCGAGCTGCGACGACAGCAAACGTTGACCAGAAAAGGATGACACCGACCAAAATCACGATGCGTTTGCGAAGCGGTGTTGAGTGATTCTCGCTGGGGAAGTCGATGGCGGCGGCAGCGGATCGCAGAACAAGATTGAGCGCGACGGCAACTACAGTGGCGATGCCAAACAGAACCAAGTAGATCTCTTTCGGCGGATTGCTAAGTTCTTCTAAGATTCCGCTGACGACTAGGGATGTCCAGCCGAAGTAGCCCAGCACCAGCCCAATCAGCAGCAGAACCGTTGCACCAGCTTGCAACATTCGCGCGCGCGAAACCGCTGCCAACAACAAGGCGATACCAGTTTCACAGACGGAAAAAGCGACCGTCAATCCCAGTAGGAACAGAATCGAAAACAGACTCACACCGCGCAAAAGATACGTCAGCACGATACATGGAGCGAGTGCCGAGAGGTAAAGCAGGATCTGTAGCATCGCTGAGGTCATCTTGCCTAACACGATTTGCCAAGCCGACAGCGCCGAGATACTCAGCAATTCGAAAGTGCTGTCCTCCGTTTCCGTCGTCAGCGATCGAAAGGCGCTGAACGGAATAATGATCATCAACGGGAACTGAAGAATGCAGAAGAAACCGGTCAGTAACTGCACGCCCGCAGGCACGAAGTAGATTCGCGGCACCATAAGCGAAATGGCGATTAACGTCCAACTGATCGCGGCGATCAATGTCAGCCCGAACGAGATCGTAAACTGCTTGCTCTTCAGCGACTGGCGAACCTCTTTCACAACAATTGGATTGATGCGCTCGGTCGCCCACTGCCACAGTCGTTCCCAACCTTTCTCGGGAAGTTGACAGATGCGATGCACGCTGCTGTCGTTCGGTGCGCTGGCAATCAACGACGAATCGCCGGATAAAGAAACACGACTCATTGCACCGCTCCGGTTGTGATTTGGAGAAAGACGTCTTCCAACGAGCGGCTTTCTGTTCCGTATTCCAGCACTGGAAAACCTGCCGTAACAATTGCATGCACCAAGTTCGCTTGTTCGGGTTCATCGGCTGTAGCAAACTGGAAACGCACCGTTCGATCCGCTGCTTGAATTTGCGAAACGTTCGGCTTACCGGTCAGCCACTCGCCGAGTGCGACTCCGCGCTCAATCAACTGAATCACCACGTCGATGTGGGGTCGCAAGCGGGCTTTGATTTCAGCGACGCTGCCGGTGACTAGCAATTGCCCACGCTCGATGATTCCGATCGAATCGCACATCTCGCCCAGTTCGGTCAAAATGTGGGACGAAACCAGCAGGCTCTTTCCCTCCGCCGCTAGACCTCGAATCATGTGTCGCAGTTCGATGCGAGCTCGTGGGTCGAGTCCATTCGCAGGTTCATCCAGAATCAGCACGGCGGGGTCATGAATCATCGCGCGGCCCAAGCACAATCGCTGACGCATGCCTTTCGACAATCCGCGAATCGATTTCTCAGCGATCTTATCGAGGCCCGTGTAAGCCAACGTATGACGCAGCGCTTTGGTTCGCTCTCGTCCGACCAAGCCGTAGGATCTTGCGAAGAAGTCGAGATACTCGACGCAGTTCATGTTCGGATAGGTGCCGAAGTTATCAGGCATAAAACCCAATCGCTTGCGGACGCGATCTGGATCATTGACCACTGAAAAGCCATCAACCAAGGCATCTCCAAAATCGGGCAGATCGAGTGTTGCTAAGATCCGCAAGCTGGTCGTCTTGCCAGCTCCGTTGGGACCGATGTAGCCGAACACCTGCCCCGCTTCGACTTCGAAAGAAACATCGTTAACAGCTCGCGTGTTGCCGAAGAAGCGAAACAGTCGCCGCATTTGGATCATCGGATGTCCAGCCGCTACCATGGTTTGACTCCGATTACGAGGTTGACGTTGTCAGCTTGTACGCCTTTGATAGGAATCGCAATCGCTGAGAGTTCCGGTACTAATGTAGCAAACCCGAACGGCGGCAATTCGATAGCATCGCTTAGATATTGCTTGTAAGTTTCGTTGATGATGTCAGTTTGCACGGCGTAAGTGCGGGTGTATCGCCTGGAATTTCCAAAGTTCATTAAGCTATCGCCGCCGCTCACCAGTTCTGGAGGCATGGTTGGTTTGAAGTCTGCACCTACGCGTCCAACGATAATCGCGACGGAGTCGTGATCTTGCGGTTGCAATTCAACTGTCTTTTCGGGCGCAACGTCTGTCGCGATGAAGTAATCATCGGCTTCGCCACGCAGTACGACAAAAGGCAAGATAGAGTCGGTCAAGTTTGAAACTTGAATTGCACCGGCTGCTGCCTGCTTGATCGCGATCGGCAGCGAAGCGGGGTCGACCTTGTGCCCGACGAGCAACTGTTGATGTTGGCGCGGTTTCAGCCAATTGCTCCAAACTTGCTGTTCTGCAAAAGTAACTGTTCCATCGACTCCATTGCGTGGATTGGGCGTACCCGAGTAACGCTGGTAATCGTCGGGCGCGACACTCCTTACGAAAGCGTCTGGCGGGAACTGCAAGCCTTCGCGCGGTGGCAGTCCACTGAAGTAATTTTGTCGTGACCAACTGAATGCGTTCTGCGAGGAAGCGTCGTAAGCGGTAACGCTGTGTACTCGAACGTGCGTTGCAAATCCCTCGTGCAGCACGCCGTAAATCACGATCGCTAACGTAGCCAGCAGCGACACGGCGGGTACAAGAAAAATCATCAGGCTGCGGCGCTGCATACGTCCCGTAAAGTACAGCAGCCCTGGTCCAAGCACTCCACCGAACAGCGTGACCATAACACAGAAAGCCAGTACAGGCGGCTTGCCAACTTCGAGAATCAAATTCTGCCAGTACCAACTACCGTCGTGAGCAACTGACGTGAGCGTGATACGCGACTTTGAGGAAGCAATAAAGAGATCGGCGAACCCGGCTAACTTAAGCAACTCCGGCAGCGACTGTTGCGCAACGATGATTTGACCGAGTCCCACTTCGCGTGAAAGATGGCGCTTGCCTTCGAGCAACTTATTGATCAGATCGGGTGTCGTATTTGCCTGAGTCTCGGTACTGATTGCGGAACTGGAAACTGAAATCAATTCATTCCGTCGAACAATGACTGACTCCCGCCAAGCGTTTGCATTGACAGAGTCGGTGCCATTCAAGAATTGCTCAACTTTGGAAAGCGATTCTTGCGACTTAACGTCGTACACAAACACGACGCCACCGGCGGCGAGGTAAGTCCGCAGCGCATTGGCTGCGTCGGGTCGGGTGAGTTGCACTTCTGCGATCGCATCGGCCGAAGCGACCCATCCGGGAAAGGGAAAGTAGTGCCGCCAATCATCGCTAGCCTTATGGACCGAGGTTAATCCTGATGTGCCAAGCACGACTCCTGGTGTTGCGCCTACTATGCCAGCGGCTTTGTTTGATTCCGCGAGCTTAGCCGTTGTGAACTCGCTGATCGCGGTGATCTCTTCCGCTAATACGTTCGAGGCCGTTGTCGTGGCTTGAAGTCCAGCGATTTGAAAAGTGGTTCCAGGTTGGTTGCCCAGGTATGACCAATGATAATCCTGCTGATTCGGGTTGCTCTTTTTGTTTCGAGTATCTTCGATGTCGCGACCATCTTCATAGATCGCAACGTCCCAAGATATCTGCGCTTGCATAGCTGAAAACGGAATTTCAACTTGCGCCGTAGTCGCGCCTTCGGGGAGTTGCAACGACTTGCGATAAGCGATCGACTGCGAGTTGCTGCCCCATAATTTGACATAAACCACTGCGACTAAATTGCGATCGTTCTTGCTGGGCCCTGAAGGGTCCGTCACCGACACATTCACAAATCCCATTTGCATCCCCGAGGCAATATCCAAATCATATTTGACACTCAAAGGTGTTCTGCCGCGCGAGCTACGCGTCGCAAAGGCTCCAATGTTTTGATATTGTGCGTGAAGCTCGCCCGCAATGATGACCAGCACGAGCATGCTAAACAGCAGCGTCCAAGTCACATGAACAAGCGAACCGAATTTTGAAGCAGTTGGCGACATGCTGAACTCGCGGTCACATAAAGAAACGGGAAACGGAACGCAGTTGTTTATAAACCGCTACACATTTTCGCTGGGAGTCGGCGGCAAGATCTGCTCGGGCAACCGTCCATCCACGAAGGGACTCGACGTTAAAGTCTCTTCACCAAAGTTCTTCTCAACGAATCCAAATAGATAGGAGACGAGAAAACTGAGTCCCGAAAAGGTGGCGAAGAGAAAAAGAAAAACGCATGTGAAAACGAGCGCAGCAGCCAGCGACTGACCTTGATCCGCAGCTTGAACGATCCCAAGGGCGATCGCGACCACTGTAATTGCGACGAACAGCCAAATCATCCGCACTCGCGGCAAGAACGGCTGCGATTCATTTTCATCTTCGTTTTTCATGCACCACTCACTTCGTTGCGGATCGAAAACTACAAGCGAACTTCGAGTAATATGATTCGAACAAGTCTTGCGATCGAGTCTTGCGATCGTAGTCGATTGCGATTTTAAAGCTGGCCACTATAGGAGTTGATTGTATGGCATTCATTCGTCGCCGATGTGTGAAATCTTGCTCGCCCCAAAAATCTCCGAGTCGGCGACTGGAATGTTGGATTGTAAGCTGCTTGGTCTCTGTGGCACAAATTTGGATTGTGGACACGAGCCTGGCGCAGGATGGGAAACCGGCAGCCGCCCCCGCGGAACGCCCGAAGGTAACCGTCTCCGCCGAGGCCCTGGCGATTCATCAGCGAAGTTTTGTGTTCGACGGACATAACGACTTGCCGTGGGTCGTCCGCACCGATGCGTCACGTTCGTTCGATGCGCTAGATATTTCACAGCCACAACCGAAAATTCACACCGATATTCCGCGTTTGAAGAGCGGTGGAGTCGGAGCTCAGTTTTGGTCCGTCTACGTGCCTGCCGACACAGCCAAAACAGGCGCAGCGCATCAGACGACGATCGAACAGATCGAAATTGTCAAAGCCATGATGGCTCGCTATCCGGAAACGTTCGAGTTGGCGTTGACCAGCGAGGATGTCTATCGGATTCGCAAGACCGGTAAGATTGCCTCGCTAATCGGCATGGAAGGTGGGCACGCCATTGAAAACTCGATCGCCAAACTCCGCCGATTGCATGAGATGGGGGCACGCTACATGACTTTGACTCACAGCGAGACGCTCGACTGGGCAGACTCTTGCAGCGATACACCCAAGTCGAATGGCTTGAGCGAGTTCGGTCGCGAAATCGTCCGCGAAATGAATCGACTTGGAATGCTGGTCGATATCTCACACGTATCGCCACAAACCATGCAAGCAACGCTCGACACCAGCACCGCGCCAGTAATCTTCTCGCACTCGTCAGCCCGCGGCGTGGCGGAGCATGTTCGGAATGTGCCGGATGAAATTTTGAAGCAATTGCCGAACGATGGTGGCGTGGTGATGGTCAATTTCTATTCGGGTTTCATCGTCCCCGAGTCGACTGTGAACACGCGCAACATGTTCGAACGCAATCGCGAACTCAAAGCCAAGTACGGCGACGATAAGAGTACGATTCGGAAAGAGATGGACGCCTACGAACTGCAGAATCCTGTTTATGCCGGTTCAGTGCATCACGTCGCTGATCACATCGACCATATCGTTAAGATCGCAGGCATCGACCATGTCGGCATCGGCAGCGACTTCGATGGCATCGGCACGGTACCCAAGCAGTTGGAAGATGTTTCGATGTATCCCGTGTTAACTCAGGTGTTACTTGATCGCGGCTACAATGAAACGGATATTCACAAGATCATGAACGGCAACATTTTGCGAGTCATGAAGCAAGCCGAAGACGAAGCCAAGCGTTTGAAATGATCTGCGCTGAATCGCCCGGCGCGGAAACAAATTAGACGCGCAGATAATCAGGCAGCCGGCGAACTTTGCCTTCGCGATCGACGCAAGCAATAACGCTGGTCGCCTCAACAATCGCTTTCGGCAGGGAGTCTTCGCTGTCGAGCTGGCGCGTGATTCGATAGCTGTGATGAATGCGCACGCCCTTGGTTTGTACGACGTGTGTCTCCAACAAGAGCAGGTCGTCGAACACGGCGGCGCCGAGGTAGCGAACGTTCATTTCCGTGACGACCAGCAGCAGTCCTGTCGTTTCGAGATCTTTGTAACGGTGTCCAAGTGATCGCAGCAATTATACTCGTCCGCGTTCGAAAAAGTTCAGATACTGCGCGTGGTGAACTCGGCCTTGTCCATCTGTTTCGTTGTAGCGGACGCGAATTTCGATTTGGTGTGAAAATGACATTGTGCGTGAGATCTCTTTCAGCCGAGAATACAAAAGGGTTTGTAGGTTAGGATCACAGTTGCTTATGAGGATGGAGTGTGATCCCGTATTGGGTATTTGCTTTGTAGATCGAAACTGTCACAATCTGCGGGGCGCAGACCGTTATTACAAAACGGCTTGAGTCGAATTAAGTAAGTCAATTTAAGCGAATCGAATATGAGTTCAGGCGAAGGCTCGGCAACCGATTTTAAAACCGCTCGTGGCCGGGACTACCCAACCATTCGGCAATTTACTGTGTTTTTAGAGAACCGCGTCGGGCAATTGCTCGATGTTGTCCGCCGATTTGAAGGCACTGGAATTCGCATCGTTGCGCTGTCGATCAACGACTCTGCAGAGTGTGCCTTCGTGCGGTTCCTGGTCAGCCATCCTGAACGCGGACGCGAGATCCTTGAGCGAGCCGGTTTGGCGATTATTGAAAGCGATTTGATAGGTTTGGAGCTGCCCGAAGGCGGTCAGCCACTGTTGCAGATCTGTGCCGCACTACTCCAAGCTGAAATTAACATTATTCAGGCTTATCCGCTAATTTTGGCGCCGCGCGGCGTCCCAGCGGTGGCAATCATGGTGGACAACACCGAAATCGCGCTAGAAATGCTAGCCAAGAATGGCTTTACGATGATCAATGAAGACGATTTGCTGGACACCGCGGGGTAGCCGCGAGGGCAGCTGCGGAACTTACAGCAATTTCTTGCGTCTTAAAGAGTTGGACGAAACGGTCTTCCCAGCTCTCCCAAACTGCTGCCCAGCCTATCGGTATTTACCATTCGAGGTAGTCGAGTTCCAATTAAGCGGTTTAGGTTGAAATTCCGGTGCTCATTGTGCCGACCAACCGAAAACGCGGCCTAATTGGGCTGAGAGACTGGGTTGCCCCAAGTAGCCTAGAGTGACAAGTGTTGCGCGAAATGCACCTAAGTGTATTGTGCGCACCAGCGCCTTGGTGAAATCCCCTTCTTTGCTGCATGATGAGAAGAATATGACTCGGCGAGAAAAACGCAATCGGTTCTCAAGTTGGCTGTCGGAATTGTTGAATTTTGGAAAAGCTAACTTCCAGCCTCGTCGAATTTTGGTGGAACCGCTCGAGCGACGAGAGGTGTTTGCGGCCGATCCATTTCTGGCAATGCTAGGCTCGGCGGGCAGTTATTCGATCGCCAGCGATACCGCTCAAAACAGTGCGATGCTCTTGGGCGAGGGCGAGTCAGATTTGGTTGGCGAAGGCGAGCCGGCAAATGACCTCGTTGCATTTGCGAAAGCTTTGGCCGATGCGGGTGTGCGATTCTTCGGAGCGGCTTGGTGCCCATTTTGTAATGATCAAAAAGCGCTTTTCGAAGACGGCTATAAGCATCTGCCGTTCATCGAGGTTACCAATCCCGACCGAACCTCCAATCAAATCGGCATCGACGAAAACATCACTCAGTACCCAACTTGGGAGTTTGGTGATGGCAGTCGGTTGCTAGGCGTTCAGACATTAGCCACGTTGGCGCAGCGCGCAGGAATTTCGATTCCTCAGTCGTCTACGCCCTACCTGGAGGAGTTACCAAACGTTTCGGTTGGAATCGGTTCGCCGCTGATGGTGCCAATCGACGGTTACGATCCCAACGGCAACCCGCTGACAATCACCGTCACTTCCAGCGATCCATCGTTGATCAACGCGACGGTTCTAAGCGGTCAGCAGAGTTGGAAACTGAGCACCAACTTTGGCGACATGACGTTTCAGTTGTTTGAGGATCAAGTTCCGCGCGTCACCGAACGCATCATCGAGCTGACGGAGAACAATTTTTATAACGGGCTTACTTTCCATCGAGTGATCAACAACTTCGTCATTCAAGGTGGCGATCCACTTGGCAATGGCACGGGCGGATCGACGCTCGGCGACTTTGATGATCAATTTCACCTTGATCTCCAGCATAATCGCACCGGCGTTTTGTCTTATGCCAAGTCGACTGACGATACCAACGACTCACAGTTCTTTATAACCGAAGGCCCGCAGCGCGGCTTGGACTTTAATCACTCGATTTTTGGCCAATTGATCGAAGGTGAATTGGTTCGCGAAGCGATTAGCAATACCGCTACCGGTTCATCAAATTTGCCAACCAACGCCGTTACGATCAACTCGGCTTCGATTTTCACCGACACTGAGAACGGTTTGATTCAGTTGAAGCCGACTGGCTCGGGTACAGGTTCGGCGACGATTACGGTGACAGTGACCGACAGTGAAGGACTGAGTACTTCACGAACTTTCACAGCTACCGTTGTTCAAGATACTGCCAACGGTGCTCCGTTTCTTAACGACATTCCAGTTGTCAACACAACCGTTGGAACGCCGGTTAACGTGACGCTGACCAGCCAAGATGCCGAAAACGACACGCGCGTATACTCGGTCACGAAGTTGGGCTCAGAGAACTTTACGGTAACGGTAAACAGTTCAACCGGAGTCGCCACGGTCACACCGCCCGCTGGCTTCATCGGACAACTGCAGTTCCGCGCATCGGTCAGCCAAACGACGACACCTACCACAACCAGCACGACGGACGAACAAATCGTGACGGTGTTGGTGGGTATTACTTCGCCTACCGGGCTTTCGCTGGTTTCATCCAGCGATTCTGGTACGAGTAACACCGATCGCATCACGAACGCTTCCGTACTGTCCTTCACGGTGACGGATACGGTCGCTGGCGCGATTGTCCGCTTGAAGGCAGGCGGAAATGTTGTCGGTCAAGCGACAGCGACTGGCACAACGACGACAGTCAACGTCACCGACCCGGCAAGCCTTGGGCAGGGCGCGATTCTGTTCACTGCGACCCAAACTGTCGACAACCAGGAAAGCACTGATTCGCCTAGTCTTTCAGTGACTTATGATACAACGGTCCCGACAGCTCTGGCGTCCAGCGTTTTTCCGAGCACAGTTGAAGTTGGACAAGCACTCAGCCTAAATCTGGCTCACTCTGAGGAAGGCAACGGACTTCGCTACTCCGTGACTAATGCGCCCGCAGGTCTGACGATCGATGCGAGTACTGGCGTTATCAGTTGGACACCGACAACTGCGCAAATTGGCGCCCAGACCTTCACACTCGGATTGACGGACGCCGCTGGTAACTCGACCACACAACAAGTCTCGCTCGCCGTCTCGCAAGAAGCTCGCGTTCGTATGACCCTTCAAGTTGTCGATCTAAGTGGCAACCCAATCACGACTGTGGCTGCGGGGCAGCAGTTCAAGGTTCAAGTTTTTGTTCAAGACTTGCGCTCAGGTGCTGCTGCGAAAGGTGTGTTCTCAGCGTTTGCAGACGTGCTATTCGATTCCAATGTAATCGAACCGATTGCGAACAATCCGATCTCACACGCTACGAACTACACCACTGCGCCAACTGGTGATACGGCCACAGCCGGTGTCGTCAATGAACTGGGCGGTATCTATAAAGATGTGTTTGGCAGCCTAAATGCGGATCCGTTGCTACTCGCTGAAGTTACCTTCCTGGCCAAGGTAGCTGGAAACCCAAATCTGCGATTGGATCCACCCGACAGCAGTGTGAGCGATATTCTGCTGTTCGAAGATTCGTCGAACGCCGAAGTGCCTGTCTCCGAAGTAAGTTTCGGAAGCAGCAATTTTGCAGTGGGTGTCAACTTTACTTTGGTCAATGACCTCGTTAATTTCGACGAGGACAGCGGGACTCAAGTTATCAACCCGCTTACGAACGACACTGTAACCAACGGCGCTGTACTGACGATCGTTTCAGTGGGTACTACAACTACCGGCAGTATCGTGACGGTAGGTGCTGGTGGTAGCTCACTCAATTACACCCCGGCTTCGAACTTCAACGGAACCGAGACGTTTACCTACGCCGCTCGCAATCAACAAGGTGTTGAGCAGACCGCGACGATCACCGTTCAAGTTACCGATGTGAATGATCCGCCTGTCGCAGTCAACGACACGTTTAACGTGTTCTCGAACAGCACCCAGAACGTGTTCGAAGTCCTTGCGAATGATACAAGGGGCAACGACGCCAACGCTACCGAAACGCTGACGGTAACCGCGGTCAGCGCAGGCTCGCAGGGCGGCACGATTACGATCGGTCCAAGCGGATTGAACATTCGTTACACACCAAGAACAGGCTTTGCTGGACCGACTGAGACATTCACTTATACGCTCAGCGATGGCCGCGGTGGCACGGCCACAGGCACCGTCTCAGTCAATGTAACCCAAGAAAACCCACCACCAACCGCTGTCAGTGACAACTTCGCAGTAATCGAGGACGCAGCCCAGGCGAGCTTCAATCCGCTAGCCAACGACTCGACGAGTGATCCCGGCGAAACACTTAGCATCGCCAGTGTCGGTTCGTCAACTCGCGAGTCGCAGATTAGCGTTGCCAGCGACGGACTTTCCGTGCTCTACACTCCAGCGCCGAACTTTGCGGGCGTCGAAGTCATTACCTATGTGCTTCGTGACAGCCGTGGCGCGACAACCACTGGCCAGATGACCTTTACGGTTTCAGCCGTCAATGACCCGCCTGTGGCAGTTGACGATGCGTTCACCGTGTTTACTTCGTCGGCCACGACAACGCTCAATGTGTTAACCAACGACACGAACCCAGACACCGGCGAAACACTCACCATCTCGGCGGTCACGCAACCGCCAGCCGGTCAAGGAACAATTGCCATTAGCAGCGATAGTAGGTCACTGATCTACACCAGTCCAAGCACCGCGTTCGAAGGCACATTCACCCTCACTTACACACTCAGTGACGGCAACACGTTGACCGATACCGCCACGGTGACGATCACCGCCCAGTCGTTTGTGCCGCGCACGATTGGTGGTGAAGTCATGGTTGGAAACGGCAGCACTCAAGGCGGTATCGGTGGCTTGACGCTGCAGCTATCCGGTACGACGTACACCAATGATTCTGTAAACGTTAGCACCGTTGTTGCTCCTGATGGTACTTATGCATACTCGAATCTCGCTCCTGGAAATTACACGATCCAGCGCCAGGCACTTCCATTCTTACATGACACGGGCGCAGCGATTCAGGTGAATTCGGCAATAACAAGTGGCGACCAGCTTTCGAACGTTTTGCAAGTTGGAAGCTTGATGCCCGCTTACTTTGATATTCGCGACTTTCTTGGCTCAACGTCACCGAACAGTCTTACCGTTGCGCTGAACGCCGATGGTTCGCAAAGTTGGTATGCGACTCAAGGGGCGTGGGCAAGCTTGAATAACGTCAGCGTACAGACCAATCCGGCGGGCGATTCGCTCGTGGTGAACATCGCTAACGGAACTCAGAACCTGACCGGCACCGTACCGCTTTCAAACTCCACGCGAGTCATGCAACTAGGGCAGCAATCGTCAATGCGACTGCTCCGCATCGTCGGTTCGCCAACAGAAGCTGGCATCACTTCGACAGTTTCTTCAACTGCGATTCCAACTGAACCGCCTAACGCATCAGCAACAGATCGTACCGTTGGAGCCAACGGAGCGAACGCACCGACGACTTTGACCACTACCGCATCCGGCCTGCAATACGCAGTTCTGCGAACAGGCAGCGGCGTCGTCGCGAACTCGAATATCAGCTCGGTAACGGTTGATTACAAAGGTTGGTTAGATAACGGCACGATCTTCGATAGCTCCTATGCACGCTCGACAAACTCGACGTTCGCGTTGAATCAAGTCATCGCGGGCTGGACGGAAGGCTTGAGACTGGTCGGTGCCGGTGGCAAGATTCAGTTGAGGATTCCGCCAAGCCTTGGCTACGGTGCAACAGCACAAAATAATATCCCAGCCAACTCGACATTGAACTTCATTGTCGAAGTTATCTCAGTTACGAATCCAGCCAGCGGCGAGGGTGAGCTGACCGCCGAAGGCGAAGGATCAGGCGTAATGAGTCCGCTGGTCGCTAGGTCAGTTCAGCCCGATGCATCGCCAACGGTATCCTCAGCCGTGACGCAGCAGATTCTAATTCCGAGCCGAGCGATTCAGCAACTGCTAGGCTCCGCTTCGACGAACGCGAGCGATGGCGTGCTGTCAGCCTCTGCCGTCGATAACGCGATGGACCAAGTGCGCTCGAAATTGGAGCTGCAGTTGGCATCCGATTTAGAAGATGTCTTGGCCAATTCCGTGGCTGAAAACCTGGCTTCTCAGATCGCTGCGAACAACCAGGTCTAAACGGCATAGCTGGGGATTTCGCGGTAATTTCCAGTCGAAATCGACTTCCAAGCGGCAGAAAAGCTGAAAATCCAGTGTTTTTTGCCGTTTTTCGTTCACTGACCGGTTGAAATTTGTGCCTATGGCTCTTTAATCGTGGTCAACGTGAATTGCTTCACCAGCAAAAACTATTTTTAGGAAAGGGATTGAAAGTATGGCGAAAGCCGCAGCAGCCAAACCAAAGGCAGCCTCGAAGACTGAGATCTTCAACGCCTTGGCCGAACGCACTGGCCTGACGAAGAAGCAAGTCGCTGAATTCTTCGATGCGTTGAGCGCAGAAATTGAAAAGAACATCGGCAAGAAGGGACCTGGCGTTTTCCAGCTTCCTAACCTTTGCAAGATCGTTGCTGTCAACAAACCAGCACTTCCAAAGCGTCAAGTTCGCAATCCAGCCAATGGCGAAATGATTTGGGTTGAAGCGAAGAAGGCTTCAGTCGCAGTCAAAGTCCGACCCCTGAAGAAGCTCAAAGAAATGGTCTAGTACCAAACCACGCTTCCGAATCGA
>JBGSJB010000043.1:0-2587 GCA_041742175.1 Pirellulaceae bacterium
TGTTGAAGAAGACATTTGACTTGATGACCAGCCAGCAGATGGAAGCGTTCCGTGTTGAGAAGGAACCTGAAGAGGTGCGTGAACGCTATGGCAACGATGCGTTCGGTCGCGGTTGCTTGATGGCCCGCCGCTTGGTTGAAATTGGAGTTCCATTTATCGAAGTCGACTTGGGTGGTTGGGACAATCATCAAGGCATCCATCCTTTCCTGCAGAACCAACGACTGCCTGTGCTGGACAAAGCGATGAGCGCGTTGGTTGAAGATCTCGAACAGCGCGAATTGCTGAAAGATACCGCGATTATTTGGATGGGCGAATTTGGTCGCACTCCTCAAATCAACGGTAACGCTGGTCGCGATCACTTTGCACGCGCTTGGAGTGTTGTGGTAGGCGGCGGCGGTATGAAAGGCGGAATCGCTGTGGGTTCTACGAATGACGATGGAACTGCGG
Source organism: Pirellulaceae bacterium (assembly GCA_041742175.1). Classification (GTDB taxonomy): domain Bacteria; phylum Planctomycetota; class Planctomycetia; order Pirellulales; family Pirellulaceae; genus Aureliella. Next base: position 448 of record JBGSJB010000043.1, read on the forward strand.
TTGATTCGGAACCCTATTCAGCGGAAGATTTGATGGCGACGGTTTGCAAGTCACTGGGAATTTCACTTGAGACGACTTACCAGAGCAAGAATGGTCGGCCGATGAAGATCGCCAATGGCGGTAAGGTCATTCGCGAATTGTTTGCATAAATGGTGCTAACTGTTGGTTAACAGGCTGGATGGAGTGTCAACGGCGAGTAAAGAAGTACCTACTGAGAATGCGAATGCCGAGTTTGACTTAACGGCTCTCGTAACGCTCCATCAACATGGCGTGTGGCGGTACCTTCGTGCTTTGGGCTGTGACGCCTCGCTGGCCGATGATTTGACGCAAGACACTTTTCTCGAAGTGATGCGGCGGCCGTTTATTCAGTACAACGAACGAGCCACTGCGGCTTATCTACGTCGAGTCGCTCACAATTTTTTTATTTCGCGGCGTCGACGTGACGGCCGCATGACGGTGACGGAACACGCCGAGGATCTCGATGCGAGCTGGATGCGCTGGGCGGGTTTCGATTCGGGTGATCGCAGCATTGAAGCGCTCACCGCCTGCTTTGAACACTTGACCGAACGCGCAAAATTAGCTTTGCGACTCCGATTTGCTGAGGACTCAAGCCGCCAGTCAATCGCTGAATCATTAGGAATCAGCGAGCACGGAGCTAAGAACTTGATGCAACGCGCAAAAACGCAACTTCGCGAATGCGTTGAAAAGAAACTGCAATGAACGATAGACCTAAAGATACATCGATGAATTCCGAGTGGACCGATCCGGTCTTTGATTCGCTGCTGGAGGAAGCTGTTACTGGAGTTCATCCTCCGGACTTGCTCGCGCGGATCACTAAGACCTGGCAAAAAGAGCTCGCGGGCCGCATTCCGTTGCCAACAAGCACACATGCAGCGACTACTTCCGGCGATTTGATTGCACCGCCGATTGTTCCGCAAGTTGCAGTTGCCAATACTGCACCATCCGCAACCGGCACAGGAAATATTGGTACAGGAACAACTGGCGCATTAGCGGCTGGGCCAGCAACTGTTCCGCTACGACGGTCGCACACATGGCAAGTCTTATTAGTTATTGCTGCCAGCGGTTTGCTGCTCACCTGGGCCGTTCGATGGCAAGCGATCTTTGTTTCCGAATCAGATAGGATGGCCATTGTCCCAGCGCCTGAGCTGAATCCAGCGGATACGCCAAATGTTCCAACAATTGACGTAGCTGAATCGACTGCGAATAACGAACGAAGATATGCACAGGGAAGCGTGAAGTTAGAACTGAACAATGTTCCATTTGCGAATCGCGAGCAACCCGATTCCAAAGTGATCGCGTCGGGAGATCTCCGCGAAGATGCTCCGCGATTGAGCGACGTGCAAATTGTCGAATTGATCGATACGCAACTCGCTCAGCTTTGGCAGAAGCTGAACGTCCAGCCGACGGAGAAGTTGGATGAGTTGCGATTGGCTCAGTCGACTTCCAAAGCACTGACGGGACAGGAATTGCCGGTGTCTGCGATCGCCGAGTTGTCTGAGTTGAAGGCGGCTGAGAGACGTGAGCGCGTAATTTCGATGGCGGTGGATTCTCAATCTTTTGCGCGGCGTTGGGCGCGTGCTTTGGTGAGCAATTGGTTGGGCGGTGGCAACTTGCCGCTCGACAGCACGCCGATTCGGCGGCTTGAAGAATTTGTGGCCAGCGGTATCGCTGAATCGCGTCCTTGGGATCAAGTTGTCTCGACGGTATTGTCAGGTGAATCGAATGCGGGTGACGTGTTTGTCGCGTCGCTAGCGGGCGGCGGAAATCATCGCATGGCTTCGCGGCTGAGCGGATCGTTCTTAGATTCGTCATTGGCTTGCGTGCGTTGTCACGAAGCCAAGACGCCGGTTCAGGATGTTCACTCGCAGCAACAATACTGGTCGTTAGTCGCTATGTTGATGGGCTTGGATTCCCGCGGGGTTGAAAAATCGGATCGTGCTGCGATCGACAAGCAAGCGGAAATGTTTGTTGTTGATAAGCAACCGAATCTGTTCTTTGATCGACCAGACGGAACACTTGAAGCGGCTAAGTTTGTTTTGCCCGATGGCACTTCCTGGCAATCGGTGGCTGGCGTTACGACTCCGCGATTAGCGCTCGCGAAGTGGGTTGGCAGTTCGAC
>JBGSJB010000044.1:0-5148 GCA_041742175.1 Pirellulaceae bacterium
CGGCTGCCGTGAACCGGGACGATATCACCAACGGTGCCGCCGATCTTGGCGTTGATCTCGATGAGCATATTGAGTTCTGCGCGGCGGCGATGAACGCAGTCGCGGAAGAACTCGGTTTGTCGTCCAAGCAAAGTGAAAGCTAGCAGGTTTCCAACCGGCGCAGTTGAACCTATTTGGTTGGCGCTGGGACTGTCAAATTGAGTTCCTTTGAGCTCACATCATTTTCACTTGTCGCCTGAGTTGCTGGCTGAAGGGGCAGCGGGCGCGGTAGGTTCGCCGGTGACCGATTCGCCACTAAACGATTCATTGATAATCATAGAGTTCGATTGGATGAAGCTGTTGCTTGACATCGCTCCAACTTGGGTTGGATCGAATGCACCACTGGCCACTGGGCTTGGCATTTCGACAGCCTCGGGATTAGCGCGTGGTGCAAAGAAGCGACCGCGCTCATAAGCATCTTGATAAGCTGCGTTCGGCCAAGCTCCTTCGCTCATGCCGACTTGGTTGTAGTTCAGCAGCGATCCCTTCTCGCGATGAAAGTCGCGGAGTGCGAGTTGGTAGTCGGTCAACGAACGGAAGTAAGCGCTTTGCGAGGTGGCAAGTTGTTGCTGAGCTTGCAGCAAGAAGTTGATGTTATCGAGTCCACCCTCGTAGCGTGTCTGCAGAGCTTCGACTTGCAAGCGATCCGAATCTTGACGGTTGAAGTTCGACAGCACCAGTTGGTAAGATCGTGCAACTTGGCGAGCTGAATTGCTGAGATCATGCGAGATGCGAAGCTCTTGTTCTCGTAGTCGCGACGTTTCGCGAGCAAGATTCCAGCGCGCGTTGGCTAGTGCTGCACCAGCTTGGCGCATGCCGACTGGGTAAGCGAGTTCAAGACCTGCTTGCCATTCTTGGAAGTTTCCTTCGAAGATATTCTGATACAGCGAATCGAATTGATTATCTGGATTTCGTGGCCCGATGAGCGTATCGCCCAAGCCGCGATAGCGATAGAGGCTAAGGAAATCCAAGGTCGGCAAGCGATTGTGACGGGCTGCGATCACTTCTAATTCACGACGTTTGATATTCCATTTTTGACGGCGGATCTCGACGCGACGTGTGATAGCGTCGTTCAGGGCAGAATTCCAATCCAGGATGATTTCGCCTTCCATCGGTTGGCTGATCGGTTTCATCAACGATCCGTCGGAAGCTGGCAAGCCCATTAGGTAACGCAAACTCTGTTCGGAAGCGTACAGTCCCCTAGGACCGCTGAGCGCATCCTTGACTTGAACGTCAAAGTTATAGTATTGCGAACGCGCTTGGGCTTCGGCAGCCGCGTCACTACCGCGCGCGCCGACATTTTGAAGCGCCTTCACACGCTGCCAAGTTAGCAGAGCGCTGTTGCGTCCTGCTACGCGGGCTTCGAGGTCGTGGTACGAGAAGTAAAGTTCCCAGTAAGCCGTTTCAACGTCATTGATGAAGTTGATGATGCCTTGTTCGAAATCGGCAAGCGAGATGTCGGTGTTGATGCGAGCGATCAATACACCGTTGTATTGCCCAACGCCACTGTTTGGCCCTGCGATGCGGTTAAAGTCCACGCCAGCGCCGCGCAGCAACGGTTGGCGGTACTCGGCTTCAAGCCAGCCAGCGTACGCGCTGTTGAACAAACGGTTGGGAGTGTTCGTCAAGTCATAATTCACAACGTTGCGTGCGGCGAAACGAGCACCGGTCGCCGTCCGCTTGGCGATTTCATAGTTGAAGACTGCTGCGGTTTGTTCTGTTGTGAAGACTTGAAACTGTTGCAAAATCGGGTTGACGGCGATGTTGTTCGGACGGTTGTTCTTTTGCCAAAACAACTGCGAAGTAACTTGAGCATCGAAGGCAGACAGAGCGGCTTCGACACCGCCGAGAGGATTGGTCTCAGTGATCGCCGGATCGAAACTCGTGATCACGCCCGCAGGAGCTTGGACGATGCTGCCTCCGAGCGAACGAAGGATGTCGCTGTTTTGCAGAGCGAGGCGGATCACCTCTTCCAACTGAATATCGCGCGTCACGATATCCGCTGGATTCTCAAGCGCTAACGGCGGCTGGGTCGAAACCACCTCCGGCGTCATGCACGACTGAACGCTTGGATACTCGATCTCGGTGGAGACTGGTTTGTAGTAGCTGGGCGAAGACGATTCTTGGAAATGAAAACGATGGATCTGCGCGCAGCCTGTTGTCACTGCGATTGAGGCAGCAATCCAACCGAGCAGGCGATTCCGTTTGGTCGATCGCATTGAAATTCTTCCTTGGTAGCCGAAGCTGTTGAACCGAACTTTGGTCGCGACGGATGTCGCACGAGGCTGCGCAGAACGTCTCTCTGTGCAGTTCGTATCGGTCTGCCTGAGCGACTAACTCGATTTACTAGATCAATAGGATTTGCAAGAACCAATGCTAGCACGCTTGCAACTGGCATAACCTGCAAAGTCAAGCGATCGAAGTGGGTGGCAGAAATTCGTGACGGTCAGCGGGGGTCGTTCTGCCAAGTGCTTTTTAGAGATGCGTCTGAAGCGCGCAGGCATGACAGTGATTGAATCGTTGAAGCAACGAAAAACGCCAGCTTGCAATCGTTGATGCAAGCTGGCGAAATGTATTGAATTGTCGATTTGTAGAGGGTTTAATTTCTTACTGTTTACAGCGGAGCGGCCCAGAAAAATGCTCCCAGTGAAACGGTTTCGACAACTGCGGCGCGGCGATCCCAAGGCAAGTGGTCTTTAAGAGCTGGAGCGCAACTGCCAGGGCGGAAGTGGCCAAGCTGGTAACGATATTCGCAAGGCGGATGCAGTGTTTTCAAGTAAGGAAGTAGCGGCATGGTTGCAAAGAACTTCACGCCAGAGACGACTGGTTGGGCATGACCCCAGCGAACGTGACCGTGGCGCTCAAGCATTGCATCTTCAAGGTAGAGCGGCAGGTGGCAGATGTTCGCTGGTTTCCAATTGACTTGGGTCATCGGAATTCCGCGAGCTTGACCGTTCAGCAGTCCCATGGAAGCGGGAGCGCGATTTGCGGCTGTGTTTTCAGGCAAGACGCCGGTACCAATTGAGTCGGTGGCGATATTGACTGGATCAACTGAAAGACTCAGCGCGGATGATTGAGCCGGTGCGGTCGGCTTGCTGGCACTCGCTTGCTTACCGGCATCGTTTTGGTCGTCGTCGGCCGCCTCTTCGCTAGCCGCTTTGTTTTTATCAACCTCAGCACCCTTTATGGCTTCATCAGCTCTCTTGACATCGCTAGGACTTAGTTCGGACTTGTTGTCCTGAGGCAATGCAGCGAGCAAGCGGCGTGAGGACAGCCCCGTACTGGCGTTACCGATCAGTAATCCCAGCGTGGGCTGAGTTGCCTTTTTGTGCGGCGCTTCGAGTTGCTCTCCGGCGACGCGCACTACCTGTCCATTGCTGGAATCGGAGGAAACGACGGTCAGTGCCAGCAAGCATCCGACTTTGATTGCTAAAAGGCAAGGACGACCAAACCAATGGCGAATGGCTTTAGTGAGTTCTGTCATTCGATTACTCCAGCTTCCTTGCCGTGCGCGATATGAAAACGCTTGCCCGCATTCATCCGTTGGCTGCAGGTACGCATCTTAAAATTCGACTCAATATGACGTTCGCATCAGAATGTTCTTCAGCCGCTGTACAATCGTTACAGCCCGACCTACGCTTCGCAGGCGTTTTGCCTGCTTGAGTCACTGATCGCGCGTGCAAGGGGAAGGCTGTGCAAGCATTGACTTTTAGATACTGATGATGGCGATGATCACACTGCGAAACCTATCGAAGAAATTTGGCGATGTGCGAGCCTTGGTAGATGTAAGTTTGACCATTCCGGCTGGCAAACGCGTTGTTTTGATCGGGGGCAGTGGCGCGGGCAAGACAACATTGTTACGTGTGCTAGCGGGTCTAGAGACTCTCGATTCGGGGTCTATCTTTAATGGTGATCGAGACATTACGTTCGAAGCGGCTCACAAACGTGGGATCGCTTTGCTGTCGCAGGACTACGCGATTTATCCGCACCTGACTTTGGAGAGAAACTTACTGGTCGCTCTCGAGCCGTTGAAGTTGAGCGGTTCAGATCGCGACGAGCGCATCGAGTCAGTGCTGAGCTGGTTCGAGTTGGCGCCGATCCGAGCGCGACGTCCCTCGCAGTTGTCCGGTGGTCAGTTGCAGCGCGCGGCGCTGGCGAAAGCGATCGTGCGGCGGCCTCAGTTGCTGGTGCTCGACGAACCACTCAGTCAGCTCGACCAAGCTCTGAAAGAGCAGGGGAGGGCGTTGATTCAATCGTGCACGGAACGTTTCGGCACCACGCTGGTCATGGTAACGCACGATCCGTTCGACGCGTTGCGGATGGCGGACGTTGTCGCTGTGATGGAGCGAGGCGAGTTGGTCCAAGTTGACGAGCCGGACGTAATCTATCGCAGGCCGCTTTCGAAATCGATTGCGGAGATATTGAGTCCGTTTGGTCTGAATGAAATCGAAGATTTGCATGTGCAATCGCAAATTGCGGCCCAATTGAATTCGGAAGGCAAGTTCTGTTTTCGACCGGAGGCGGCGAGGTTGGTTGCGCCAGCGGTGAGTGACGTTGGATCGAGCGAATTGATGTTGCTAGGCCGAGTGGAGCGTTTACAGTTTCTTGGATTCGCGACGCTAGCTTTTGTAGCGCTAGCTGACGCAACGCAAAATTCTCTGGTTCGAATTTTGGTTGCGGGCGCTGTGCATGCGGATCCGTTTCGGGTCGGACAGGCTGTTCGTGTACGCATTGCGGCTAAAGATTTGCTTCACTTCGCGTCAAGTGAGAAACCGCGGTTGTAAGTAACGGCAAGGGGGCTTCCCTAGCGGCGATCTATCGGTTTCTCCCATTCCTTAGCGTATTGTCGTTTGACGATTTCGTTAAGGACGCGTTTTTGATCTGCAAAGATTCTGCTTAAGTATGCATAATTGATGAACCAAGGCGGATACGAAATTGTCTTGTATCCTCACGCTCGCACGACGCGACAAAAAACATTTCACGGATGAATCAGAACCTTGACTTCTATACCTCGACTTGCCGCAGACTCGGTATTGCCTGAGGAAAACGCGCACTCCACTTCCTTGATTCCTCGAACTCATTACACCTCGCAACAACTTCATCGCAACT
>JBGSJB010000045.1:0-5224 GCA_041742175.1 Pirellulaceae bacterium
CTATAACAACAACCCCGACCATCCAGCGACTTGTCGGTTTTCTAGAGCCTGTTCCGCTTGAATGCGACAATCTTCCAACACGTCTGTGGGAATCAGACGGATGGCGACCCAGATGCCAAGCGGACTGAATCGAGCCTCCCGGTCGCGCGTAGCGGGTAAAACTTTTTCAGCTTCGGTTTGTGTTGGCTGTCCTCGATCTATCGTAAACCATTGGAATGGAAGGGTTTGCGAGATCCGATTTTTTTTTGCACTTCCTCCTTGCGTAAACGATTGCCTCTCGCAATGATTGTTGAGAACGAATCTCAACAAGTGAGTTTCGTTATCGACGACGCAGCAAGCCACGGGCTTCCGGTACTTTGGAACCGGCACGTTAGCCCTCCAGCCAGCCACGCTCGATCTGGCCCTCGAAAACGTTTTCGAGGGTTGATCCTTCAATTCGTGTGCCCTCTTGCTGGAGACTTACCCATGGTCCGTCTGTATTTACCTTCCACTTTTGGCTGCGCCGCTATCAGGCATCGTTTTTGTACTCGCGGGCCGTCGCCCGCGCGGTTAAGCGATCGCGCCGCATTCACGCTCATTGAGTTGCTGGTCGTGATCGCGATCATTGGCATCATGGTCGGTTTGCTGTTGCCCGCCGTTCAGGCCGCACGAGAAGCGGCGCGGCGGATGTCGTGTAGCAACAACATGCGCCAGATCGTGCTGGCGACACATAACTATCACGGGACGTTCAACCAATTCCCCGCCGGAAGCAACCTAAGCAATTTCATCAGTCCCTTTGTTGGGATACTGTCGCATCTGGAAGAATCCAACAATTACCAACAGTGGGATTTCTCAAAGAACTACGACGACCCTTACAACCGCGAAGTGTCGTCGCAAAAGGTTGCCGCGTACCTCTGCCCCACGATGATTCTCAATCGCGATGCACCGGATAACCGCATCGGTACAAATGGCAAGCCTGTCGAGACCGGCGCACCGTCCAGCTATCTGTGGTGTGAAGGGACCGACGACTACATGATCAAAGCCGACGGGTTGTTTGGTCTGAACTGGCCGACTTACGGTTACAACAATCCGCCGAACCGCTTTCGTGATTGCTTTGATGGAACTTCGACAACGCTCGCGCTGGGCGAAACCGTGTACGACTATAAGGACTACCTTTGGAGCGGCAGCAAGCTACCGGCTGGCATGGCGGGTACTGTGAAGTGGGGCACCGCACGATGGGTCGTCGGCTATCCGAAAATCGCATTGGGCACCACCCTGTATCCGCTGAACGTACACACGGTGGCGAATCTCGGCGGATTTGCCAGCCAACATACCGGTGGTGCGTACTTTGTCTATGCCGACGGCAGCACACGCTTCATGACGGATTCGATCGACTTTTCGATTTACAAAGCTCTGGCGACCAAGAACGGAAGCGAAGTGGTTGCGGGAGATGCACCGTAATGCGACACACAGTATTGAACGTCCTGAGGCAAGGCTGTCTGCTGTTCATGGGTGTCCTCACAGTCGTAGGCTGTTCCGGTCGCGATGACGTTCGGATGGAGGTCAGCGGTACTGTCAGCCTCCAAGGTCAACCTGTTCCATCGGGCACGCTGGTGTTGACACCAAAAGAACCCACAGCAATGCCGACCGCTTCAAGAGTCGAAGCGGGGAGATTCGCATTCGATACGCAAACTGGGCCTCGTCCCGGAGAATATGTCGCACGCATCAACCCCGACGAAGCGTCGATTGAAGAGATTACCGAGGCGGCGGAACAGAATCCACGTGAGGCGGCAGGACAGTTCAATGTCAATCGAGCCGGTTCGCGTGGCGGTGTCGCTGCCGCCATGGCACAAGCCGTCGTCGTGATCAGTGATGCTCCAGGGCAAACGCTTGACATTGAATTGAAGTAGCCCAACATTTATTACTTGTATTTCTCAACAACGAACACTAACGAAAACGAATTTATGAAAAAACAATTTGCAAATTCACTCATGGCGATGCTGTTCTTCGTGGCCTCAATGGTTCCAAACCTCGCGTCAGCTCACTTCCCGTGGCTGATGGTCGACGACGAAGGTAAACCCGTGTTGTTCTTCGGCGAAGACTTGAGCGACCGGACCTATCACCTGCCGAAAAACCTAGTTGCGTTCCCACTCAAGCAACATACAAACGCCAGTGATGAAGCAACGGTATTGAAATTGAATTCCGTCGAATCGGAAACGCTCGTCGGTTTGGTGGCTGCGGAAGCGGTTAAGCCAAACGGTTGCATCTTCGGTACTGAAACGTATGGCAACTACCGTGGCACCAAGCTGGTCTACTTCGTCCAGCATTGCTTGGGCGACGATCCAAACGCTTGGCAAGGTCCACCTAACGATGTTGCACTGCAAGCCAAGCTTCAGCCGCAAGGTGATGTTGTTCACGTGACGGTTCTTTGGAATCAAAAACCACTTGTGGATGCCGAAGTGAAACTGTCCTGCGCCGAGGGACACGAGGAAGGTTCGGCGAAAACGGATGCAAATGGATCAGTCACGTTCACGGGCGAGCAATTGGAAAAGGGTCTCAATGCACTCATGGTAGGGTTCACCGACAAAGATGCGTCAGGAACATTCGATGGTACGGCATTCGCTTCGACCAGCAACTACCTGACAGCGACGTTTAACTGGAAGTCCGCAGCCAAACCGACAGCCGATTCGGTGAAGTCATCAAACAGTACAGAAGTCGAAGTGGTCGGATCGCAGTTTCCGGATCTGCCGACGGAGCTGACAAGTTTCGGTGGTGCGATCGCGTCTGAAAAACTTTACGTCTACGGTGGACATATCGGCGAGGCGCATTCGTATTCCACGGCTGAACAGTCGGACACATTATACTCACTCGATTTGAAGAATCCCAAGAGCTGGGATCGACTTCCATCAGGACCGCGTTTGCAAGGACTTGCGATGGTGGCCAGCGGCAAGTCGGTGATTCGCTTGGGTGGATTTACGGCGATGAATGCGGAAGGTGAAGAGCACACTTTGCAATCGCAAAGCTCCGTCGCTCAGTATGATCCGGCCAATCAAACATGGTCCGAGCTAACATCGCTGCCCGAACCGCGATCATCGCATGCCGCGACAGTTGTTGATGGGACGGCGTATGTGATTGGCGGCTGGGCCATGGCGAGTGACGCTGAAACGCAGTGGCATCAAACCGCTTGGTCAGCCGACTTGAGCGAACAACCGATCGTTTGGAAAGAGATTGCCACGCCACCGTTCGCTCGACGCGCCTTAGCGGTCGCGGCGCACGGAGGTAAGATCTATGCAATCGGTGGCATGGGTGAAGAAGGTGGCCCGACGACGCGAGTGGATGTTTACGATCCGAAGTCGAATCAGTGGAGCGAAGGCCCGTCGCTGAATGGTGAACCGATGACTGGCTTCGGATGTTGGGCCGAACCACTGGGGAACTCGCTCTACGTCAGCACGGTCAGCGGCACGATACAGCGGCTGAGCAAAAACGGCGACGAGTGGCTGATCGTCGGAAACTATGAACCCGGTCGTTTTTTTCACTGCATGTTGCGCTTGGACGATCAGAACATGGTGATGGTTGGCGGAGCGAATATGTCCGTCGGTCGATTTACGAACCTGGACTTGGTGCATGTGAAACCGGTGTCCCCGTCGTTGGTTGGCGCGCAGTAGACCCAGGCGGAAAAGTTTTCGTTTAACGCAAGCCGTAGGTGTTGGCAGTCGCTGAAGGGTGTTCGCCTACGCCTTCGGCTCGTCGTTAAACAATTGTTACACGATCGTTGTATCGGTTCACGCATTTAACCAAAGAATCAGGTTTCCTCGATGCTTTTGAAATTCCACGCTTCATGGATCGGTTTCGCATTCGTGCTAGCCGGCATGCACGTCGCTGTTGCAATTGCTGAAACCCCGGCTCGCGATCCGCAAGCGAGTCACCAATGGCGTGGATTTCAAAACGTGGGGCATCCTGCTGTTGCAGCGGACGAGTTGCCAACGGTCTGGACACCCACGTCAGGTATCGCTTGGCGAGCCAGCATTGAAGGTTACGGTCAATCGACTCCGATCAGTGGCCATGAACAGATTGTTGTGACTTCGACCAGCGGGCCGGAGAAAGACAGCTATCATCTCACATCGGTTGCAATTCACACGGGAGAAAAAGAGTGGCAACTTGACTTTGATAATCCTTCGCCGTTTGCGAACACACCCATGGTCAGCCGCGCGGCACCAACGGCTGTTGCAACCGCATTCGGTTTTATCGCTTCATTTGAAGGAGGGCTTGTGGTTGCGGTGGATGCAAAAGGCAACGAAGTCTGGAGGAAGAACCTAGTCGACCAATATGGCAAGATCGAAGCGAGACACGGTTTGGCTGGATCGCTGGAACAAGATGACGAGAATGTTTTTGTATGGGTTGAGCGAACTGATGATCCGTACTTGTTGGCGATTGATAAACAAACCGGCGAGGTTGCGTGGAAGGCTCCAGGAATCGGCGTCACGTCGTGGGCATCGCCACGCTTGATCACTGTCGGAGACGATCATCATTTAGTTTGTAGCGGCAGTGGTAAGATTATCGGTTACGATCCCAAGACCGGCGATCGGCTGTGGGAATTCGACAAGATTGCTAATAACAGTTCTTGCACACCGATGCCTGTTGGAGACGGAACTTTCTTGATAGGTGCGTCCGACGGTCGCGGGGAATCCGCATCTGGTGATGCCGCTGCATCCAACGGCCTGATGCAAATCAAACGATCTGAGGACGGCAGGTTTTCGCTCGAATACGTTTGGCAGGCGGAGAAAGCGACATGCACCTTTGGAAGCCCAGTAGTCGCTGGCGATCGGGCGTTGTTCGTCAATCGTACCGGTGTTCTGTATCAATTGGATTTGAAGACCGGTCAACAACTTTCGGCGCTTCGCACGAATGCCGGAGGAATCTGGGCAACGCCGATTGTTGCCGGAGAGGTTGCCTATCTATTTGGTCATCAAGGTGATACTTCGGTCGTATCGCCTCGCAACGACCAGGAACTCGCTGTCAACCGCGCCTGGGCCGCTGCGACTGATTCAACACCGCAAGACAACACATCAACCGCACAGGTGTTGTACGCAGCGGCCGCGATCGGCGACTACTTGGTGATTCGTAGCGGAAGTCATCTGTATGCAATTGCAAGGCCTAGCAAAAGCCCGCAGTAAAGGATCACGTTACACATCTCGCGGCGGAAAATTGATAGTCGGTGGCGGAAGTCTGATCGCGAGCCACCGCT
>JBGSJB010000046.1:0-1719 GCA_041742175.1 Pirellulaceae bacterium
GAAACTGCTTCGGGCGAGCCGCTCGCGGAGCTGATCGATCTGAGTTGGATTGAGCATGCGGTGGCCATCGCGCCGCCGATCAATCTTCACGACTGTGCGAACAACATGGACCGAGTCAGCCGCAGAGTGTACACACGTTACTACTTGAAAGTGCTGGACAAGCAAGTCGAGCAGCGGCGCGCGCAATGGCCCGCTTGGCAAGCGATCGCTCGCGAGCCGAAAGTGAGATCGATTCGACAGTTCGACGCGCGCTACACAGCTCCGCTGAGCGGATTTCGTGACACGAATCATTACTACGATATCGCCAGCTCCGACCAGTGGCTGCCGCATATCAAAACGGCGACAACAATCCTGGTCGACAAGCACGATCCGATCGTGACTGTTGCGAGTTTCCAGCGCACATCGTTCGATCCGCACTTTGTAAAAATGGAACACACCCAACACGGCGGGCATTTAGGATACCTCGGCCTAGATGATCGAGGCCGAACCATGCGCTGGATGGACCACTACGTAGTGAACAAGTTAGCTTCCAAATGAGCCCAAGGCGCGAGCCGATCCAGAAACTTCGTGAGCCCGAGGCGCGAGCCGATCCAGAAACTTCGTGAGCCTGAGGCGCGAGCCGATTCAGTCACTTCAAAACGTTCTGTTTGATCGCTTGCGCAGTGGCTTTGCGACTGCCTTGAACAACTCGTTGCGCGGGCAGCGGGATCGAAATTCTCGGCTAGCTCCTCGGGCTCATTTTTATAGTTTTCACTTGTCGTTCACACCAAAACAAAAATCGCCCCGATGTTCGTCGAGGCGATTTGAATTGTTCGAACTTGCTAAGTCACTGATGCATTCTACTGGCAACTGCTGCAACCACCAGCACATCCATTGCATCCGCCGCCCAGTGATGGTGCAAGTGTTGGAGCCGGCGCTTGAGCTCCAGTGCAACCGCTTGTGCAACCGCTGTCAGTGCCGCCCTGACCGCCAGCGCAAGGATAGATCGTCACCGGTACAAGCTTTGGAACCATACGGCACACTTGGACTTGCACTTCTTTGATCGTCGCAACTGGAACGGTAACGGTGTACTCTTCGCTGACCTCTTCGTTGACTGTTTCGAAACGCGTTGAAGTAAACGGTTCAACTTTGGTCTCTGGCACGTTGAATGAATACACGACGTCTTTTGATCGCTTCTCAGTCGTGTAGCTGACAACTGGAATCGTCTCTGTGCGTGTTTGCTGCTTGTAGCTCAGTTGCTTGCGAGTTCGAGTTCGAACTTCGTCGTTGTACTGAACCACTTTGCGATTGCGAGTGCGCGATTCCTCGACATAGTTAACAACTTTGCGAGTTCCGGTTCGCGATTCAGGACGGTACATCAAGTACGTGCACTCGTAAGGAACTTGCTCGGTTCGCTGTTCGTAAACGGTGTACGCGACGTCTTGCGACTGCGCCACGTTTTCGACAACTGAAACTTCTTCCGTAACAACGTTCGGAACCCACACGCGACGCGTTACAGTTTGTGTGGTCGGTCCGCACTGCTGAACAGGAGCGCTGTACGTGATCGCAGGAGCACTGTAACCGGCGCCGCAGGACATCGCGCTGCCATAAGCTACTTGGCCGCCGTAACCGGCACCGCAACCAGCTCCATAAGCGGAACCGCAACCCGAACCACAGCTTGCAGCCGATGCGCCACAGCCACCGCGACGGAACAGACCACACCCGTGATGACGCGTTCCG
>JBGSJB010000047.1:0-3639 GCA_041742175.1 Pirellulaceae bacterium
CGTCCATTGCTATGGTTCTCTTTTGGCAGTGAAAGAAAACCAGAATTCATAGCGCAAATCTCGTACCATTAATTCGAATTGGTCGCAAGAAAGTTAACCGAATGCTAAAGTGAGTGCCATTTGGCTAGCGCCTCAGGCTCAAGGGTGAAAGGATTTGCTGGCGCGTTCGCTTTGCAATAAAGCTGTAAGTCAAGGATGCATGAATAATTACTGCACCTATTGAGACCCCAAAGTGCTGGAAATTTAATGGCCATTGTCTTAAGCTTATCGCATGTGAGTTTTTGTTTTACTATTCAGTTCGACCTTCGTTGTGGAACTTGAGCTCATTGAGGTTATTTCCGTTCAACCTCTGAAGGTTCTATCGTGAAAGCATGGAAAAAATGACAGTTCCTCTCTTGAATCGAGTTTTGACGACGTTCATTGTCAGCCAATTGCTTTCGGCTCAGGCGCTACTGAGTCAAGATTTGCTGGAAAAACAGTTCGCAGCAATCGTAGAGCACGGTAGCAGTAAAGGTTTCAGCGGCATCGTGGTGGCTGAGCAAAAAGGCATGATTATTGCAAGCCACAGTTTTGGATATGCAGACGCAAAATCAAAAGTTCCAATCGATTCGAAGACATTGTTTGAGATCGCTTCAGTATCCAAACCTGTGACTGCTCTCGCCGTCATCACATTGGATCGTAAGGGCATATTGTCGCTCGACGATTCGATCTCGGAGCACTTGCCCAACGTCCCTGAAAACTGCCGCGACATCACGATCAAACATCTGCTGCAACATACTTCGGGAATCCCAGGCACCAATTATGGGCCGCACTCCGTCGACGTCGCGGAAATTACGAAGGCATATTTGATGGGAGGACCGCGAGCGAAGCCTGGAACGCGATTCGAATATTGGAATCAGGGCTACGCGTTGCTCGCTGCAATCATCGCTAAAGTGACAGGTCAATCCTACCAGGAAGCCATACGAGAACTGGTGTTTCGGCCGACCAACATGACTGCCTCATGCTTCAATGGCGACCAGCCACCCCAAGGTTTTCAAGTCTCGATTGGCAAGTCAACCATGGGTGCCGATCGTTCTGCATTGGATCATCCTTACGGCGACTTTTATGGTTTGCAATATCAGGGAATGGGGGGAGTTGTATCTAACGTTGACGACATGCTTGAATTTGTCAAAGCGATTCGTAAGTCGGAATCCATTTGCGACAAAATGTTGCAGCCTGGACCTGATGGCAGTTATGGACTTGGATGGCGAATCGAGCAATTGAGCGAGACTCACCGACGTGTCTCCCATTCGGGTTCTGTACGCGGATTTCTGGCATCGGTCTCCTGGTACCCGCAACACGAGAGCTCAGTCATTATTCTGGCCAACACTGATGCAAGAGCTGGCTTTGCACATATTGAATCGAGTTGTCGACAAGCTTTTGAAGCGACGATTATTCCACTGCCGGAAGATCAAAGATTTGACAATGCATTCCGTGGTTCAGCGGTCGGACAATTTACGCTGCAATCTAGAGTTGTCACTATTTCCGAAGTCGGCGAGGGTTTACAGATGGTGATTGACTGGGGAGGACCGAAAACATTTGGTAAGTTGGCCAGAACAGCGTCCCCGAACCGTCTGCGCTATCTTGATGGTTCGGGCGAAAACGTTTTTGTGTCGCTGGGTAAAAAGAACGGCAGCGACCAATTCGAATCATTGGAAATACTGAATAGCAATTACCATAGGCGCAAGTAGGGTCGGGTAGCCAATCGCTTGACCGAAGCCGCTAGGGAGGACTGTGCGATCGATGGCTCTTGTCTCACTTCACGTCTGCGTTTGGTAGACTAAGAATTGAACTCGATACTGGCGTGATTTGGAAACTGCAAATTCTGGGACAAGGGTTTTATCGTGATCACCTAGCGGTGATGTGTAACAAATGCTCGCGTAGCAGCAACCCTTGACGGCGACGGATCATGCGGAACTGTTCAACGAGATCGATACGAAGTTGAACGCGGGGCGTTGCCCGCGCGGTTAAACGACGGATGAAGCGGTTTCGTTTTGCTTAATCGGAGCCGGAGTCGGTTGCTGCGGTGCTGAGCGAAGCGGGCAACTCGACTACATGAACGCGGCCGAACGAATGGATGTTGGGCGGTGGAAGATCGGGTGCTAGCACTTTCAGTTTCTCGCGCAGTCGCCCGGCCGCACCGCGATAGATCAACCAGAATTGCTTCGTTTTGGGCTGCCTTGCTGCGCGAATCTGTTCGCTCCAAAGTTGCGGATCAGCGACCAGAGCGGTGATGCGTACTGCATCATCCGACGCGGAGCGAACTTGATAGAGGCCGTTCAGCGGAAACGCGAGGTACTCAGCTAGCTCAGCGTCCAAAGGCGGTTTTACTCCGGTCGCTTCGATTAGTCCGCTTGAACACAGCACCTGGTCGTCGACTTCGATGCGCTCGTTCAACCACGCGACCGCTTCGCGCCACCCTTCGCCGCGCAGTTGACCGACTAGAAAACCTTTTCGCCAGACTTCAATCGATCCTTGGCTGTAGAGCATCGCGCCCGCCACGATGAGGATCGCCGCGCCGCGCAACCAAGCTTGCCGAACTCGTGTAAGTTCCAACGCTCCGACTACGACCAGCGGAAATGCGGACGCAATCACAAAACGGCGATGAAACACCGGCGCGATTTCAAGTGACGTGATCAACCACGCAATAAGCCATGGCCCTAATAAAGCCGACCACCACACGGCACGCGTGGCGAAGGGATACTGCAAACCTGTGCGACGATCGCGTCTCCCAGCGAGTAACCAGTCGATGAAGACGGCGATGAGCATCGTGCCCAGAACCGTTCCCAGAACCGGTAAAATTGGAAACATCGAGATCGCGCTACGCAGTGAAACGTCGCTGGCAAATGCAGCCCACTGTGTTCGCCGCTGCCAAACTGGAAATGCGATACTGAGAATCGGCATACAAACGAGTGCGACTGCGAGCGCGGACGCCAACCAAACTTTGAACTGCTTTGCGTAACCACTTTGACGCCACAACACAGCGCCACCAATCGACCACTGGCAGGCGACGGGCAGCACCGCGGTCAGATGTAGATACACGCTTGTGATCGCCAGTAGAGCCCAAGCGGCGATCGGCCAACGCAGTTCCGAAAAATTTCGCGGTGGGATTTGAGGTTCGATGTTGCGTGGAACGAGCGCAGCGATGCAGCACCATCCGGCCAAAGTTGCCAACTGAAGTAATGCGTACGGACGCGCCTCAGTTGCGTAAAACCAGTGCAACCTGTCAACTGCGATCCAAGTCGCGATGCCGACTAAGAACAGCGAAGTGGTTTCTCTCTGGCGAGCTTGGGACCAGAGCACGCCGAGCGTTAGAGCGATCGCGGCGAACCATGCCATCACGGACAAAGCTCGCAAACCCAACTCGGATGGTTGACCAACTGTCTGCTGAATCACAGCGACCAGCCAAAAATAAACTGGGGTCTGATTTCCGGCGGCGGCGCGGGCGGCGATCTGTCGCCAAGAACCACCGCTCACGCACCACGACGTGTGGAGTTCATCGATCCACAGCGACTCGCGAAGTGCGATTGCTAGCGCCAAGCAAGCGAACGCAGTCAGCGCGACTGCTGCTGGAAGGGCGAACCAGAGGTGTGGGATTCG
>JBGSJB010000048.1:0-15835 GCA_041742175.1 Pirellulaceae bacterium
TCTTCGTCCAGCTCTTGCTCGGACTTTCCGGTCTGTTCTTTCCAGAACGCCGCATCGTACTTGCCTTCGCGGGCAACGCTGTTCAGGTCAGCAATCAGTTTCTCGCCGTGTTTCTCTGCAAGCCAGTTTAAGAAATTCGCGCTCACTCGATAACTCGCGTCGTGTCGCGCTGCAGCTAAGTTTCTGGCATTGATCTCCGCACCGCGGCTTTCGGGTTCGTACAAAAACCATCGCACATAATCAGGTATGCCTTCGACGATCCAGCCCGGAGTTCGCGCGCGACGACTTTGGCGTTCCCCGCTCGAGTAAGCCTGAACGACGTGCACCAGTTCGTGTACGACCGCGCCGCGGGCTTCACGCTTCAACTCCCCGCGGAACCAATCTGCGTTCAATGAAACAACTGCCGCACTGGCATAAGCCGGAATGCCTCGCATTTGCGAGTCTGGCAAGTAACGCAGCTTCACGCGCTGCGGGGCGGTAAAGCCCTCGCTGGGAAACATGTCCACGATTTTCGGGTACCACTCTTCGACCACGGGCCGCAGCTTTTCGTCCGACCACTCAGCCAGGTCCGGAGCTTGTGTCAAGTCAATCGTGAACTGGAATCTGCCTTCGGACGTCGCAAACGCAATGACGTTTTCCTTCGGAGCCGCGATGCGTTTGGGTTCAGGACCGCCGACTTCGAAGACATCTATTTCACTGTAGAACGTATTGCCAAATGCGTCCGCTTTTTCAGTTGGTGAAATGTCGAGCAGCAAGTATCGAAAGCGGCCCAACGGTTTTTCACTATCAGCGACCGAAACTCCATGCTGTCCACCGCTGGCGCGCGTTCGCGAATCCACTTCAGCTATCAATTGCCAGCCGCTTTTCGACGGATCGCTTCCTTTGCTAAAGGCATGCGAATATTCTTCTGCCGCTCCGTCGGTACCAAACAAGCGATAGACCTGCGCGGCTCGTGTTCCCGTATGCCATGAATAGGTTGCGACTTCGGCAACTTCAACGGTCTTCCCAAGATCCAGTTCAAGGAACCCGCCGTCCGTTCCAGCTCCAAAGAAAAAATTTGCTTGCGGCGCATCGTCCGATGTTGGGATCAAACCGTCATTCAACACCTCCAGAGCGCCGCTGTTTGCATCAGCTGCTCCTTGAAGAATCTTGATCATTGCGTTTGTTGCTGCGTCGTTAATCGCAGGCGACTGAATTTTTTCAAAGCCGAAATGCGTACCGACTTGTGAGTTCTCAGTTGTGACACGAACTTCAGCGTGCAGTTCAAAACTTGTCAAGGTCATCACTGCTAGGACCAAGCAGTGCAAGTAACGGAATTGCATAGCAAACCTTCTCTTTGAATGGCGACAGCATACAGCAGTTACAAATGTGCCCCCGAAGTACGTCTTCCAGCAAAATGTTGCTGGCTAAACAACCAAGGCGATCTTTGTTCATTCTAACAACGAACCCACTCCTCCCGTAATGACGGTAGTGCGACAGCTGTAGCGCTTGCATGCGCATCTAGCAGTGCTTTTTTCATGCCTCCAGTTGGCGAACTCGAAACGGTACGTGCTTTGCGTGCGATCAGAGATGTTTCCAAGCAGTCCCACGAAAGGTTTGCTATGCGCACAGCTTTAGTCGTTCTTGTACTCCTGGCATTAATGGTCGCAGGCGGTTGGGTCGTATTTAACTACCAAAGCGGCAGCGCGACTGTGGAATTTCGTACTGACGAAGCACAGCAAGATGTCGAAAAAGTAATCGAGGACACTCGATCGATGGTTAACGATATGCAAGGTCGGGGTCCCGACTCAACGACTACGATTGAAAATCGTACCCAACTTGATTGAGCAGTTAAACACACACTGATTGCTAGATCGCGATTCTTTTCGCAGCAGATCCTGGCGAAGTCTTAGGGAGCCACTAATTATGAGAACTTTAATGATGAAGCGTTCGCGGTCAGGGCAGATAGCAACTTGGTTAGTCGCTGGTCTGGCGAGCGCGATGAGTTTAGCGGGCGTTGGCTTTTGGCAAATCGCGCCTTGCGAGTTTGAGGGGAGCGCTTCTGCCGAACACACCGCGCAGATAGCTATACCCTACAGCGAATTTCGAACGATGGTGGTCCGCAACAATGCGACTGAATCTATCGTAGCACATGGCGGTATGGAGTTGGTCGACGAAGAGGTGTTGGACATGGACATCGATCTGTCGCGCGACAAACGACCCTTGCTCAACGCGATACTGCGCCGCTCACAATCCTGCGTGACCGCAAGCAAACGACTCACCGTGGCTGTGAACATCGAAGACATTCAAGCTGAGAATCTCTACCTGCACCAGGACGCTAAGATCACACCTGAATGCCTTGACGTAACCACTGTGTCGGAAGAAGCTGCTGGCGACTTAAAGCATTATCGTACCACTCTGCACGCTGAGCCAATTGGTGACGCGACTATCATAACAATTTCGGTTGAACTTAAGTTGTGCAAAGAACTCGGAAAGTTGTTCCATCCCGAAGCTCAACAGCGTCTTGAAGACGCTGCGCAGGAAACGGCGATACAGCAACATGAGGCGTTGGTTCAGTTCGCCAACGAAAATGCCAATCGCTCGCAGTAGTTGAGCGTTTGAAATTTTACAATGAACTTTCAGCCGGATCCTAAAAAAACTGAACCTGCAGACGAACTCGCCTATTCCTACTGGCGGGGAACATTCATCATTCGCGGGTCGGTTGCACCTCGAATTTTCCTGGAAGTACTTGGATTCGGACTGCTAGCTGC
The DNA here is from genome assembly GCA_041742175.1 of Pirellulaceae bacterium. Classification (GTDB taxonomy): domain Bacteria; phylum Planctomycetota; class Planctomycetia; order Pirellulales; family Pirellulaceae; genus Aureliella. The sequence continues at coordinate 2,751 of JBGSJB010000048.1, forward strand.
GATCATTGTCTTCATGGTCCAGCAGCTTGAAATGCAATTCGATATCGATTTGTCAGTTCCAGCCGGACCGCTCGAGGCAGCTGGCGCTGTACTGGGTTTGCTGCTAGTCCTGCGAGTGAACACTGGCTACAGTCGCTGGTGGGAAGCTCGCGTTTTGTGGGGCGGGATTGTGAATCAAAGTCGCAATCTCGCAATCATCGGATTAGCTTACGGCCCTAAAGATATGCGCTGGCGTTCGCGATTTATTCGCTGGATAGCAGTCTTCCCTCATGTCACTCGTCGCAGTCTGCGATTTCAACGAACGTTCCCAGAACTCGAAAGCCTACTGTCGACAGAAAGCCGTGAGTGGTTGGAGCGAGCCGAACACATGCCTGGTGCAGTCTCAAGTGAAATCGCACTGTTGCTCGCTGAAGCTCGTCAAATGGGTATGGACGGATACGCGTTTCTGAGAGCGGAAGAACAGCGCTCGCAGCTGGTCGATCACCTTGGCGCGTGCGAGCGGATTCTGCGAACTCCGCTGGCAAGGTCCGGTGCGATTCAAGTTCGCCAGTTCATCTTCCTGTTCCTCGCAACACTGCCGCTCGGGTTGATGGAAGACTTTCAACTGGCGGCTGACGTGGAGCGAGTTCATCGCCACGAAGTTGACCAAATCTGGTTAGTAACCGTGTACGTGATCCTGTTAGCCTATCCGCTGTTATCGCTAGATCGAATCGGAATGGAGTTACAGAATCCATTTAGTACGCAGCGAATAGATTTCTTACCGCTTGATTCCATCTGCACCACCGTTGAACGTAACGTGCTTGAGTTGCTTCAAGACTTTGAGAATCAGAAGGCGGCAGCGCCACAAGTCGCAGACGTTAAACTGCCGCCCGACGCTCCGAGTGCGGTACATGATGAAGATCTACCAGCAGACATTTCTTAGAAGTCGTCCGATAGCCATGTTTATAGCTCGCAATTCTTCCACATTGAGAGTTTAAGCAACGCGAGTTCCACATTCGAACGAGCGCGATTGAATCGAGTCAGTTTTGGCACGGTTGTTGCGACGTTCATCTCGTGTTAACTCAATCGCTAACCTTAAACTGGAGAATAATTATGCGATTCAAAGCGTTACTCGCGTCGCTCGTTTGCGCCGTAGCCTTGGTTGGCTGCAACCAAGACCCAGAAGACTATCAGGCCGATGCGGTGCGAGATGCTTCGCAAGGCCAAGCCGAGAGCATTCGCGATTCCTCGCAGCGTCAGGCTGAAGCTGTTCGAGAGAGTGTAGGCAAAGATGCCTTTGGCTCCGCGCAAACCAACTCGGCTGAAAACAGAGCCGATGCCATCGAAGCCCGCGGCGAGAATGCAGCGGATGCTGTCGAACGCGCAGGTGAAAACCGCGCAGACCGCATCGAAGACCCGCGACCATAACAAACAAATGCACCGAAGGCTCTTGGCTTTCGGCGACTGGTGTTAACCCTTGCGAACATGCACACTTAATTGTGTGCATGTTCTTCGACTTTCAGGACGGTGTTAGAAAGCTCAAGTTGCGTCTTCCGCAGCTAGATGCGACCCATGAGGATCAGAATGATAAGAATGATCAGCGCCAGCCCCAAACCGCCGCTTGGAATTGCACCCCAACTACGACTGTACGGATAAACCGGTAATGCACCGATAAGCAGCAGAATCAAGATGATTAACAGGAGTGTCGGCATATGGCCTCTTTCATTAGCTAAGCGAATCGCGCTTTCGATCGTTTCTAAGTTGGATTGCATTCCGCAATTCTGAAACGCCAACAGCCTGAAGCAAAGCAAGTGCCATTCTTGGTTACAGTCAAGACATCTGGCTAGCTCAGCCCTTCCAGCTTGCCTTTGGAGTCGCCGAAGCTATCTGCACGGACGCCGAACTGATGCAGCAACCACACGTAGAAGTCACACATCGGAGTTTCTTTCGCGAAACGAATGTGACGTCCACCCCGCAGCCGCCCTGCGCCCTTTCCTGCAAGCAGAATCGGCAATTCGTCGTGATTGTGCCGGTCGCCATCGCTGATGCCGCTGCCATAGACGATGAGGCTGTTGTCTAGCAGAGTTGATTCTCCCTCATGGACGCTTGCAAGCAGGTCGAGGAAGTACGCTAAACGTTCAGCGTAGAAGCGATTGATCTTGGCGATTTTCGTCTGTTTTTCCGCACTACCTCCATGATGCGACAGGTCATGATGTCCCTCGGGCGCGCCGAGTTCCGGGTAGCCCCGATTGTTGCCTTCATTTGCAAACATAAATGTCGCCACGCGCGTGCTGTCGGTCTGCATTGCTAACGCGAGCATATCGAGCATCAACTTGCAGTGTTCATCTAACTCGCGAGGCACACCCGCGGGTCTCGGATAGTTCGGAATGCCATCTTCACCGACGCGTAGTTTCTCTGATCTAACTAATCGGTTTTCAATATCTCGTACTGCGTACAGGTATTCATCCATCTTACGACGGTCCGCCGCTCCCAATTCAACCTGCAATTTCTTTGCATCGGCCAGTGCAAAATCGAGAATACTTTTACGTCGGCTCTTGCGCACTTCACTCGTCTTCTTATCATCTTTGTCGTCGCCGGAACCAAACAAACGATCGAATACGGCGGCTGGATCCATCTCCTTCGCTAGCGGGCTTGTCGGATTGCGCCACGCAAGATTGGACGAGTAAGCGCAGCTATAGCCGCTGTCGCAACTACCCGCTTGTGAGCTCCCTTCGAGCCCCAGTTCCAACGAAGCAAAACGTGTCTGTTCCCCAATCGCTTGAGCGATCGCCTGGTCCACCGAAATTCCGTTATGAATGTCCGCCCCATCGGTCTTTTTCGGATGTGCCCCAGTTAAAAATGCTGCAGCGCTCCGCGCATGGTCGCCACCGCCATCTTTGTGCGCGCGAGCCCCGTCTAGCGTCAGCCCTGACAGCACATTGATTCGATCTTTTAAATGAGCAACCGGCTCCAGAGTCGGCTTGATATCAAAATCAGCGCCTTCTTTCGTTGGCGTCCAATCGGGCATGTGCATACCGTTCGGCACGTAGAGAAACGCTAGTCGCAAGGGCGCCTTCGCTGGCGCTGCGCCAAACGCAAGTCTCGGCGTCATCGCTTCCAACCAAGGCAGCGCTATCGCTGCTCCGACACCTCGCAGAACCGTACGACGGCTGATCGATGCTCGAACAACGCTTTTGCTTACTCGCTTATTACTCATTCGATTTCACGCTCGCCTTTCTTCTGAAACGGATCACTCTTGATGATCTCGATGACCAGTGTATTCAACTTGTAATCGTTCTTAGCCAACTCGGCGACAATCTTATCCACCGCGCACTTGTCGTAGTACTCAAGCCCTCGGCCTAGTGCGTAAGTCAACATCTTCTCCGTCACACAACGCACAAACTGCTCTTTGTTTTTCGTTAGCAGAGTGCTGCGGAGCTCCACGACTCCGCGAACGTGACTGCCGTCAGGCAATTCGCCGCTCGCATCGATCGGTAGCCCATCGTCTTGAACGCGCCACTGACCAACGGCATCGAAGTTTTCAAGGGCGAATCCAAGCGGGTCCATCAACTTGTGGCATGAGGCGCACGCCGGATCTGATCGATGTTGTTCAAGTCGTTGCCGCAAGGATCCGGTCAGTTCGCCTTTCTCTTTCAACTCAGGAACACCTGGCGGCGCTGGGGGCGGCGGAGTTGCCAGCAGATTGTCCAAAATCCATTTGCCACGTTTGACAGGACTTGTTCGAGTCGGATTGCTGGTCACCGCCAAGACACTCGCCTGAGTCAACAGGCCGCCGCGATTGGTTCCAGCTAGCGAGACTTTGCGAAAGTTCTTGCCTTTGATGTTGGGAACACCATAGAACTCCGCCAGCGGCTCATTCAGGAAAGTGAAATCAGCATCCAGCAATCGCAGAATACTCAGATCTTCGCGCATCGCAGCACGAAAAAAATTCATCGTTTCGAAGTAAGCCAACTTGTTAATCTCATCATTCCACTTTGGAAACATCTGCGGATCGGGCTTGAAGGTCTTCAGCTTCCGCAAAGTTAGCCATTGTCCAGCGAAGTTGTCTACAAATTCGTTCGCCTTTGGATCTGCCAGCATTCGTTTGACTTGTTCTTCCAAGTTGCTGCCAGTCCGCAGCTTCTTGGCCCAAGCAGTCGCGAACAATTTGTCGTCTGGCATTGAGCTCCAAAGAAAATACGACATGCGCGTCGCCAACTCGTACTCGCTCAAGTCGCGATAGGTTTCTAAAGCCGCCGAGCGCGGTGGTTCAACTCGAAACAAAAATTTCGGCGAGATCAATATCGCTTGAAGCACCATCTGAATGCTGCCTTCGAACGATTCTCCATCCGCTTGCAACGAAGCGCCGAAGTCGGTCAACTGCTTCAATTCATCTGTGGAAAGCTGTCGACGATATGCACGATTGGCCAATCGTTCGATCACTGCGCGCGTTGCTTTTGGTATGTCTTCCTCAGTCTTCGGTGGCGCGAAGATTATCGCTCTATGGCTGGGGGTTAGTGTCGCGGGGTCTACAACCTTCTTGCTAGCCTGCGTTCCGTTCAAGCTAACGAAGTGAATGTGCAAGTTACGATCTTGCTGCGGCGTATCGCCAGACTTAGCAACATAAAAATCATTCGTGAATCGCAGCGAAATTTTCCGTTTACCAGCTCGCAAGCGCAGCGGTAATTTCACTTCCTCAGGTTCATTGCGGTTCGCCTTGACCAATAGCTCGCGCACTGGCTTGTCATCGAGCAGCACCATCATCTTGCAAGGTTCATTGCCAGCTTGATCGCCTGACGCAGTGACCGTCAACTGAAAAATGCCGGCCCATGGAATCTGCTCTTCCAACATCGCATCCCCTTCAGAGGCGAGGGTCAGAGTTTTGTCACCTGTGCTTTTGCCATCTTTTAAAGTCAATTGACCGCCAGCGTAAGTCGCTTCAAATTGTTTATCAGGTGGCGGAGTTACGATCGCTTGCTGACTAATCTCTTCAGCGGCAAGTACATATTTTTCCATCAACAGCGGCGGCAGTGTCAACACGTCGCCGATATTGTCGAATCCATAACCCACATCGTCAGCGGGGAAATTGTCGGCTGGTTTATAGTCGATCCCAACCAAGTCGCGGACTGTGTTTCGATACTCACTTGCATTGAGCCGTCGTAACGTCACTTGACCTGGATTAGGCGCCAGCCCGCATTCGATGTCTTCGATGGTCGATGTAATCCAGTCCGTTAAGAACTTGCGGTGCGCATCGTCCAACTCGTTGCTTTCGCGCGGCGGCATATCGCCCAGCTTCATGCGCTGAACCGCTTTCTCCCAAACTCGGCGTCCTCGCAAGAACGACTTTGGTGTATCGAAGTGGTCAAGACTGAGCCCTGCTTCAGGTTCCGCGCCGCTGTGGCACTCTAAACAATGCTTCTTCAGCAACGGTTGAACTTGACTGCTCAATTGCTTCTGCAGTTCAGCCTTATCCGTGGCGACGGCAGTGCGGAGTCCCACTAGAGCGAAGACAACGATACCTATTTTGCAAATTTGCGAATCCATATTTCTCAATTGCCAAGTTGCGTTTCAATTGACTATGCAAGGTCATTCGCCGCATAGCTGAAAAAAGCTCGCTGCTCGCTTCAATTATAGATCGCAGGAAAAAAAACGTCAGTACTTACGCGTTGAGAGCGGCGTGTTTGGCCGCTTGCGTAGTTTCCGTCGAGAAACGGACGAATTCACTCCGTAACCGGCATCGAGTGGTTTAACGGGTTCAGGCTCGCACTCGCCGCGATTTCTTTCTGGCGCTGCTTTAGTACCCAATTTCCCGTAGCATTACCGGACAGTCGTCCACCCATCTTCAACGCGGGTTTAACGTAAAACGGCACGTAAGCGAACGCGGGAACCAACGAGGTGGCTTGCGATACCAAGTCTCCGCCAAGGCTCCCGTAGATTTCCGGATAGAGCTTCTTCTCCGTCTCCCAGTCTTCGCGAAATCGAGCGTAGCTGAGTACATCATTGGCAACGTAACAGTCTCGATACAGCGGCACGAGTGGCATGTAACAAGCTGTCGAGAACGCCCCAGGATATTTGCGCGCTCGCAAGTACTTCGCTGTCGCGGCAGTGTAAAGCGCTTGCTCGGGCTCGGCTGAATTCAGTGACAGAGTATTGGTAAAGAGGTTGTATCGATCGCGCCGAAAAACACGGCCGGGCAACAAGCAGTATTCAACGTGCTGCAAAATGCCAGTCGAATACTTCCAAAACGGAGCTATCGAATCATTCGCGCGCAACCGCTTCCATTGTTCGCGGGGGCTGTATTCGCAAAGATCGATTTTGACGTCGTACATTTGGTTGAGCGACAGGTATTCTTCCGATTTGAGAAGTGCGACTTCACGCAACTCTTCATCGGTCGGTTCGTTAATGTCCGCGCGGTCGCGGTGGCGACCGAACCACTGTTTAAACTTCTTAGCTGGATAGTGCACCGCTTGCTCAAGCTTATCCAACTGCGGATGCGCTCCGCCAACGGTAACTTCGAAACCATTCGGTTGTGATGCAGCGAATGGCTGCGCGACGCTCCCAAATCGATAAGTCGAACTAGCGCATCCGTTGGTAAGTAAAACCGAAGCGAAGAATGCCAGCGCGTGTCTAGTTCGATTAAATCTCAAGTCGATGACCTGCGTTATTGTGTGATCTAATCAAACGCTATGCGACTAAACGGACAGCGACTCACCAATGTAATCGGGTGCGGCTGCGTGCGGGCGACGCATCACGCCTGAGACGATCATCATTCCCAACGTCGATGTGTGCACCAACAGTGATTCATCATCCAACATGACTGTGCGAATCGTAATGCCGGCGACGAAAAGCAGAATTGCAAGAAACAGAATCTGAGTGGCAACACACTGGCAACCGGTCTTCTGCGTGTACAGTCCGACGACAGCCCATACCGCTGCAAGAGGTACCAAAATATTTGCCCACGACGCAACGCATTCAATCAAGTGTTCCACTTTTCGAATCCTTTCGAAATGGACCATTGGCAGCGAAAGACTGCTAGCAACACGCGATGCGGTTCTGACAATGTTGAAACTTTAGTCAAACTTTCGATCGCGACTGATTTTTATCAACGCAGAATCGCGGGAGCAATCGCAAAAACGCGGCGTAAATGCAGCAAAGTGCGAGCCTCGAAATGCCAGCATAATTGCTGCTTCATATTGCGAAGTGTACGCGCACTGCGAAACGCAGGTGCGGTACGAAGTTTAGCGAAGCTTCAACGCGTGAAGCGATTTTGCTCACCCGGGAACCGGTAGCGTTCGATTGCTAGAAGAAGTCGAAACGCGCTTCGGCCGTCGGGATTGTATTGAAGCAGGGGAAACTTGATGCGTGTAGGCTACATGCTGATATGCCAGTTTGTCCGCCGTTCGTCGAGCCATCAACGACCGTGGCAGATCGCGCTGGCAATTACCGTTGGTTTGTTACTAGGCATCGTTCCGAAAGCAACCGCTCTGTTCGTTGCAGTGGGCCTGCTGTGTTTCATCCTTCCAGTGCATCTGCCCATTCTCGTCCTGTGTGCCGTCGCCACATGGTCGGCTGCCCCGCTGCTTGAAACGCCGATGGCACATCTGGGGCTTTGGTCGCTTACACACCCGACACTTGCAGCTTATTGGCTGAAGCTCGATTCGCTTCCTTTGATTCCTTGGCTGGGAGTTCACAACTCAGTCGTGCATGGCAGCATCCTACTCTGGTCATGCATGTCGGTTCCAGTTTTCGTTTGTTGTTTTGCACTCAGCCGCACGCTCATTGGCGAAGAAGTTGTCAATGAAGCGGAGCACATTGCGGACTCAGTTCAATTAAATCCCACTCGCGCCGCAACGACGGATCAAACGGCAGTGCAGGTCTTGAAGCCGATATCCGGTCCGCTTCATCCCGGTGTAGTGGATTCGACAATGGCGCCCCCAAATGTAATCTGGGATGACGTTGATTATTCAATCACCGATGATCGCGCACCGCACACTTTTGAAACTGAGTTCGAAGACAGAAGTGCCCCCGTTCTCAACGCATCTGCTTTCGAACCTGAGGACTCGGTCGAAGAGGAACACCGCGCCGCACTTAACACGGCCGAGATTGCCGAACGAGCGGCTAACTTGGCTGCTTGGGCCGAAGAGTTGATTGGTGAAGAACTGCTGGCGGACGCGCGAACGAAAGAGCAATTCAGCCCACCGGCCAACCCACTAGATGCGAGCCCAAAGCCGAATGCGGGTACCGAGGTTGATGCGAATGCGGACGATGAAGAACGTTGGTTGATCGAAACGACCATGGAAGTCGTGCGTTTCGCCGAACGGGCTGTCACTCAACAAGCTGCGCTGAAGGCCAAGCAGGTTGAAAACGTGACTGAGACGACTGAGTCCGCGCAGGCAAGTGATTTCGAAGCGCAGGTTGACGGAAATCGTGGGCATGAATTGCCGCTCGGCTCAGCAGTTCTTCCAAACCAAGTCGCAGTGGATGATCTGGAAAAATCAGTTGCAGAAGTTGAACAAAACGGCTCGACGATACGCCGCGAGCAATTTGCACATGCTGACCACGGCAATCACCTCGTTGTTTCGCGACCAGTCGATGCAGTCAACGGTAATCGGCCACGCGAAGAGGCATTGCACTATCTTCTGCGACACTTGAAGGGCGTTCAAGAAAAGGCACAACAGCAATGAGGTTGAGTTCGCGAAGAATTTGGTGCGCACTGTTATTTCTGCTGTTGCTGATTGGCGGGATGCTGATCGATCCAGTTGGTCGCGCCGCTAAGCAGTTTGCGGTGAAGTCCGCTTTCGGTAGTCATGTCTCGATCGAGGATGTGACTTTTCATCGCAAGCAAGAACTGCTCGAGATTGAGAACCTTACCTCTGAGTATGTTGCGAACGCATCGCTCGTCTCCGTTTCAGCGCAGCACGCACTCGTTAAACTCGATACTCCCAACTTGGTGGGCAAGCGTTTTCTCGGAACGAAAGCTAAACTGCAAGGGGTTCGCGTCGAGCTTGCGTCGCTGACCGCCTCGCCACCTAAAGCGAAACCCAAAAGCTCATTTGACAAGACTTTGGATGCACTGCTTGCAACGCTCGATTGGGATACTTGGAAATCCGATTGCGATGCTTTGCTTACAGCTGAAGACGTACTCCAAGAACTCGATGCTAAGATGCGCGGCTGGCTGATGCGCTCGCAACAGATTATGTTCCATGCCGACCAGCTAACGCAATCCGTGCAGTCCTACTCGAATCCACTTCGTCATGTAAGTACGATTCGAAGCCAACTCAATCAGATCGAACAATTGCGAGTCGAGCAGACAAGTCTGCAGCAACAATTCAAGACCATGAACGGCACACTTCTTCAACAAGTGAGCGTTATTCAGGCAGCAAGCGACCGCGACGTGGTCGCTCTCCGCACGAAGACGAACCGGGGTTCCGAGTCCTTGCGAGCGGATCTAGCAGAGCAGCTCGTACTCGAATGGACCCGCCAGTTGCTGGATCACCAAAGTAGATTCACGCATTCCATGATGGTAGTGTTCGATTCACGCGGCGCGAATCCGCTCAACCTAAACGTTCGCGACACCTCGAGAAACCCTAGCCTATTCGACTTGAGCAACATCGAAGTGGACGGTGAGTTCATTTGCGATCATGAAAGTGTCTCGTTCGGTGCACTCGGCGAATACAAGTGGATGCAACAATCAGACTACAGCGTGGTGCCACAAACTAAGTGGACGGTTCAGTTGCGTGAGGCCAATGTCGGGCTCCAAATCGAAATCGCTTCTAGCGCGGATTCTGAATCTTGGCAGATGCTAGGAACCGCATTCGAACCGCGCCAGTCGGATATGTCTCCAAGCAATCGCTCTTCGGTAACAGAAGTTGCTGATATGCTCTACCAGACCGCACTTGGCGATACAAAAATCTTCGAAGTCAATGCGACCATTACGGGCTCGACGATGCACGGAACCGCCAAGCTGGACGTTTCACAGATCGATGTGCTGAAGAAACTTCCCTGCGCCGGAAATGCTGACCTCGTAACATGGAACAATTCGAAAAGCGAAGATCTGTTGAACTCAGCGATCGAAGCCGGCTCGCAATGGATCGCGTTCGAGCTCGCAGGCACTGCAACGGAACCACAACTTGTGTTGAAAAGCGAACTTCCCAAAGTGTTTGTCGACGCGCTGACCGAGAGCATTCAGCGACGCATTGAACAGCAGCGAAGCGAATCCGAGGCGAAGCTTGTCGCAGCGGTAACGGACAAGATCGACGCGATCAAACTAGATATTCAAGGGCTGATGGAAAAGGGACAGCAGACGGTTTCGCAACAGCAAGCCGCGCTTGCCGACATGCAATCGCAGCTTGAGCTAAACCTGCAGTCGCGCGACGGCTATGAATACGCACGAAGGCCAGCGACGCCCGCCGCCAATCGCTAAACGTTTAGTCAGCGATCTCAGCTAACTGCAATTGCTTGTGTTTGAGTTGCTGCTCTTCCATCTCGATCGCAGAGTCGATGCGGCCTAATAGATACTTGCTGAATTCGCCGAAATGCAGGTAAAAAGCCATCAAGTTAATACCATAACGCATCGCTCGCGGATTCCTCCGCATCAACGATAAGAACGTCTTCCAGAACAACATGCGATAAGGTGCCTTCACGCCCTGCCGCCACAAGATGCGACTGAGTCCTCGCATGTCGCGGAAGTAATGCGTCAACGTCAGGCTGAGTTTCTTCTTCGAGCAATTCAAGTTCTCAGCCACTCTGCTGACGCGATCGAAATAAGCCGTGGGCGAATAGATTTCCTCAATGATTCCGCGGTAGTCTCGCAGAATCTCTAGCTTGGGACGCTTCGTTTCAAAATTCAGCCCCGATGAACACTGATCACCACTCTGAAAAACGTCTTCCTGAACACGATCAAAGCTCTCGTGCAATCGTCCTTCTTTGGCAAGACGTCGCGTCAACTGTGTGCCTGGCAAAGCAAACAACAAGCCCACCATCGCAATCGGTGTCGCGCTCGCTGAAATCAACCCGGTGATGCCTGGCAACACACTTCCGCGTTCGCCATCAAAACCAACGATGTAACCGCAACTGACCCACATGCCGTACGAATAAATCTTGTGCAGGCTTTCGGCAAGTTCTCGTTTCGTATTCTGCGCTTTCTGAGTCTGCTTTAAGGTCTCTTCGTCGGGCGATTCGATGCCGACGAACACCGTCGCAAAGTTCGCTTCCTGCATCAGTCCTAACAACTCTTCATCGGCCGCAAGATTTACCGACGCTTCCGTAGCAAACTCAAATGGGAACTTGTGTTTCCTCTGCCATTCAATCAACTTCGGCAAGAACTTTTTCACATCGCGTTTGTTGCCGATGAAGTTGTCATCCACAATGTCAACTAAACCACGGTGCCCCAGCGCATAGATCGCATCTAACTCGCGCAGCAGTTGATCTGCGGTCTTCAATCTTGGCACGCGACCAAACAATTCGATGATGTCGCAAAACTCGCAGAGAAACGGACAACCGCGCGCGAACTGGACACCAGGAAACAGATAGCGGTCAAGCTTTAAAAGATCGAATCGCGGAGTCGGCGACTTTGTCACGTCGGCTTTGTCTGGGCCAGGTTCGTAACGCGCTAATGCTTCGTCCTGCTGAAAATCGGCAAGCCATTTGGGCAAAGTCAGTTCAGCTTCGCCGAGCACGAGATGGTCAGCATGTTGATAGATATGCGGGCTAGAAGTTGCGTCAGGACCACCGACAACCACTGGCTTGCCTTTCGCCTGGGCGCGCTCGATGATCGTCAGCGCCGACATTTGCTGCGGTAACATTCCACCGGTCAGCACAACGTCCGCCCACTCTAAATCCCGATCTTCCAGCGATTCGACGTTACAGTCGACTAAACGCACATCCCAATCATTCGGCAACATCGCTGCAACCGTAATCAGACCAAGCGGCGTCGCAGGGTACTTCGCGCCTTGCAGTTCGCAAGTCGCCTTAAAGTTCCAGAACGAACGGAGTGTAAATTCGGGATAAACCAGCAAGCAACGGACGGCAGGCATAGCATTTCCAAGACAAATGAGTGCACGCGTGCAGGCGCAACAGAGAGATTAATGCTAGCTGGCCGGAAGTAAGAAGGTACCGAATTGCTTCCGTTCGCTGCGAAATTGTGGTAGATCACAGCCAATTCAGTGGGACTTTCCGAATTTGGGGCCGGGATTCTTTCACCAGCCCTTACGGCGCATGCTCTCTTGGGTACCGTTTTGACTTAGTTCTTGCCCTCGCGAACGGCATTAAAGTAGTCACGCGTATGATCGCGCTGGGCTTTCGGCAGCGGCGTGTCGTCTAGCGCTTCGGGCTCTTCCGTCAGCGATGTCAGAACCGCTTCCTGCACTTCTACTTGCGTCGTGCCTTTGCGGTTCTCGCCGCCGACCTTGCCACCATAAACAGTCTCTCCCGCTTTCATCTTGTCACGAATACGCGAGTCGAATGTATTGACATCGTCTTCCTCTTCGTCTCGCTCGCCTTCGCCGCGACCTTCACCTTGTCCACGGCCTGGCATCTGTCCCATTTTGCCCATCGATCCCATGCACTTACTACAGCCGTCGCCGTTGCATTGACTGCAAGTCATCTGCGACTTGGATTGCGAGAGACTATCCATCAGCTCGTCTAGATCCTTCAACTCGGCGTCTTGTTGATTCATCTTTTGAAGCTGACTAGCCATTTTGCCCAATTCGTCTTTGGCCGTCTGCAGGTCACCGTTCTTCATCGCTTGTTGGGCTTTCGACAAAGCGTCGGCCATCTGCTGCACCTGTTCCATTTGAGCATCTTGTGCCTGAGCTTGCTCGAGTTTGCGTTGCAACTGGGCCGCCTTTTGCATATCACCTGCCGCTTCAGCTTGTTTGATCTGTTCTTTCAGCGATTGTTTGTTTTGCTCGTGAGCCTGTGCCGCTTCAGCCATCGCTTGCTCAAGTTTCTCGATCTGCTTCTGCAACTTCTCCATGTCAGCGGCGCTCATTTCGCCCGCTTCCATTTTCTTCATCATCTGCTCAAGCGATTCTTCGGCTTTCTCGAAGTCACCTTGCTTGAGCGCCTCAGCCAACTTCTCCGCCGGCCCGGATTCAAACTTCTCA
>JBGSJB010000049.1:0-7577 GCA_041742175.1 Pirellulaceae bacterium
ATTGGTCGCCGCCACTCGAACCCGCGAAGCTTCCGAACGGACGTAGCCTATGATGATGGCATGAATAACCACCAGCAACATTACTAATCCAGCGATCCAGTAGCGTTTAACGAAGGACATTAGCAACTCGAACAACGAAGACGCATCGGCCGTTCGCAGACATTCCACGAACCTTCGAAACCTAGCTTATCGTTCGCGCTGCAAAGCCCATCGACTTCAAGGCGAGCAACTTTCGCGATCCGTTTGTCGCCAAATCCTGCACAACCCGCACAAACTCACCTTCAAAACGCCGCGGCGAACCGTATTATTCTGCTTGAAGCTCGCTGCCCTCAATCCACTGTTGTCATCGAAACAATGCAAAACCCTTATACACCGCCAACCCCAATACCCGACAACGAATCCAGATCGGTCTCAGGCTGGTCACCTTTTGTCTTGTTAGCTGTGATTACAATCGCAATCTGCGCTTTCATCACATTGAATTATGCTACCGCCACAGCAATTTCGATCTCAACATACAGCTCTTTCAAGCATGTGGTGTTTTTACTGACACCTATTTCTACAGCTGTGCTTCTGAACTACCTAATCAATCGAAAAGCGACTGAAAGCACTCGTCGAGCCACCGCGTTTCTTGTTCCGACAATTGGAATTCCACTTGCCTTTGCAATTTCTTGGCTCCCCTCTTTCACCAGCAATCCTTACGAGAGATTTGCGCTCATGAATCTCTATTTCGGACCGTATGGATGGATGCAATGGTTTTGGCTAGTTGCGACAGGAATACTTCCCGCAGCTACTTTCCGGCCGTCAATTCGCAACTCGCGCAGTGCTCTGGTAGCGATTCTGTGCATGGTGGCAGTAGCACAGATACACAACGCTTACTGGGTTTGGACGTTATGCCATTCAAGACCCTAAGAAGTTGCTTCTAGGCAGGTCGTCGACGCCAATCTTTCGGTGTAACCCAAGTCCAGAAACAGGAGGCTAACGCCTTCCGGCTGATCATTAACCCGAATCACTCACGTTCACGTGTAATGAATCGTATTCAAGCGATTGACCTATGCAAGCCTTCAATCGAACAGCTTTTTAAAATCATCGCGGGACCGCAGCGGCTCCAATTCGGGATCCTCGTTGATGCGCTCGCGAGTTGAATCATCCACGCCCAGCCCGATCGCCTTGTTTAGCATTTCCATCGATCGCACAGCCAACTCATCTTTCCGGTCAGAAAGTTGCTCGCTGGCGATTGCATAAAGCTTCGCGAATCGAATCCAATGTTTCACATTCGGCGTGTCGACTTTGGCAAGCTCTTCGAGCTCAACAACCGCTTCTTCGACTTTGCCGGATCGCAACAACGAATCGACTCTCTGACAGCGATGAATGTGCTGCATGCTTGCCTCGCAGAGTTCGAGCACGCGGTCCCAATCCGCTTGAGCCTCGGAGTGCTTGCCTAACTGATCCAAAGTCAAGGCGCGATGTTCATGGCAGCGGCAAAGTGCGCGTTTAGTCAATATAATTTTGCGATCTTGAGCGTATGCAGTCGTCAGCAGTTGAATCGCTTGAGCGAATGCGGGCAACGATTCATCGACTTTATCAACATCGGTCAGATAGTCGGCGAACAGCCGATAGGTTATCCCATAGTCGGTTAGATAAGGCAAATTTGTTGGCTGGTCGGCAACTAATCGCTGATGAATCGCAATCGCTTCCGCAAATAGCTCTTCCGCTTCTGCATCCTTTTTCAGGTAACCAAGTGCTTGAGCGTAATCGCGTTGAGCGCGGCATAAATCCAATCGATAAGCCGGCACTGACGGAAATTCCGCAGCAATCGCGGTGAATGCTGCAACAGCTTGTTCAAGTTGATCGGCACCAACTTCGTCTTCTTGCTCTTCGATAAGCAGACTGCCAAATTCTCGCTGAAGATTTGCTCTTTGCAGGCGATAACTGCGAGTATCCGGAAAGGCTTTTTCCAGCTTCGCAATATCCTCTAGCAATTTTTGATAACGTCCTCGCGCTTCCGCCACCTTGCCACTTCGCCTGTAGAGGTTTGCCAGCGCCCAATGAGATTTAACTGCTTCCTCAACGTATCCTAGTTTGTCATCTGCACTGGCCTGCAACTTCTCTTGCGTGTCGAGTGCCGAGAGATAGTACTGCTCAGCTTCCTCCCACTTTCCGAAATCACGGGCGGAGTTGCCCGAGCTGACACATGAGTTGGCATAAGCGACTTGGAGCCGCGCGTTCTGGGGTGAACTAGCGATCAATTGCTTGTAAATCTGTGCAGCGCTGCGAAAGTGTTGACCAGCTTCTTCACGCGAACCAACCAATCGCAATGTCGCACCGACGTTTTGATGACTCTGCGCAACTTTGCGCCGGTACTCAGTATTTTCGGGATTCTCGGTCGATAGCGATTCCCAAATGTTCAGTGACTTGCGATCACTAGCCTCCGCTTCAGCATTGAGCCCCAACTTGTATTGAATCTGCGCTAAGTTCGTCGCTCCCTGCGCCGCGACGATACGAGCTTCGTTCGATGTTCCCTTCGACTCAGCAAATACAGTCCACTGACGCTGGGCATTCTCGAGCACGGATCGCTCGATCACCGACAACTCCTCCTTCGCTCCCAGCAGGTCTTCCATCAAACTGCTGGTAAATGATTCCAGTGCGGTTAGCGCTTGTTGATTGGCTTTCTCAGCCGCTTGGCGCGACTGCGTTTCGCTCAGCAACGCATTTTCAGCGATCACTGTTTTCTCTTGAGCGATAGCCGCTTGCCTCCTGGATTCCACTAGACCAAACGCTGTCCCGATGAATCCCAGAACAAACAGCAGCAGGCAAGCACTGGCAGCGATCACTGAGCCGCGATTCCGATCGAGAAACTTTTTCAATCGGTAGGAGGTCGACGGCGGTCGTGCTTCAACCGGCTCGCGTGACAAGTAACGCTGGATGTCGCGAGCTAAGCCGTTGGCCGTCTCGTAGCGACGCTCACGACTCTTCTCCAAACACTTCATAACTACCCAGTCCAGCTCACCGCGCAGCTCCGCCATCAGCTTGTTCGGTTCCGTCTGCCGCATTGCCGCTAACGATGGCAGCGACGCATTCGTCGACAATCGCGTACTAGGTCGCGAAGGGTCGTCTTCGCGAATAATTCGAATCATCTCGGACAACGCGGCTTTGCGCAGCCGTTCGCCGTCAATAGGTCTCAGTCCAGTCAAAAGTTCATAAAGGATGACACCCAGTGAATAGATGTCCGCTCGAGTATCAATATCATCGTTGCCCCGGCCCGCTTGCTCTGGGGCCATGTATTCGAGCGTGCCAACCACCGCACCGAAGTCCGTTGCTAACGTTTGATCAGTCAGTTTGCCACCCGTCGCTTTGGCAACTCCAAAGTCGATTACTTTGGGAACCGGTTTGCCATCGATCAACGCGACAAGAATGTTGGCTGGCTTGAGATCTCGATGTACAATGCCTTTTTGATGCGCGTGCTGTACCGCTTGGCAGATCGGCACGAACAATTCCAAGCGGGCTTTAGGTGATAACCTAGCCGCATCACAGAATTTCGTCAGTTGCTCGCCGCTGACATATTCCATCACCAAATAAGGCGCGCCGTCTGAAGCGACACCAGCATCCAGCACCTTGGCAATATTCGGATGATCCATCATCGCTAACGCTTGACGCTCTTGCTCAAAACGTGCGAAGAAAGCTTTCGACCCCCTCCCAGTTCGAATCAACTTGACCGCCACTCGACGTTTGACCGGCTGAGTCTGCTGAGCGACCCACACTTCACCCATCCCACCTTCACCGATTTTGTCCAGCAACTGGTAACGATCCGCGATGACCGTCGCAGCAGTCACATTCTTATTGGAACTTAGAATCTCAGTTGAATTCAGAAGTGCTTCGGTCACTTCCGAACCCGGGATTTCATCGGGAATTTCTGGCTCAGTTGACATGCTATCGCTCCTAAATTGGTCCCAGCGGCTCATCGCCTAAAAGGAATGTTGGCTCAACTGAATTGCCGAACAGATTTTCACGCCTAGCAAATCCACATCGCTCGCCAGTGGCGAACTTTCGCTCAGCGTGCGTCAGTATACCAGCCACAAACCGCAAGCAAACCAGAAAATAGCTGTACCTGCGTTTGCGACTTGAGCGGGGTGGAGCGGCAACAGTAAGAGAGAACTCGCTCATCACTTAGTCGCGCACAGCCTATCCTTGCGGCCTCGACTTAATCAAGCGTTTCTTTTCGACCCGATCGATCTGAACGACAATTCCATCCTGAACGATGACATTGATCGATCCAAAGCGTAAACCGCGAAGCGCATTTTGTATCTCTACAACTTCTCGCTGTCGACGCGCTTCTTCAGTCGTACCCGCTGGTTCGGCATCACGGTCAGCCATAATCTGCTCCCCAAGAGTCGCCTTAAGGCAACCGCTGTAATCCATTAAATCTGATATTCAGGCACAAAGACCCGCGCGCGCCGAGCGGTAACAAACACCGACTCGCCAGTCCGCAGGTCCAACTCGAGAAACCGTTCGTAAGGCAAATCCACTTGCAACTCGATTCCATCAACACATGTCAAAGCGACTTTTGCCCACGAGCCCGCTGGGTTGATTCTCATAACTCGCGCTTGCAAACTCGATTCCGTTGCACGCGTGCGATCAATCTCTAATTCGTGCGGACGGACATAAACGTTAGCTGGACCTGAAGGGTGTCCTGTTGGATCCGCCACGTTCACCACCATGTCACCCAAGACCGCTTGACCACCTTCAATGCGTCCGCGAAACACATTCACATTTCCCAAAAAGTCCATCACGAACTCGGAGGCAGGGTTATGAAAAATAACCTCCGGCGAAGCAGCTTGTTCAATCTTAGCTTGATTCATCACAACGACTCGATCGGCAACTTCAAGCGCTTCTTCCTGGTCGTGCGTTACCAGAATCGTGGTCATGTTCAGTTCATCGTGCAAGCGCCGCAACCAAGTCCGCAAGCCCTGCCGCACTTTGGCATCGAGTGCACCGAAAGGCTCATCAAGTAACAATACTCGTGGCTCGATCGCCAGCGCACGTGCTAACGCAACTCGTTGCCGCTGACCGCCAGATAACTGCGAAGGAAAGCGATTCCCAAAACCTTCCAACTGAATCAACTTGAGCAACTCGCTCACACGCTGCCGAATCACGTTATCGCTCGGCCTCTGCTTCCGCGGTCGCACACGCAACCCGAACGCGATGTTCTCGATCACACTCATGTGACGAAACAAGGCATAGTGCTGGAATACAAAGCCGACTTGGCGCTCGCCCACGGCGCGACGAGCGACATCCTCACCTTGAAAGTAAACCGCGCCGCGCCCATCGTCATCGGCGATTTCCAAGCCTGCGATGATCCGCAACAAAGTAGTCTTGCCCGATCCCGATGGCCCCAGCAGCGTGACCAATTCGCCATCATCCACTTTCAAGCTCACATCGCGCAGTGCGGTATAGGAACCAAAAGTCTTCGTGACGTTGCTAACTTCAATGCTCATTTGTATATCTACCGTTGTCGGTTTGAAAGAAATCTATTTACTGAGGAACACGATCCCATCTTGCGACAGGCTTTCCGCTTTGCGCCAGCTGCATTAAACCAAAGACTCGCGTGAATCTTGCTGTAGCTTCCACTCCAAAATCGACTTTAAAACCAGCGTTATCAATCCCAATAAAGCGAGCAGTGAAGCCATAGCGAACGCAGCGATTACGTTGTATTCGTTGTAGAGAATCTCAATATGTAGAGGCAGAGTATTTGTCTTTCCGCGAATGTGACCTGAAACGACCGACACCGCTCCGAACTCACCCATCGCTCGCGCATTGCAGAGGATGACACCGTACAACAGCGCCCACTTGATATTGGGCACCGTCACACGCCAAAACGTTTGCCATCCGTTTGCCCCAAGCGAAATCGCAGCTTGTTCTTCGTCGCTACCTTGCTCTTGCATCAACGGAATCAACTCACGAGCCACAAACGGGAAGGTCACAAAGATCGTCGCCAACACAATGCCCGGCGTAGCGAAGATAACTTGCAACCCATGCTCGCTCAGCCAAGCCCCGAACCAACCCTGCAACCCAAACATTAACACGTAGATCAAACCGGAAATGATCGGTGAAACAGCGAACGGTAAATCAATTAAAGTCAACAGCACGCTCTTGCCTTTAAACTCGAACTTGGCAATCGCCCAAGCTGCGGCAACGCCGAACACTAAGTTAAGTGGCAACGAGATCCCAGTGGCAATCAGCGTCAACCGTATCGCTTGCCAAGCCGCTCGATCTTCAAAGCCTTTCAAGTAAGCTGAGATGCCGCCGCGGAACGCTTCCACGAAAACAACCGCTAGGGGCAACAACAGAAAGACCGTGACGAAGCCGACCGCAGTTCCAATCAGCAGCAATTGCAACCATACCGGATCTCTCGCTTTTGTTCTTTTCAAAGATGACATGCAGTTACCTTATAAATTCCTATCGATGTAGCATGCGTTGCGAACTTAAGAATCTTTCGCTCTGTCAAACACTGCGATAAGCGCGGCCAACCCACCACTGCAGACCATTGATGGCCAGCAATATTACGAATGAAGCGAGCAACATCACGACGGCAATCGCGGTCGCGCCGGCATAGTCGTACTGCTCCAACTTGGTAATGATCAGCAGCGAGGTGATCTCCGTTTTCATCGGCATGTTGCCTGAGATGAAAACAACGGAACCGTACTCGCCAAGTGCTCGCGCGAATGCCAACGCAAAACCTGTGACAAGCGCCGGAAGTATGGTCGGCAAGATCACGCGCCTGAACGTCTGACCGCGAGTGGCCCCTAAACTGGCCGAAGCTTCTTCAATCTCAGCATCCAGTTCTTCAAGCGCCGGTTGCAGCGTCCGCACAACAAAAGGCAACCCAATGAACGTCATCGCAATGACAACGCCAAGCGGTGAAAAAGCAGCCTTAATTCCGAGCGGTTCGAGAAATTGTCCCAGCCAACCATTTCTCGCGCAAATGGCAGTTAGCGCTATGCCCGACACGGCAGTCGGCAAAGCAAAGGGGAGATCCACCAACGCGTCCATTATTTTGCGGCCCGGGAATCTGTAACGCACTAAACACCAGGCTACGATGAACCCGAAAAACACATTCACAATCGCGCCGATTAACGAAGCGCCGAACGTCAATCGATACGAAGCCATCACACGTGGCTCAGTTACCGCATGCCAAAATGCTTCCATCGGTTGCGATGCTGCCCGCAGAAACAGCGCCGAAAGCGGTAGCAAAACAATCAAACTTAAGTAAAGCACCGTGTAACCCAGTGTCAAACCAAAGCCTGGAATGATGCTGTGCTGCTTGAAATTCCATCTCATCGTTTGCCCGCTCCCAACTTTCGCGCTTTCATGGCGGAGGAATGCGCTCAACTTTCAATCTCCACGCGTCACTTCGCTGGCTGGTAGATCTTGTCGAAGATTCCGCCGTCGTCGAAATGCTCAGCTTGTGTTTTGCGCCAATCGCCAAAAATCTCGCCAATGGTGAACAACTCCAATTGCGCGAACTGCGCTCGCTGCTCAACGGAAAGAGTCTCTTCAATCGCTGGGCGGAAGAAGTGCTT
>JBGSJB010000050.1:0-8246 GCA_041742175.1 Pirellulaceae bacterium
CTGTCGAAAAATGTCGATCGCGGCATTTTAGTTTGCGGCAGCGGAGTGGGCGTTAGCGTGGCTGCCAACAAGATCCCCGGCATCTTCGCTAGCCTCTGTCACGATAGTTATTCTGCTCACCAAGGCGTCGAGCACGATGACATGAATGTCCTGTGCATCGGAGCTCGTGTGATCGGACCTGAAATTGCCATGGAAGTCGTTCGTTCCTTCTTGGGCGCAATCTACACACCGCAACCACGTCATGCAAAACGCGTCGAAAAAATACTCGACTTGCAACGTCGCGCCGCCGCTGGCGAATTCGATCGTTTCTAGCGAAGCCAATATTCACACGCCCGAACAGATTTTACTTTGATTTTTTGAGAGTTAACTGAATGTTTCGAAGCCAAGAAACCAATCCGAGTTCGCCCGCCGCTCCAGCCACAGATCCAGTTAGCGACCCTGCGAAGCTCGATAGATCAGACACGAAGACTACAGCACAGACCACTACTAAAACAGAAGCGCCAACCAAGCAGGCTCCAAGCCAATCAGAAACACCACCACCCAGCCACTTCGCGATGTTGCTGATGTGGTTGCCCTTTGTTGTTGCGATGGGTTTGTGGCTGTACCTGCGCGGCCGCAATCAGGCCGCTGAACGCGCCCGTGCGGAAGCCCTCATCGCGGCGACCAAGAAAGCGAAAAAGTCATCGCGCTCGCAAAACGCTCCCGTCAAAATGGACGACGCGACCGGCAGTTCAATTCAATCTGCGAGTTCTTCTTCCAACTTCGGTGGCTCGTCCAACAAATCGAGTTCAAAGAAGAAAAAGAAGGACAAGCAAAAGAAGAAGCAACCGGTCAACTCAGGCGTCAATGCTGGCGCAAACTCTGGTGCAGCGGTTAGTAAGGCAGCGAGCGCTTTGAAAGGCCAAGCCGCGTTAGCTCCGCAAGTTGCGTCTGACGACCCGAACGATTCGCTCGCAGGGGCTAGCGATTCGAAACCGACTGTGGCGACTCCATCGGTAAACAAAGCGATTTTCGAACCACTTCGCAAAGTTACTGAAACCAAGGCGAGCGCTGCCGATGCGAACAACGAATTTGATGCGACCGATGGTGACAGCGAACTTCGAGATGCTCAGGACGCTGCGATGGTACGCAAGCGTCGTTCGCCTCCACCGCCGGTAATTGTCACGACGCCGACAAAAGTTAGCAGCGGTAGATTTGAGAAACTGAACGTTCCTGCCGCCAGCGCCGGCGTCGGAGCCAATGCAAGTCGCTGGCCAGCGGAAGCGGCTCGTCCAGCCGCACCCGTTCGAGTTGCACATGTCGACGAAGACCCCGAATTGAAATCGGCCGCACCAAAATCAAGCATGGCCCAATCGTTCGCAGCGCAATCCGCCGCGACTCGATCAACACCGCCAGCGCCTGTGACCGGCCGTGGACTTGGCGCTTTCGTCAAAGTGAACAAACGGGCAGAGCCCACAACGACAGCGACTCCGGCCGATCACGAAAGCAACTCAGTCGCGAATGAAGTTGCGAGTTCATCGGACGAATCCGCTAACGGCAACGCTTAACGCATTTGAACGGATCGCACGTCGTGCACTAAATTCGAATTGATCACGGAGGATCTGCTCTTGAATCGTCACGTCGCAAGCGCCGCCTACATAACTGGCGGTATCTGCATCTCCGCGATTGGACTGGAGTGCTTCCTTCTGCCCAATCGTTTCATCGACGGTGGCGTGACAGGCATCTCGATGCTTGTCGCTCACGTCGTCGGCATGCCACTGTCGTTTTTCCTTGTGCTGGTCAATGCGCCTTTTCTCGCGTTTGGTTATCGCCATGTAGGCCGCGAGTTCGCGCTAAAGAGCTTCATTGCTATCGTCGCATTGGCGTTTTTGCTGGCCGTGTTTCCTCTGCCCGTTGCAACAAGTGACAAGTTGCTCGCTGCCGTGTTCGGTGGGTTTTTCGTGGGAGCCGGGGTGGGGCTCGCGATGCGCGGCGGCGGTGTGCTGGACGGAACAGAAATTCTCGCAGTGGTGCTCAGCAAACGAACATTTGCAACCGTGGGCGAGATCATCATGGCACTAAACATTGTAATCTTCCTGATCGCCGCCTGGTTTCTCGGCGTCGAACCCGCGTTGTACTCGATGCTCACTTACTTCACCGCTACTAAGACAATCGATTACTTCCTTCACGGCTTCGAAGCGTACAACGGCGTGATGATCGTATCGCGTAAACACGAACAGATTCGCATGTCGATTCTCGCCGAAATGGGCCGCGGCGTAACCGCTTTCAAAGCCAGCGGAGGTTACACAGAAGTCGAACAAGTTGTGTTGTACTGCGTCGTCACTCGATTGGAATTGACCAAGCTCGATCGCATCGTTCGCGCACGCGATGAATCCGCTTTCGTCGTCACTTCGCCCATCCAAGATGTGAATGGCGGAGTTGTCAAACGCCGCTCATTTCATTGATTTTGCGATTAAACATTAATCAACTCAATTTCAATTGACGGCGGACGATATCAAGGGCTGTCTTAGCGATGCGCGCGGTCACAACTTCTGGATGTCCGCTGAGCGATCTGTTTTCGGTATGCACTTGATTCCCGTCTGCTGATTGCGAGCTGATCGCATAGACTACTTCGAAAACACGCGATGATTCCGACAATTGCAATTGCGTAGGATAGATGCCGAATGCGAGCCCAATGTCGGCGTCAAAAGTCGCTCGTACCTTTTCGGCCAGCTCCGCGCACCGCGACTCAGTAAACTCGTGTGTGCTCGCTTGATCAGTATACAACCACTGCATCGCTCGCTCTGCACTTGGAAACGCCAGCCCGCCAGCGTAGTAACTTCCTGCATTTTCGTTCGCTGCCGCCATCCAATCCGGAATCAAACTCGAAGCGCCGACTTCGACACTGGCCAGCGTCATGTGGCGCGCAATCAACATGCACGCTACGCAATGTTCAAGTTCGTCGTCGCCACACCCAAAGATCAAGTCACCGAGAGCCGCTTCGATTTCGTTGACCGTCGGCGCAATCAACTGCTGAAATTCTTCTTCCGTTTGACTTCGACCAGCGATGCGCAGCGTGATTGTCGCGCGACTGACCGTGATACCTACTGTCGGAATGCGAGATCTGGCGATCAACGTTGGCAATTTGACTTCAACATCGCTTTCGCCAATTCCATAAAGTTTGATGGCATGATAACGCAGTACACCCAGGCTGCTCAGATCCATCTCAGATTCGATCCGCGGAGCCACCGACTCTTGCCACATCTGCTTCAGTTCGGCTGGGACGCCCGGCAAAGCGAACAAACGGCAGCTCCTCGCGCCGTCCATCATCACTTTCAAATCGACACCCGGCGCTGTTCCGTGCGGATTGGGAATCGGTTCACTTCCGTCAGGCAGGTACGCTTGCACGCGATTGCGTTCTGGCATCGGTCGCTTTCGCTGAACGAACATCTGTTCGATGCGCTGCAGCGAGGGTTGGTGCAACACCAGCGGTCGCGAGAACGCTTGCGCCATCGCTTCGCGGGTTAAATCATCAAGCGTTGGCCCAAGTCCACCGGAGATGATCACAAAACGCGAGCGCGCGGCCGCTTGCTGCAGGGCGTCAACACTCATCGCGAGATCATCAGCCACCGTCGTGTGACGAACGGTTCGCACGCCGATCTCACCCAACTGCTGGCTCAGCCACTGACTGTTCGTGTCCAGTCGCTGGCCGCTCGTCAGTTCATCCCCCACTGAAATTACTTCCGCATCGAACATACTTATCCTGTGCCTGCAACTTGTACTGAACTGTATTCCTTAAGTTTGATAACTTTAGCAGCAGCTAACTTTCCACGATACGGTCGAAGGAAGCGGTGCTGCGAAGTTGTGCACCGAAGCTAGCTGGATTAGCTTTGCAGCGTGTCGCTGACGAAGGTCGGGGACTATAGTTTCACTTCGAGTCGATGTATTCTCTAAATACCTGCCAACTCCCATCCCGCTCAACGCCTACCGAGTTTAAGCCAAGGAGTTTTCCGATGCCCAGAAGCGCTCTCGTCGCTTGTTGTTGCTTGTTCAGTTTGCACATCGCCAGCGCAGCCAAATTTTTGCACGCGGAAGAACCTAAGCGACCTAACATTTTGTTCGCTTTTGCAGACGACTGGGGACGGTTCGCGAGCGTCTACGCGAAAGTCGAGGGACCAGGAACGTTCAATGATCTGGTTAAGACTCCGAACTTTGATCGCATCGCAAGCGAAGGCGTTTTATTTCGACGAGCGTTTGTATCGGCGCCCAGTTGCACGCCTTGCCGCAGCGCGATTCTATCCGGTCAGCATTTTTGGCGGACGGGCCGAGCTTCAATTCTGCGCGGAGCGGTGTGGGATTTCTCTCAACCCGCGTTTCCGCTGCTATTGAACGACTCCGGTTATCACATTGGCGAGTCTTACAAAGTGTGGAGCCCTGGTACTCCGGGCGATGCTCCCTTCGGTGCAGGCAAGATCGCTTATGAGAAAGCGGGTGGTCGGTTCAATCAGTTTTCGCAGAACGTGACGAAGCTGGTCGCGCAAGGTAAAGAACTCGAACAAGCCAAGCAAGAAATCTATAACGAAGTTGCCAAAAATTTCGATGCTTTCTTGAGCGCACGGAAATCCGATGCACCGTTTTGTTATTGGTTCGGTCCGACCAATGTGCATCGTAAATGGGTCAAGGGCTCGGGCAAAGCGCTGTGGAATATCGACCCTGACTCGTTGCAAGGAAAACTCCCGCCGTACCTGCCCGATGTGCCCGAAGTCCGCGAAGACCTAGCCGATTACATCGGCGAAGTCGCAGCCTTCGATGCAGCGCTAGGACTGCATATCAAACGTCTCGAGGAGATCGGGGAACTCGACAACACGCTGATCGTCGTCAGCGGCGATCATGGTGCGCCTGGTTTTCCTCACGGCAAGTGCAATCTCTACGACTTTGGTACCGGCGTCTCCCTGGCGATGCGCTGGGGCGGCGCGAAGGGCGGTCGTGTGGTCGATGACTTGGTCAGTCTGGCCGATCTAGCGCCAACGTTTCTCGAAGTGGCTGGCGTGCCGATCCCTGAACGCATGACCGGTCGCAGTCTGTTGCCGATTTTGACTTCCGACAAATCCGGCACGGTCGATCCGACGCGCGACGCTGTGTTCACCGGACGCGAGCGACATGTCGAGAATGCGCGAGCCGATTACACTCCGTATCCTCAACGCGCGATTCGCACCGCGGACCATCTATACATTATTAACTTTCGACCAGATCGCTGGCCGCTGGGCGACCCGTATGATCTCGATAGCGATATGCCGCCGACGGCGAGTGAATTGACTGAGAATACGCGAGCTTCGTTGCCTGACGAGGATTCAGGTCCATCGAAAGCGTGGTTAGTTGGCGTTCGCAAGGATCCGAAGTGGAAAGCCCATTTCGATTGGGTTTACGGCAAGCGTCCGCGCGAGGAATTGTATGACTTGCAAAAGGATCCGCATCAGTCGAAGAACGTCGCAGCGGAACCAGCTTACGCGAACGTTCGCGTGGAACTCGAAAAGCGACTGCTAACAGAACTGACGACTACAGGCGATCCTCGGATGATTGAGGATGGAAAATTCTACGAGACGCCTCCGATGGCTGGTCCCGTTAGCGATGCGGAAGGCACCGCACGCCGGCGCAATCCTGCAAAAAAGAACCCCTCTCGCTGATCACCACCGCCTACTGACTTAACCCTCCCAGCGACACGACTCGGGAGGGCTAAGATTGCCGTCCGACTTAACCCTCCCAGCGAACGCGTCCGGGAGGGTCGGCAATCGAGCCTTCAGCGAGATTGCCGGGGAGGGTTGCTGAGGGTTGCTCGCGGTAGCGCGGCATCAAGAAATCAATCTGCTCCAAATGTCTGCTCTCAATGCAGTGCGCCCTCCCCAGCCACGCTCGCGCGGGCTGACCCTCCCAAACTGTGTTTGAGAGGGTCAATGAGTAAGGTTTCAAGCATCGATGGACGTCTAAAACAAGCCTATCATGAAAAACCCAACTTGCTTGTGTTTCGTGGCAACTGTCCTCTCCCTGCAGAGCTTCGTTGGTGCTCAGCAGGAAAGCACCAAGCCGTCACCGGACGCAGTCAAGTTCGTCGACATTAGTTTCGAAAACGCATCGCCGCTATGGTACGAGTTTGATGAGACTGGCACGGTTCAGATCCAACTGCTGTACGATCACGAACGCGGTTCGCCGAATCGAGCTGCGGGTCACGTGCACTTTAAACTCGTCGGCGAGCCTGGCGCAACGGTCAACGTCGAACTGAACAATTTGACGAACGTCTGGAATGGCAAGAAGGCTTCAGTTGCACGCGAGTTGAAATCGGTGGTCATTTCGGAATTGGGCCGAGAGTGGAGTTCGATGGCGACGAACGTGTCCGAAGACGATCGCGTTACCTTGCAAGTCACATTGCCAGAATCAGGTTCGTTATTTGTGGCCCGCGTCGAACCTTATCGTTTATCGGACTTGGACAGAATGCTGCAAGCGGTGAAGGCGAATCCGCAAGCAACTGTTTCGAAGATCGGTGAGACTTGTGACGGGCGCGATCTGGATTTAATTCGGATCGGCGATGAAACCGCTCCGTACCGGGTGTTCTTACGAGCTCGCGCGCATCCGTGGGAAGCGGGCGGCAATTGGATCCTCGAAGGGCTCGTCGCGCGGTTGCTGCAGGACGACGACTTCGCGCGACGTTGTCTCAATCGTTACTGCGTCTACATTTTGCCGATGGCGAACAAGGACGGAGTGGCTCGCGGTCGAACGCGCTTCAACGTGCAAGGCAAAGACCTAAACCGCAACTGGGATAAACCAGCTGATCCAATTCTTGCACCCGAAAACGCAGCGCTCGAAAAGTGGCTGCAGCAACAAATTGCGCTGGGCAAGCCACTGCACTTAGCGATCGAGCTGCATAACGATGGCAGTGGCCGCTTGCACATCAGTCGTCCACCTGTCCCGCAGTTGGATCGTCACATCGAACGCATGCGGACGCTCGAGTCACTACTGCGGCGCTACACGTGGTTCACTGAAGGCAGCACCGAGTCGGCGTTTCGCAATTCTGGAACGCTCGGCGACGGATGGCTTGAACGGTTCGGTGTCGATGCTGTCGTTCACGAATTCAATTGTCATTGGATCGCGGGTTTGAACGAACGACCGCTTGCGAAACATTGGAAGCAGTACGGCGAGCAACTGACGTTGGTGCTGCACGATTACTTCGACATCGTGCGACCTTGACTGGCAGCAGGTCGGCGGGAAATTCTTAGTCGAAGCCCTAACGCTCGCTATAAGTATTAGTGTCAGGCCGCGCCCGTGCTTCGTAACGCACAGGCTACCTTTGAAGGATCCAGGCAAACGCCTAGAATGTGCCAGACTTTGAAAAGACTGTTACGCTTACTACGCTGCGGTTTCAATGCGGAAGCGTCGTTTTTGTGCGAAAACTTGCGATAACCATGCAGGTTGGAGAGCAGCGGATAGTCGTTCGGGAAAGAGTTGGACGGATTGATGCATAAAACAAAAGTTGCCATTGTCGGCATGGGAACCGTAGGAAGCGGAGTCGCTCGATTGCTGCTGGACCATGGCGACCGTACCGCCCGTCACGCTGGGCGAACGCTGTGGTTGCAGAAAGCGGTGGTTCGCGATCTGCGAAAACCGCGTCAATGCGAATTACCGCCGGGCATTTTGACGGATCGCTTGGAAGATGTACTCGAAGATGACGACATCGAAGTCGTCGCGCTGCTTATCGGTGGCTTGGAACCGGCGCGAACGGTGATGTTGAAGTTGCTCGATGCCGGCAAAGATGTTGTGACGGCGAACAAAGCGCTGCTGGCTGAGCACGGTGCAGAGTTGTTCGATCGCGCGCGGTTGCTTGGTCGCTGCATTGCGTTCGAAGCGGCGGTTGCGGGCGGTATTCCCATTATCAGCAACATCAGTCAATGCTTCTCAGCGAACCAAATCACATCGCTGCAAGGCATTTTGAACGGAACAAGCAATTTCATTGTTTCGCAGATGGACGATCAAGGTTGGGATTACGCGCGGGCTTTGAAAGAGGCGCAGCGGCTAGGTTACGCTGAAGAAGATCCCACGATGGACGTCGTTGGCACCGATGCCGCGCAGAAACTCGCAATCCTCGCGCACTTGGCCTTCGGAGCTCGAATTCGTTGGCAAGACATTCCGCGGCAGGGGATCGACCAACTTGACATTCAAGACATACACTTTGCGGCGGAACTCGGTTATCGCATCAAGTTGATCGCGCAAGCTCGACT
>JBGSJB010000051.1:0-2613 GCA_041742175.1 Pirellulaceae bacterium
GCAGCCGAGAAACAGAACTGCTCGTTGATGACAGTTCCCAACGCCAACTCCGTTCGCTTGGACGAACTCACTCAAGAAGAAGTCACCGCCTGCGTCATCGATCTGACAGCAGTAACACTCGAAGAAATTACGACTACCGCAGAGTCGCTTCAGAAACGCTTCGCCCCAGTCCAACTCATCGCCTTCGGACCGCACGTCAACGAGCAACACCTCGCCGCCGCCCACGCCGCCGGCTTCGACAGCGTCCTCACTCGCGGACAACTCAACGCCAACATCGACCGCCACATGCAACACTGGGCAATGCAGAAGCCATAGTCGCCTCCTGCTTGGACCGCAGCCGAACGCGAACCGAGGTCCCTACACTGGCTGCTGCACGGTTGAAGACCTACTCCGAGTTTCGTTTGACCTGTTTTCTCATGTAGTAACAGCAGACCAAAGACAATTCGGTTAACTCGAGTAAGCTGATTGTACTCCGCGTCTCTCCGCCTCCCCGCCTCTGCGTTTCACTTTTCAACCGCCTCAATGCGAACCACCGCATTCCCAAACAACGACCCACCGCCCAAATCCGTCAGCTCCTGACTCGTCAAATCATTTAGACTCTTCTTATCCGGCGCTAACTTCGGCCACCACTGGCCAACCGCAACCACAACGCCAACCCGCGCATCGCTCGTCACAATCACTTTGCGAACGATCGAACCAAACTCGCTGGTCACTCGAATTCGCTCGCCATCCTGTACTCCCGCCATCCGCGCATCGTCTGGGTTCACCAACACCGTCGGCTCACCGCCCGCCGCCCTCAACAACTCCTCAATGTTTCCCATACTCGTATTCAGCACAAACGCACCCGGTGGCGAAATCAATCGCAATGGAAACTCAGTCGTCGGTTGTTCGCGAAACTCAATTTGCACCGGCGCAGGCGAGAACCGAATCTTGCGATCCTCAAAGTTACTCCCATCCGCATAAGGCCTGAACTCAGTCGGCAACGACAACCGAATACTTCGCTCAGCCTTCAGACGCTCGAAAGTAATGCCATCAAGATAAGGATTCGAACCCTTCAGTAACTCGGCCGCCAGTTGCTCGCTGGTCCAACTAAACACTTCATCAGTTAAACCCAAACGCGAGGCCAACTGCTTGAACACCCAACTGTTCGGCTTCGATTCACCGCGAGCTCGCACAATCGGCTCCGCCCACTGCAAATAATAGTGACCATACGCCGTGTAGATATCCGGATGCTCAACGAACGTCGTCGCGGGCAACAAGATGTCTGCATAGTCCGCCGTGTCCGTCTGAAAATGCTCGAGCACCACCGTAAACAGATCCTCACGAGCCAACCCGCGACGCACCGCATTCGAATCAGGCGCAACCGCCGCAGGATTCGAATTGAAGACGAACAACGTCGAGATCGGTGACTCAGTATGCGCCAACGCACGACCGAACTGATTCTGGTTCACCACGCGTCGATTCGGTTTCAACAAGTGCTTGCCAGCCACGCGATAATCATTCAATCCAAACGCGCCGCTCGTCGACAGTGCTCCGCCTCCACCACGATGTTGCCAAGCCCCCGTCAGCGCCGGCAACAAAGTGATCGCGCGGATCGCATTGCCACCACCTTCATTGCGACTCATTCCATAACCGACTTTGATAAACGTCGACTTCTCACGCCCAATCGCATCCGCCAACTCGCGAATCTTCTCCGAAGCAATACCGCAATACCCCGCCGCACGCTCCACCGGCCACTCAGCGCACGCTGCTTTGTACTCAGTCAAATCATTCGCATGCGCCGCCAAGTACTCTTTATCTTCGCGACCCGCTCGCAAGATCTCGCCACCAATCGCTAAAGCCAACGCAGCATCAGTACCCACCACCACTTGCCAATTCTCATCCGCAAAGCGACTCGTTTCGTTGCAGTACGGATCGATATGCACAATTCTCGCCCCGCGCTTGCGAGCCTCCTTCAAGACCGGCACCAAGTGACTGTTCGACCGCAGGACATTAATGCCCCACAGAATGATCAGCTTCGAATGCGCCACATCCTCCGGTGCAACCGATAACTTTCGCGGCCCATAGTTCGCTTCCCATCCGGCACTTGCTGTCGTCGAACAGATCGTCCAGTCCAACTCGCTCGCACCCAAAGCTCGAAAGAACGCCGACGGATAATCGCGCTCGATAATCCCCATCGTCCCCGCATAGCAAAACGGCAACAAACTCTGCTCGCCGTGCTCAGCGATATTCTGCTTCACCCGCACCGCGATCTCGTCCAGCGCTTCCTCCCAAGTGATCGCTTCAAAACGTCCTTCACCTTTTTTGCCCACTCGCCGCTGCGGCACCAGCAACCGATCCACATGCTCCTGCCGCTGCGGGTACTTAGCCATCTTCACGCAAGCGAACCCACGCGTCACCGGATGCTCCGCCCCCGACAACTTCACCATCCGATTACCATCGAAAGTGATCTCCAGCGCACAAGCATCCGGACAATCGAGAGGACAAACCGAAGGCAAAACTTTTAACTCGTTCGCAGTAATCATTGATCCACAATCATCTCAGGTAACTGATACAACCAAGACAGCACGCTGCAGGCAGCCACTCAATTGTAATGTGTCACGCGAAAGTAGC
>JBGSJB010000052.1:0-29570 GCA_041742175.1 Pirellulaceae bacterium
AAGCCATCCGCGTGTATCGCGAGGAAGAAGCTCGCTACAAGTCGGACCGAAAGCAGCTCGATCGCGCCCGCCGCATCGTCGCTGCCAAACAAAAACCCAAGCCGCCCCGATAATCTCACCTGCCTGTGGTGTACGCTTACCTCTGATGGACATTCATCTCGGATTCGAAAACGCCAGGTTTGCGCGATTTTTTCGCTTTGCATCAGTTCTTCAGTTCTTCGATCTGCTAAGATCCCAACCTACGAAAATATTACAATCTGTCGGCCAAAATGCTTGCCAAGGCAAGCTCGCCTCCTTAAACTTGCTATATTCGTTTGCCGCATACTTTGGCAATACAATGCTTAGTTAGAATTGTTTACTTAGGAGCTCTCGCCTTGTTCAATCCAACTCAACCATCGATCGCTGTCGCTTATGTCGTTGATTCAAGCGGACGTTTATTACTCGCTTGGAATTCAAGCTGGGGTTGTTTCACCCTGCCGATGACCAAGCTGCAGATTGAGCAGCCCGCCGAAACTCCCGAGCGAGCCGCGGTACGCGCCGCCGCAGAGGTATTGGGCGTTCCAACACGCGTGGTACCGAACAAAACCGCCAAGTTCGCACGTGGACTGTTGCGTTCACCACGCGACGGTGACATTAAAGACTACCAGTACCACGTCGTCCCCATTGAAGCCCCATCCAGACTTCGCGTCGCACCTCAGTAGCCAACTATTGGTTTGGACCTATATCGACAAACTGCAAACCGGCGAATACCAACCACTGTCCAAATCGATCGAGGCGTTACTCGACGACTGCGTCGAATGGGGTTGGATTTAGCGTGTTGAAAATTCGTCAATCTCGAATCCTGCATCACCATGAGAACTTCACAAGCAGCCCTAGCTCTAATCACTCAAGTCAATTCGCAAGGCGAAACTGAGTACCTCACGCAATGGAATAATGCATGGCAAGCTTACTCGCTGGTCGGCGGTCACGCTGAAGAAGGAGAAACTTTCCAGCAGTGCTGCATTCGTGAAGTCGCAGAAGAACTTGAATGCGACGAGCACACGGTCATGGCAGCACCCTATCCTTGCGCAACTCTGCGGTTTTGCGAGTTCTCCCGAGCCGCCAAAGTCGAGACCGGCTATCACTGGCAGGTGTTCATCGTGCGAGTCAGCAACAGCACCTTACAACAGCTTCCCACCGATTGTAGATGGGTCGGAGCTGACCAAATCCGTGCGAGCTTCACCACCGACGGCAAGCCGATTGCCGAACAGGTTTGGCGCGTTTTACAAGCCATCGAAAGCGCCGAGTTGGTCTGCTCGCCAATAACGGTCATGCTGACAACGAAGACGGCCCATGAGCACTGATCGAACACGCCCTACCGTGCAGTGACGCTAACGTTGGCAACAAATACGCACGACCAGGAATCCAAAACAGAACCCTTTGGCGATAGCAGTTTATCGTCATGCGACTACGATTAGTTCGCCAGATCTCCAGGAGGTCACAAAACCATGACTACGCAAAGACGAAGGTACCTCACTCCCTACTGGCAACGATTGTCGCAGCGTTGGCTGGCTACCGTGATATTTTCATTGGCGATTGCAACACTGTTCTGCGGGTATGGTGGATTCGCTTGGCAATACGCTACGCTGACTTCGCGCCAAGATGAGTCGCAACGAGCGGATCCGCCGAAGCCGACGCCAAGCCGAGATTGGACAATACCATTGTTCAAGACTGTGCAGTTGTTCCTATTGAACTCTGGATCGGAAGACGACTCAGACCACCCCAGCAACTGGCTGCTGATGATCGCTCGCCTGTCAGCGGCGACTTTGTTTCTGGTGGTTTCTGCGACGGTGATTTCGAAAGTTCTTGAAGACGTGCGCCGATTGCCGAGTCATCTGCTCCGCCGCGACCATGTAGTGATTTGTGGGTTGGGTCAGATTGGTTTGCAGTTATTAGATGATCTGCACGCTGCGGGGCGAGTTGGTGAGGTGGTGGTCGTCGAGAATGATCCAGAAAACCACTGGCTGGAATATGCTCGGAACCTGGGAGCTACCGTCGTTATTGGGGATTCAACCAAGGCTAACACGCTTGCCGAGGCCCGAGCCGTGCAGGCTGCTGAGGTCTTTGTCGTCAACGGTGATGATGGCGTCAATCTAGAGGTTACCGCCGAGCTTGGCATGCTGATGTTCGGTGAGAATCGTCAGGACCAACCGCTGCGAATTTACGTTCACATTGTGGATACCAATTTTGCAACCACGCTACGTCCGTACTGTAAGATTCTGCACGACTCTTCCAATATGTCGGTCCAGGTCTTCAACGTTCCCCGCACAGCAGCGGCTAGGTTGGTGACCAACCAACTGTGGCCACACGCTCCCAGGGAAGCGAACGAAGTTGCGCACTTCGTGATTTTAGGTTTCGGCGCGATGGGGCAAGCACTTGCAATTCAACTCGCGCAGCTCGGCCATTTCCCGAATCGCAAGCGGAGTCGCTTCACTATTGCGGATCGCGACATCAAGCAATCCGCGATGTCATTTCTATCTCGCTTTCCTCGCTTCACCAGTTGGATGGATGGTGAGGACTCAAAACTTGGCGTCGACTCCTTTTCGGCGGCTGCAGACACTTGGGACTGGAACCAGCATCCGCTGCCGGATGAAATCAAAGTGAGTTCACCGGATGCGATTCAGTATGCGTGCAATGCCGAGTTTGTTGAACTTGCCGTTGGCCGCAGCGACGAGCGTTTTGCCGTGAAGCTCTCGCAGCATTTTGCCACCGATGGCATCAAACCTGTGATCTTTGTTTGCGGCCAACAAGATCGAGATAATTTTGAAATGGCCGTCCAGCTTCGCGATCAATTGTTGTGTCAGGGCAAGGAGGACGTCCCGATCTTCGTGTGGCTTCCTCGCCAGCCAGCGTTGGCCGACACGCTTTCGCGAACGCAAGACAGCAACTTCGTTCCCTTCGGCGAATGCCGTTCGTCTGCTAGTTACGACGAGATCACAGCCCCAATACGCGAGAGCATCGGTCGCAAGGTGCATTACGATTATGAACAACAGGCCATCAACGCTGGTCATCGTCAAACGAAAGTGCTCTGGTCCGCTCTGCGTGACGACTTTCGCGAGTCGAACCGAGTCGCCGCCGACCACTTGTTGATCAAGCTTGCCGCTATCGGGCTCAGGCTCCGACACAGCAGCGAATCGTCGGCCGAACCAGTTGAATTCAACTCCATCACCAAGTCACAAGCCCAACTGCTTGCCGAAATGGAGCACAACCGTTGGGTCGCCGAACGCCTGCTCGCCGGCTGGCGTTTTGCCCCCGAAGGCAAGACCAATGAGGAGACACAAGCGAACAAGATACTTAAGTTGAATCACAATTTGATATCCTGGCAACGACTGCGCGAAGAACGCAAGAAGGATTTTGATCAAGTGAAAACGGTGCTTCGAGAATGCCAGAAGGATCGGTTTTGTGTCGAGCGAATACATCTCGCATAATGCATAATGCGGAACTACAACAAATGACCAATTAGCCGATGGGCCTGAGCCCGGTTTTAACACGCTAACCGCGGCTAACGCCCCATGGCACTCACTTTGCAATTATTTGTTAGCGGAGTCGCCGCAAGCCGCCCGGTATTCCTTATAAAATCAAAGTGAACACCGGACGGCTTGCGCCGGTTCCGCTACAAAGTGAGTGCCATTTGGCTAACGCCGTGCGGCTGACGCTTTGCGGATAGGCTGGGAAGATGGAAGCAGATTATGTGGCTGGAAGAGAGCTATGCGAAGAATCGACGAAGCGCATGAGATCGATCTGATCTTGAGAATACATCAGTCAAGCTTACGCATCGCGGATAATGCCCGGCACTATTCTATCCGTGAGTGCATGAATACGTTCGAGAGTCAGCTCCTCTCGGATGAGTCGTTGCACTTTGGTGAAACTCGTCAACATGCACTAGCTGTTGCGGACTTAGCGTCAACTTTGAGCACCATTATTGGGCTCACCGCCGAGGAAGTTGCAACGCTCCGAGTTGCAGGTTTATTGCATGACGTGGGAAAAGTTCGTGTCGGAAGAACATTGCTTGAAAAGTCCGATAAACTATCAAGCGACGAACTTTGTGAGGTACAGAATCATGTTCACTACGGTTTCGAAATTTTGAGCCAGCTGGAAGGACCAGCTATGGCTAAAGTCGCGCAGGTGGCACTTTCGCATCACGAGCGATGGGATGGATCGGGTTATCCGCACGGAATTGCGGGTCATGCAATCCCAATGTTCGCACGGTTGGTAGGCATTGCAGACGTTTACGACGCCCTAACGACAGACAGAGTCTATCGACCAGCCTACTCGCATGAGTACGCGGTTGAGTGGATTCAGTCACAAGCCGGCAAACTCTTCGATCCTGAATTAGCGGCCCTATTCTCCAAACTTAACTTCGATCAAGATACTCGGATTTTACGCCGCAACTCGTTCCACTAACAAGAGAAAGAATGCTCGTGAATTTCAATAAGGCACTCATCGCAGTCGTGTTGATCGTTTCCGTTTTGCCCATTGGGCGATGTTTTGCGTGGAATGACCGAACACACATGCTGATCGCTTACCTAGCTTACAAGGAACTCGCAGCTGAGCGGCAAGAGGAAATCCATGAACTGCTGAAACAACATCCACATTACGAGTCGTTTCTTTTGAAAGACAAGCCGGAAGAATGTCCTGAAGGTTTGTGGGTGTTTATGCGAGCCGCGCTTTGGTCAGACTTTGTGAACAACGATGAACATCGTGCCGAGTATCATAGAATGCGATGGCACTTTATCAACATTCCCTACTTTCCGGCGGAAAGTGGAACCTCGATGGCAGAGCTGAAATTGACTAGCTTTTCGCCAAATATCTTAACTGCGATCGATGAGAACGCAGACGTTTTCTCGGAGCGCTACAGTTCTGCGCGGCGAAAAGCCATCGCACTTTCTTGGCTACTGCATCTCTATGGAGACGTGCATCAACCACTGCATTGTGTTAATTTGTATTCGGATAGGTTTCCGACCGGCGACCAAGGCGGAAATCGAATAGCGGTACGAGATGGCGAGAAACTGACTAAGCTACATGCCTATTGGGATAACCTGCTGGGTGAAGATCGCAGCTATTCGAGCATCCAAGAATTTGCTCAAACAATTGCAGATGACGAGTTGGCAGATGACATTAATGATCAAGGTAAGTGGCCGAGTTGGGCGAAGAGCAGCCATGATTTGGCTGTAAAGCATGTCTACCTTAATGGCAGGCTGCCGCTCGTTGAGTGGCAAAGCGAATATCAGTCATCTTCGATTGCTGATCAAGTTCCGTTGTTGCCAGAGGAGTACAAGAATGACGCAACTCGCGTTGCAAAACATCAAGTGCATTTAGCAGCTAAGCGGTTGGCGTCGTTTTTGCGATAGTAGGCAATAAGTGTACTTGGGTGATTTCACTACTTCAGAAGCGGAGCATCTTCTGGATCCACGAACTTGGATGGAGCTTTGTAGTATCGATCTGCCGAGGGTGAACGAGAATGGTTGCAAAGCGAGTTTTTCTTTCTTGCGTTACCAATGAATTTGGCAGTTACCGAACGCTGATATCGAATCATCTGACCGAGAGTGGGTCTGTCGAAATCGAGAAGCAAGAGACTTTTCGAGCGTGCGGCGAGCAGACATTGATCATGCTTGACGACTATATCCGATCGTGCGATTACGTCGTGCACATTTTGGGAAGTCAAACCGGTGCCATCGCCACCGCAGCAGATCGGCGACCGATAATCGAGAGATACAGCTACGCTCAGCTTGAGGAGCGACTGGGTCTATCGAAGTCTGATATCGACAGCTTATCCTACACGCAGTGGGAAGCATGGCTCGCAGTACTCCACGATCGAAAGCTGCTGATCTGCACTCCGACTGAGGACGCCAAACGAGACTACTCCTTGAACGGCGAGGATCCACAGGGGTTGCAAGCTGCTCAGATGTTGCGTCATATGCAGTTGCTTACGAACCAAGGTCGGTATGCCGATGTGCGACTTAAGTTCGCTGATCACAATAGCTTGACACTTGGGCTTATGCGTGCGCTTCAGCCAAAGCTGCGCAGCCCAGATACAAACAAAGTTGTCCCCAAAGGCTTACTTCAATTCGACGAGAGTGCCGCTGGGTTCTACTTGAAGTTGCTCCCGCCTCCGTATTACGAAGTTGGTGGGCTATACATCCCTGAGATGGTTCAGCATTGGAAGCAATTTCTAGAAAGCGAGGCTCCCTCCAATTCCGTCGGCGTTTTACTCGGTGTTTCGGGAAGTGGGAAGAGCTCATACTTTCGTGCGGGGGTTCTGCCGCTATTGCAATACACCACGGCGGGTCGGATTGTTGACACGATTTACTTGTCTGCATCGAGCAAAGACTTCGAGCGGCGATTGATGTTAAGCATCAAAGGCAAGTATCCAAATTTGGATTTCGGAGAAGTGCAAAATCTTGCCGAGATGATGAATCGCTATGCCTCGATGGAAAGCAGTTCCAAGCGCAAACTTGTCATTGTCATCGACCAGTTTGAACAATGGCTGCAAAGTTGGAATCGCCGCAATAGTGCCGAACTGGTACAGACGATAAGGCAATGCCGCGCAGATATAATTCAGATCGTATTGATTGTTCGCGATGACTTCTACAGCTCCGTGTATCGGTTCATGGAAGCAATCGATCAAGACCTTACAGACATAAATCATCGCGTCTTGCAGCTTTTTGACACCGAGCATGCCGAACGGGTTTTGCAGCTGTTTGGCAGAGCGTATGAGCGGGTAGACGAAAGTCCAACCGAACAGCAGCTTGAGTTTGTTAAGTTAGCAGTTGCGGGATTAGCAAATGAAAACCGCAACGAAGTCGTTTGCTTGAGATTGTCCTTGTTTGCGTTCATGATGCGCGGCAAGCCGTGGAACGTCGCTACCTGGAAAGATGTTGGTGGAGTTGACGGGTTGGGCGTCCGATTCCTGGAGGACACGATCGGTCGCGGTTCAGAGCTCAGATTTGCGAAGCATCGAGATGGTGCAAAGGAGGTGCTTAGGTGCCTGTTGCCTCATCGCGGAGAGGAATTGAAGATTCAAAGTGGTGAGGAGATTAAAGTACAAGTCGGTGCAAGCGAATTGCGACGGCGTTCAGGCTATGAAGCCAAGTCACGCGAGTTTGAAGAATTGATATCTGTTTTACACAATGAGCTGAGGCTTGTTACTCCGAGCGATGGCGAGCACCTAACTTCCGCTTCTGACCTGGACCATGAGCCATCCAAGGAGCAGTTCTATCAACTTGCGCACGACTTTCTAATTCCCGCTATTCGAGAATGGCTTTCGCTCACTCAAAGAACGACGCCGGGCGGACGAGCGATGCTTTTGCTCGATGCGCGTTCAACCGCCTGGTATCTGGATAAGAAACGAACCGCTGCGCTACCAAGCATTCGTGAGTACATTATCATTCGCTATCGGACCAAG
Source organism: Pirellulaceae bacterium (assembly GCA_041742175.1). Classification (GTDB taxonomy): domain Bacteria; phylum Planctomycetota; class Planctomycetia; order Pirellulales; family Pirellulaceae; genus Aureliella. The sequence continues at coordinate 7,445 of JBGSJB010000052.1, forward strand.
AAGTATGCTTGGACTGATCAGCAAAGAGAGATGATGAAGGCGGCCAAGAAGGAGGTTAGCCGTAAATTGTCGATGGCTCTAGCAGCGATTACATTCATTGCAATTTGCGCTGTGGGTGGAATGTACTACCTACGATACAAGGATGCGAAGAACGCTGTGGATTTGCTTGTTAAAACTGCTCTGCCGCAAGTCGATGAACGCATCCAAGAAGTCACGAGCTACCCGCTACTTGCACCTCCGCTGCTGAAGAATGTCTTGAAACTAGCAGAGAATGAGGAAATCATTAAAGCCAAACTTGCGTTACTTCACCTCACAGGAGAATACCGGGAAGATCTCGAAGCGATGCAGTACTCCGCTGACAGCAATTTTGAAACCGTCGACTCGATTAGACGATCCTTCAAGCGTCTCGGGGTTCCTGGAGATTCGAGAATTGAGCGGCTCGCTGAAATAGAACGTGAACCGGCTCGTTTTTGCAGACTACTTGTGGCTATAGGGGAAGAAGCTCAGTCGCGTATTGTCACCCGCGATCCAGAACGGTCCGCCAAGCTCTTGGCGAGCATTCTGAATACCGATCTTCCTTTCTTGGGTGATCGCTATCTGTCAAAATCTGCGATCGAAAACTTACGCGATGAGCTGATTAAACTGTATCAAAACGACGCTGGGAATAAAGAGACGATTGCGTATCTTCTAAGCAAGCTGGGCGATACGCCAAAGAATGACGCTTCGCGTGTCTGCCAAGTAATCGCTGCGGACTCGAAGCAATTGTTCAATTTTACGTTGCGGGCACTAATTGACAGATCTAAGCCGAAAGAGATTCTGCGCGAGTATGTCTACAACCGTCAAAAGCTCCGCGATTGGGCATTTAAAGGTCCAGAACGAATCGAGACGGAAACTCGAGTTAAGAAGGTTTGGGAGTCCGCCGGTTTTGAGTATGGCTATGTGTTCGCCAACTTAGACAAGTTGGATGCAATGGGCGTTGTTGCACTTGCACGACTTGGTGAATACGACGCGCTTTGGAACCTGTTGAATGAGCAGCAGTCCTTTGGCGCGCGGTCATTCGCAATTAAGTATTGCTCGGAACTGGGTGTCGATGGCAAAGCACTTACCTCTCGACTGCAAGGCGAAATGGCGAAAGCCAAGCCCGATTTTCGAGAGTTCGAAGTGGCAGGACTACTGCTCATACTTGGGAACGAGCGTGAAAACGACACGCAGGAGCATGGTGCACTTCTGGATATAGTCTCGACGATTCTCAATGCCGAAAACTCTTCCTACGTGTTGTCGTCAGCTGAATGGGCGTCAACCCATTTGCGAGGCTCTACAGCATCATCAAATTCAGAACTGACGACAAGTAAATCGTCGGCTGACCATCCCAGTGCGAACACGTGGTCCAATTCATTCGGTCAAAGATTCGTTCTTGTCGACTTCGAAGACGACAAGGCACCACTAAGCCGCTTAGTTTCGAAAGGAACAAACACATCGACTCGACGGAAAGTTGAAGTGGAACCGAGTTGGCCTCGAAGAAAGCTTTGGTTCGCAGTGCGCGAAGTTACCGTTGCCGAATGGAAGCAGTACATTGAATCGCTCGGGCAGGAGTTTACTTGGCCGCGAGATCCGCGCCAGCCGAAGTCCCTAAAGGAAGGCGAAAAGCCAATCTTCATTGACAGGTACTATCCAGCAGACTGCGACAAATGTCCAATCGGTGGTATACGCCGCACAGATGTGCTGCGCTACTGCAACTGGCTTAGCATACGTGAAGGAAAGGTGCCATTTTATATCCTGACGGAGCAGAATGGTGTTATCACCGAACTTCGCTCAAACAGTCGATCGAATGGTTATCGTATACCTTTTTCATATGAGTGGGAATTGGCAAGTCGCGCGGGGTGTGATCTGTCTTGGTTTTTCGGAAATTCCGAGGAGCTGATGGAGCGCTATGTACATTGCGATCAGCCATCGGATGAAGGAGTATTTGCGAGCGTCGGATCAAAGATGCCAAACACGTTGGGTATCTTTGATTCGCTCGGAAACGCGATGGAGTGGGTGCACGACCTCAAGGTCACGCAAGAAAAAGGATTTTTGGAAGGAATGCATGTTCGTGGCGGGGCATACTTAATTCATCCACCAAATATCGATCATGCAACGCCGAAGCAGCGCAGTGTTTTCACTGACGGTGAAGAGAATTACGATTGGGTTGATGGAATCCGGCTAGCGCGGTGGGCGAACTAGGAAGGCCGAAAGTTAAGACGGACGACGGTCCTAGTCCAACGACAATCGACCTTGCTGGCAATTTCGGCAGTCGAAGCCGCTCTTGCCATCGCAGAATGGGCAGGGAACGCGGTTGGCTTTCGGAGCCATGATGGGCGTTTGGTTGGTGGCGTTAAAGCCAACTTGCTCTTGCGTGTAGACAGTAGTAGTGCCTCCCACACACTTGATGCAGTCGACAACGCTTGTACCTTCGCAAACGATACACGTGAGTTCGGGCCAAATCTGTTGCTGTCGCAGTGAAAGTAGGCGGTTGGTTGACGCTTGCGAACTCGGCTGGTTGCAGTTGAAGTCTGTCGAGTAAACGAATCGCTTCGGCAAGGTGATTGGTGATGCGGTGGGTGATGCTTTTGATGTCAGCTCAGTCAAAACGCGGCGTTCACCGCCTCCTAGTTCGAGAACTTTGTTTTCCAATGTAACCGCTAGTAAGACCTTGATATTGTGGCTTACAAAGTGCGGAATGGCGGGCTCAATGGTTGCGATCTCTTTGAAGAGCGCAGTCGCACGCGTAGCTTTGCGTTCGCGCAGTGCGAGGATAGCCCTGTTATTCAGCGCGGAAACTAAAGTCCGGGGATGAGATTGCGGCATGTGCTTGTGGATTGTGCGCAGTCTGTTGATCGCGTCGTCATGGTATCTCTGCGCCTTGTCTACGCCCGGCTTGCCACCTTCTGATGCGAACGCAACTCCGCACCACAGCATCGCGCAGGGGTCACGCGTTTCCGCTTTTTGGATTTCGGCAATGAGTTCGATTACTGAACGTGGTTCGCTCAAGAGCTTCGGTAAATGCGGTTCGATTTTCGTGGCTTGTTCCTGGATGACCTTCAGAACTTCTGCGACAGTAATGAACTCTTGATCACCTTTCGAAAGGCGCCCACGAGGTATTACAATCGTCTGGCCATCGGACTTCTTGAGCGTTACTTGCTTTTCGTCCGCGGTTTCGAGCCTAGCCTCAACGGTGAATTTGCCAGATTGGTCTGTCCAGGTGCGCTTTTCAGACGCATGGGACTGGGAGCACGTGAGGCAACTTAAGATAAGGGCAAGCAAGAAAGTTGCCACTTGGAAACGAACAAGAAATGCGTTATTTGCACATCGGTTTGGTTTCATTAAGTTTAGTACGGATAGCGTTCGCGGCATCGTTTTAAACCTATGAATTGCTTACGATGGGTGGGTTGCATGTTACAGGTTCGGCAGTCTAAGATTGTCTCGTTTTCGCCAACCGTCCGCAAGACACTCTTGAGCATTGAGCAAAATGGCCACGTCACAGTCGGCAGAGGGGTTAACGCTTCAGAATGTTGTAACTTGCCCTCATTGCTGGAAGAAGTTCCAACCAGAGGACTCGCTTTGGATCGCTGAGCACCCCGACGTTATCGGTGATGTAAAGCTCGGCGCTGAATACGCCAAGCGTTTTCTGCCTTCGCGGTTTACGGTTGAAGGCGATGCGCTCGATGAAGCAGGTTACCGCTCCAGTCGGCTGGCATGCCCGGAATGCCACTTGGAAGTTCCGCGGGCACTCTTTCAGATCGCGCCGCTGTTTTTTTCGATCTTGGGTGCGCCAGCTTGCGGTAAAAGCTACTTCCTAGCTTCGATGACTTGGAAGATGCGGCAAATGCTTCCAAGTAAATTTGCGTTATCGATGAATGACGCAGACGCGATGGCCAATGCGCGCTTACACGAATACGAAGAGAAGCAGTTCCTAAATCCCGATCCTGATGCGTTGGTTGCGATCGAAAAAACGGAAATGCAAGGTGACTTGTACGATACGGTTAACATGGGGGACCACTCGCTTGTGCTGCCTCGTCCGTTCATGTTCACGTTGCAACCGCTTTCAAAGCATGTCAATTACAAGTCCAACAAGCGTGTTTCACGAGTCATGTGCCTTTACGACAACGCTGGCGAAAGTTTTTTACCAGGTGCGGATACAACGACCAGTCCTGTGACACGGCACTTGGCACTTTCAAAGTGCTTGTTCTTCTTATTCGATCCAACTCAGGATCCTCGTTTTCGCCGCGCGTGCCAAGGCAAATCTGCCGATCCGCAAATGGCTCCTCGCAACTCGCGACTTTCACGCGAAGCCAGCGTGCGCCAAGACACAATCTTGCTGGAAGCCATTAACCGCGTGCGACGCCATGCGGGGCTTCGCGAAGATGATTTGCATCAGCGTCCGCTAACGATCGTGGTGACGAAATGGGATAGCTGGGAGAAACTGATTCCAGGTCTGACCCACGAGGATCCGTATATTGATGATCCCAAGCTGGGTATTCGCTCGCTAGACGGTCGCCAGATCGAACATGTCTCACAGAAAGTGGGCGATCTGCTGCGCGAATTGACTCCCGAGATTGTGGCGGGTGCTGAAGGTTTTGCGAAAGACTTGACCTTCCTGCCAGTCAGCGCGATCGGTCGTAGTCCTGAAGTGGATCCAGTTTCAGGCGCACTCGGTGTGCGTCCGAAAGATATGGATCCCTATTGGGTCGAAGTTCCCGTGCTGCATGCGATCAGTCGCTGGGCCAACGGCTTGGTTCCGACTATCAACAAGCCCAACCCGTAAGGAGTTCGCGATGAGTGTTGAGTTACTGTACACTTCGGCGGCGCAGGGACTGAAGCAAGGTAGTCGCGGGTTCTGCACGGTATTGAGTACGACCGGCATGCCGCTGAATCTCGCCACGCGACTTGAATCTTTGAGCGCCTATCGCCATGTGTTCCCGCCGAGTCACCCAGACGCATCGCAGAACCCGATCAGTTACAGCCATCTGCGTATCAATGTCGGAGGTCGCCCGTTATCGATTCTCTCACGCATTTCCGATTACGGAGTTGACTATAGCCAGCGCACGAACAAACTCGCTCACCATGTCGTTCTCGAAGGCGCTGACCTCGTACCAGCCGGCCCGGCTTGGGTGATGTCACAGCCCGCAGTGATGCGGTCGCAATGGGATGGCCAATGCGTAACGCCCGGCACTGGTCCAGCCATACCAGCGTCGAATCAATCCGCACGCGTTTGCCTTCGATGGAGCGGTCTATGCTCGGATGCTGGTTGGGGCGGCGTTGTTGCCGAAGTCTTCTCGCAGCCGACCGGCAAGCCGCTGTGGATCATCTTTTCACTAGCTCAATCGAACGAGTTGCTTGCGATGATCAACGAGTCGATCGCTTTGCTACCCGTTGAGCAGCGTTGGCAAGCGACGTTTTCAACCTATGCTACAAACCTTCCCCCGGATGCAGATTGCAAAGTTCGCTGTGTGTTGGCTGGAACCGAAGACGCGCGACTCGCCCCCGCCCGTGGCAAGGTCATCGATCTATCCAAGCCCTTACCACCGATCGCCCCCGCAGCCATCACTTCCTATGTGAGCGCCGCTCGCAACGGTACCGCTCTCCCAGGCGCTAGTTCATCCGCGCGCCCCGCAGGCCTGCCCGCCAAACCGCAGCCGTCGGTCCCGCAAATTGAAGTTGCGGAAGAACTTTACGATGTCGACCAATCCAACCTCGCCCCAGCGGCGCAGCCATCGCGGAGATCGCAATCGGCTTCCGAGATGAAATTGGCACGTATTCCATCCGCTCCTCCCGCGCTCAACAGCCAGTTTAAAGTGGACAGCGAGACTCCCCCAGTCATCGCACCTTCAACGCAAAAACTCAAATGGGCAATGCTTAGTCTCTCTTTAGTTGCAATTCTTTTGCTCATATCGACTGTGTTCTTGCTAGTTCAACGCAAACAGATAGTTGCATCTGCGGAAGACGAATCGACATCCGCAAAGACAATAAGCGGCGAACTTTCTAGTAACAGCGTAACGGAAAGCAAAGAAGCAGCCGCCAACTCAGATGCGGATGCAGATGTTGCGAAGGAGAGATCCGCCGCTGAATCGGACCCCTTGCCGCCCGTAACTTCAGATGCGGTCGATTCAAACGGAACTGAATCACCTTTGACAGACCCTCCCAATCAGTTGTCGCAACCAGCATCAGAATCTGAAACGACCATCCCCGAAAAGGCATCGAAGGTTCCACCTTTGTCAGCGAAATTGTCAGAAAGTGTGGCTGCTGACGCGAATCCGCAAATCAGCACGTCCCCGGAAAAGGCACGCGATCAATCGCTTCCATCTAGTGCTTCGCAATCGGGTGCCGATTCTGTCGTTCCTGGAAAGATCAAGCTTGCGCAGCTTCTTGAAGGAAGAGTTGTTGTTTCTCTCGATACACCCATGCCAGAAGGCTACAGCTTCAAGCATTCTCGTTATTTATTTAGTACATCTGACACACAAAGACAACTGACGGGTACGATTGACCTCAAAGAACAACCGCAACTTGGTCACATAAAGAAGCTTGCAGCAAAGCCAGCTGAGTTTGATGTTGAAGTTGATCCGATGGATCCGACTCTAAGTGGTAATGCAAAGACAGTTAAGGGAGCTTGGAGCGAACTGAATCGGCTATTGAAGAAATTGCCCCAGCGTAGTGCAGATCTCGGCGTACAAGCCTTGCCGATCGGAAAGCCCGCCAGTCCCGATTCGGCCGACTCGATCGAAGCATTCCGCACGCAATTAAGCGAATTTTATGAGTCACTGAACGCCCTGAAAAAAACGCTTTCCGTGAAAAAAGAGGATATAGGAAGTGATCCTTCAAGTAAGGAGATTGAACAGCTCCAACTAATCTCGTTTTACGACAACCAACTTGCACAACTCACCGCACCGCTTGAGGTACTACGAGGTGAGCTAGACAAAATACTGGCTGGAAAGCGGGAATATGATACAGGGACAATCATTTACTTGCGGAAGGATGGTGAAGTTATTGGTGAAAGCGATGAACTGCATCAACTACGCATCCGCTATGTGATCGGTGTAGGGACCGCGGACGCTACTGCCGGAGGCGCGCGTTAACGTGGGCTCCGATATGAGACATTTACACGAGAAACTCAGAACGATGAATGCCGCGTTTGCGGCTCGGTCGAGCGATTTCCCATCGCTGGCGAGGGAGTTCGTGAAGGCTTATGACGTGGAAGTGCAGAGCGCGAATATGCGGCTTGAGAAAGTGGAGTTGATGCTGCGTGAGCGGCGCTACGACGAGGCAGATTCGTTGCTGTTGGATGAACCGCCGCTGCTGGAACTCTGTGATGGTTTGCGACAGATCGAAGCGGACAAGCAAGGTGTGCTAAAGGGATGCAAGATCAGTCTCAAGCGAGTTGTCGATGCAAAGCGACTTGAACGTGTGATGTCAGCTTCGGCGGCGCAAGCGCAACGCAAAACAACAGCTACGCCACCGCCGCTTCCACCATCAGCGCGCGCAGCAATTGGTCGTAACCCAAATGCAGGCCCCGATTTTCAATCACAAAAGTATCTCGTTCCTTCATCGATAGGAATTGGAGCATTCGGTGTTTTGTGTTTGATCATCTCACTCGTAATGTTTTCCTTGCGTTCAACCAGCAACCCCGCAGTTCTCGCTTCACTCGCACCGCCGTCGTCCTCATTTCCTCGAATCGATTTGGGTGAGACGCGGCAAAAGACTAGTGAGTTAAGCGAAACAGCGGTAGGCGAAGTAAGCCAGGACGCTATGCAGGCAAATGCTCCCTCTGAGGCCAAAAGCGAAATAGCCCCTCTTGCTCCCGTTGATTCGACCTTCGATGAACTTCAAGGCAAAGCCATCGATAGTGAGGTTGTGCTGCCAACTGATTCGGCGCTCGTTGGTGTGATTCAAGCGGCCAAGCTACTTAAAGGCGACGTTTGCGTGCGACTTGAGATCGAGGATTTCACCGACATACCGCCGAAAGAGGCTCGCTACTCGTACAAAAATGATGGACTTGCCTACAACTTTGCAGGGGCGTTTACTTCCCAGAATCGTCCGCCCCACATCAAACATCTGGAATGCTCTATAACGCCCCTGAAACTCATCGTCGACATCGAGCTCAAAGACGTAGAACTGACCGAGCATGCGATCAGAATTAAGAATGCTTGGGGCAGTCTTTCAAAAGCTGTCGCTGAATGGCAGAGCATACTGCGCAAATCCGGTCTTCCTCGACCGCAGGTGTTGGAGTTGCTGATTGAAAAACCCGTTGAACCCAAGTCGAGCGCTTCGGTGCCGGTTTTTCGGGAGCAACTCGCAGAATTGACTGAAAACATCGGCCGAGTAGTTGCGAGACTTAATGAGTATCAGGACGATCGCGCGAATCGAGCGCACCTTCAGGCTTACTCCTCCGGGCTTAAAACGGTCCAGGATCTAATCGCATCGCTACAGCAGGAACTTAATTCGCTAACGAACACCGATCGTGAATTTGAAACCGGGACGATTATGTACGTGGGCCGAGTTGAAGGTGGCAAACTGGTTGATGCAACTGAGCTACGAACCATGTTTATACTTGGCCCTGCAAATTAACACTGTGAAGCACTCGAGATAACTGTAAGTAAGCGGTAAATGAGCATATCTGTTGTAGATCGAATTCGCGAACTGATGGAACGCCAAGACGGGGTGTCGGGCGAGTCCATGGAGCCGTTGGCGATGGCTTACGGTTTGGAAGTCGGACAAGTTAACGATCGGCTCGCGGTGTGCGTCAACCTGTTACGGAAAGGACTGCGCAGCGAAGCGATCCAGCAAGCGAGCATGCGACCGAATCTGATCGAATGGTGCGCTCGGTTGGACTTTCCTGAAATTGAAGATTGGTCCGAGATCCTTCAGTTCTTTCAAGTGCCTTTGCCGCGAGCGCTCAATCGCGATGCGGTCCGGCAACTGCAAGAAGCGCTCGTCGAGGAGCAACCCCTTGAGGAATTGCTGAGGCAACATCGGCGGATGGCTATTGGTAAAGCACCCATCGCTTGGCGATTGCGTATCTTACGGCGTATCGCCCAAGTCGATTCAGCAAATCCAGTATGGACAGAAGACGTAGAAGTCTGGGAAAAGGCTCGCTTGAGGGAAATACCTGCTGAGTTGGAAGCAGCTATCAAAGCGGATAACGCCGAAGTTTGTCGTGCGCTTGCGAAAGAGCTGAGCAGTAAGACGTGGCGCATTCAGCCACCAGCCGACTTGGTGAAGGACGCACGAGCCGCTTCGAACCAACTTGAATACGCATCTCAAAGCGCCGAACTGTGTGTCATCGCAGCGGCAATGTCCGATGCTTTTTGTGCAAGCGACGAGGCGCAGTGCCGCGAGCAACGCAGCTTGTGGCTGGCTCTGGTCGAAGAGATGAAGAAGCCACCTCAGCCTGATGTGCTTGAACTCGCTGAGCCATCGCTACTTTGGTTGGAACAGCAAGACGCGGCGATCATCGAAGAGGAAAGTCGCTTGCAAGCGATCGCAGACCTCGAAGTCGCCATTGATCGCAGCGAATCGATTTTGTCACTGCAAAAAGCTTACAGTAGCGCCACACGATTCAACGAACCGCTCGACTTGAAACTCGAATCGCGTTATCGCAGCATACTCAGTGAATTGCAATTGCGGGGCAAAAGGCGAGCTGTGCTGCGAGTGGCTTCAGTAGTTGCAGTCGCCGTGTTGGGATTGATCGCTTTCGGAGTTTGGCAATGGCGCAGCATTCGTGAGCGCGAGGTGCAGACCGCAGTAACTGCTCTTAACCAGTTGCTCGAAGGAAACAAGCTTACCGAAGCACAGGAGTACATGGATGGGCTTGTAACTAGCAAGCCACATGTTGCGGAAAGCGCTGCGGTTCGTGCTATCGCCAGCGACTTGGCGGGTCGGGCACAGACGGAAGCAGAACGGATTGCAAACTTCGCGAAGTATGTGGAGCAGGCGGACAATGAAGATCCCTCGCTAATCGATCTTTCGATCCTTCTTAACGCTGAGAAGCTAGCGTCTACAGAACCGGAAAAGGGAGTAGTGTTTCGCGTCAGGCAAAAGCGAGAAGTACATGATCGAGCTGTAGAGAATCAGCAATTCCAAGAGCTGAGGGTGGAGTTGACGCGTCTCACGCAGGATGTGGATCGACTGGAGTCGAAGGATCTGGTTGAGCTGCCCGATGCCTCGCTGGAGCGCGCTCTGCAACTGATCGACGAACTGCGTCGCAAATTTCCGAAAGCTGGCAGCGGTGGAACTGTCTTGATTGATGCTTTACATAAAAGGACGAGTTCACTGCGTGCGTCGGTGCGTCAAGCGATGGTTGCGCGAGAGAGCGAATTCAACGCCCTTAAATTGGTCCGCGAAGCGAGCAGTCTCCAATCGTTGGAGCAGGCGCTAGGTAATTTCGGCTTTCAAGCGCCTAAGTCACCGCTCGCTAATGAGTTTGCCGAGGTTTCAAACGAGAGCAAATACTGGAAACGGGTTGCCGAGTGGAATGAATTCACCGACGCTGTTGCCGCTTATCTGCGCACCCACGATGCCGAGGTTGTCCCTGGTCTGCTTTCGAAGCTCACGGAGCTCGAACAATCGATCGCGTCGAATCCTGTTTTAGATTCAGTCCCGACATTAAAGAGCTCATTCGAGAAGATTGTGCAGCGCGGCGAAATATTGGATAAGCTGGTTGCCGAACTTGACAAAGACATACGTTCCTCCCTATTCACGCTCGAAGCGCCCACGCGCAGCGGTCTGGCACCGATGCGATTCTTCGCTTACTCGTCCTATGTGAACGACCGCAAGAACAAAGACCGCCTGCAAAGCCAAGGTGGCAAAGGCATCGAAGTTCTCAGTGCAGATGACGGAACCGTCGCTACAGAGAATCTTACTGGTACCGTGGCTATCCGCGAAGATCCACAGAAGTTCTACAACGAGCTACTTGGGAGCCTCCGATTGCAGAGACGGGATTATCTGAACAAGTGGGAAGAGCGTTTTCTGGATCAAGTCAAGATTATCTTTAAACGGCAAGATCTTGACCAAAGCGTTAAGGAACACTTGCTATTGCAACTGCTGCGTTCCGCCTCCGAAGGTAGTTTACTCATGTCGGATAGACTTAAGGACGGCTTGGTGTTCCTTGCGCAGCGTGAGACGAAAAACAGAGCAAGCTGGTTTGAACGAGCTCCGTTTACTGCGCAGTTGGAATCGGTGGTAACGGAGCGCATCAACCCGTCACTAAGTAGGACGTTAAAAGATTTGCAATCGATCGACGTTCCATTTCAAACGATCGTGGCTGGCAAACTGCATTGGATCGGTACGATTCAGCGTGACGTCGACGATCAATATCAAGCGCTTTTGGTAAAGCAGCCCAAGACGAACGGCAAGCTGTTCATGATTCGACAGCGACTGAGCACGAGTGACGCGGCGGCGCTTGTGTTCGCGGGTAATGTGCGAGATGGAAACGGAACACTGAACGGCGATCGAACGCAATTTGTACTCGGACGACCATTGTTCTTTTGGGCGACCGATGTGGAGTGAGACTCCAGGCGAACGAAACGCTGCAAAAACCCGTTGCCGACCAAGCTAAATCGAAATACTTGACAGTTTTAATCTGAGGTGATGTTTTGGAAGATCGTTATTACATTCGCTTCAAGGGCAGAGTGCTCGGGCCTATGTCCGGTGAGAAGACCAAGGAGTTGGTGCGTCGCGGCCAAATCACTCGCGTGCATGAGTTATCGCCTGACGGTATTGAGTGGAGGAAAGCGGAAGAGTTTGAGGAGTTCTATCCCAAAAAGGCGATAATCCAGGCCACTACGGAATTGGTTACCGAGCAGAAGAGATCACAGCCTGCAGAGTCTGCCGAATGGTACGTTCATATGGATGGCCAGAATCATGGCCCTGTCGAGGAATCCAATATTCGAATGTGGATTTCGAGCGGTCGTGTGACTACCGAGTCATTGGTGTGGAAAGAGGGCATGCCAGAGTGGTTAGCCGCAGAGCTAGTTAAGCCCCAGTGGTTCGCAGGGCTCTCCGCATCGGTATCAGCTGCAAAGCCAACAGAGTCTTTTAGCGAATACTCGAATGAGGTCTTCTGCGAAGAGTTGCGTAGCCGAGTTTTCTGGATCTACACGACTTCGATAATCGGAATATTTTGCTGCGGAAGCGCATTTATATTTTGTCTCTTTAACTTAGTGACGCTTGTTGTAGCGCCCATTGGATCAGGACAATCGGTAATAGTGCGATTACTGTTCTTTTTGGCCAATGGTTGGTTTAGCGGTTTCGGGCTTTTTTGCGGGATACTGCTTCTTCGCTACGCAAACGACGTCGCGGTACTAAAACATGCACCAACCCCGCAAAACGTGCTACGCTCAGTGCGACGCTTGTCGTCGTTTTGGCTTTTTGCCGGTATTCAAGTATTAACGTCGGTTCTGTTTTTCCTTACGATTGCACTTCTCCTCTATACCGGCGTTTTCAGAACTGTCTATCTCCTCACGAATTAAGCATAGTTTTCTAATGTCTAAAGACACAGCGCAGGAAGTCCTAAGTTGTTATCGCTCAGATCCAGAAGGATGGTTTGGATTGCGCGTCGATGGTGGCACGTCAGTGAACACTTGGTTCGCTGGTATGGTTGCGATGTTGCTTACAACCTTGGTTTTGGTGGGATTGTTCTTCAGTCCTGAATCAGTAGTTCGCGCGATGGTGCTTGATCGAGGACCGACGCAACACGCAGCGATCTTTCTTGGGTTCTGGTGCGCGGTGATTTTGATTTTAAAGGATCGGAAGTTACGAATTCAACGGCGCGCCCTGAGACAGTCGATCGTACCGGATAGTCATTCGTTCGTCCTCAGTTCGCAGACAGTGGACGTCGTCGCAACACGTATTCACGAGATCGCGGAGGACCCCGAAAGGTTCATTGTGTTCAATCGCATCCTGATTGCGATCTCGAATTTGAAGAATCTTGGTCGAGTCTCCGATGTGGATGACATGCTGAAGTCGATCGGAGAACAAGATGAATCTTCGCATGAAACTTCCTTCGCCATCATCAACGGCTTTCTCTGGGCGATTCCAGTTCTCGGCTTCATCGGGACCGTACTTGGTTTGTCAGTCTCGATCGCGACATTCAGCAAATTGCTTGAAAGCCAGAAAGAAGTTTCAGGCATCGTCGCATCGCTGAAGGAAATCACGGGCGGTTTGAGCACCGCGTTTGAGACAACGCTGCTCGCGCTGGGTATCGCTCTGGTAATTCAGTTGTGGATGACGAGTCAAAAGACAGCCGAAGAACGTTTCTTGGATCAGTGCAATGACTTTTGCCTCAAGCAAGTAACGAGCCGCATCAAGATTTTGCCGTTCGAACAAAGTCGCGAGATCTAACGGAGACGGAAGTGGGAAGAAGAAAGGCAACGTCCAACTCAGTCTCGTTTTTCGCTTTCCAGGACATTATTACGTCGGTGGTAGGTATATTCGTATTGATTACGCTGATCATGGCGTTGGAATTGGCACAGACAGTTGAGAATGCGAGTGCAGCCTCGAGCGAAGGTATATCAGCTGAGCTGCTTGCTTCTTTGGCTTCATTGAAAGAAGGCATCGAGACGATGCAAGCCGAGTTCGACGCACTTAGCTCGGCGCAAGGTGCCTCAAGCGGTTTGAATCGCTTTAATCGCGAGCAGGCCTTAAAGGACGCTCAGACACGGCTGCAGCAGCTCGAACAACGGACCGCGCGAGTTGAACAGGACTTGGAAGACATCAAGCAAAGCCTCGTCGAAGCAAAAAAGATTGAGGAGCAGTTGCTTGCGCAAGGGCAGGCAGCTGAGGCTGAGCGCGATGAAATGAAACGATTGCAGGACAAGCGCAAGGAGATCGAACGTTATTCAGCAGTGCTCGAAATTGACAAGCCGCTGATCTTTCGGGACGAAACCACGGAAGGGCGATCGGTGGTATTGGTCAAACTTGAAGGGGGCGAAATACTCGTCGCCGATTCTGGTGCCGCGAAAACGCAGACGTTTTCGGGATCCTCACGACAATCCCAGTTCTCGAGTTGGTTGGGTAAGACGGCACTGAATTCGAGGCAGGTTTTCGTGATAATCAAACCTACGGGTGTGGAAGACTTTGAAGATGTGAAGAACAGCCTCGACACTGCCGGAGCGATTTGGGGCTTTGATGTCGCGGAGCAAGATGCAAACTTCCAGTTGCGCTTCGAGATGGGGATCGCACCATGAAACGTCGCCGAACTGGTCAAGCAACAAGTCTCGATCTATTCCTGGATACAATTTGCAATGCATTTGGCGGTATCATGTTCATGGCAATTCTGTTGTCCATTTTGGTCCAGAATCGTAGCAAGGAACCGACACCTGTTAAGTCGAATGAAGTGCAGATGACTGCTTCGGAAGCGCGCGAGGTACTCGGTCAGCTCAGCACGCTCACATCGGCGCACACGAGGCTGAGCGAACTACTGGTCGAGCTTCGCAAGAACCAGCCGCTGCCCGAGGATCAAGCCATTCGAAATCTCATTAAACAGAACGACCAGATGCAGAAAGAGCTCGATGAAACGATTCGCGAGCAAGCTGAAGTTTCGAAGCAGCTTGCTCAGCAAATGGAGACTAACGCCGAGATCGTTCAATCGATGGAAGAGTTTCGAGCGCAATTGACAGCCGAGCGTTCAGCGCTAGAGAAAGACACGCTAGCGCTCGACGAAGCTCTGTCCGATCAGATGGAGGTTCTGAAACTGCCAGTAGTTCAAACAAGTTCAAAACAGAGAGTGTATATTTTCGTTCGTCACAACAAGGTCTATGCTCTGACGACCCAGCCCGGACCGGTGTCGGCACTATCCGACCTGAACGAAGAGGATCTTTCAATAAGGCGAATAGGCGATAACGCTTTCAATGCAGCTCCAAAGTCGGCGCGTGGGTGGTCATCCGAAGGCAGCAAAGTTTTGGAGTACCTACAAGCGTGCTCTAACAGTTTTCACGTTTTCGTGGTGTTCGTATGGCCTGACTCACACGCGGAATTTGCAAGCCTAAAGGCGAAGATGATTCAAGCAGGATTTAGGTATGAATTACAACCGATTGCAAACCTGCCCTACATCCCCTTTAGCCCAGGATCGACCGACTCGCGTGTGCAGTAGAAATTGGAGTGCCTGAAGTGAAACCGGTACCACCGCCACTTCCGAAAAAAACCCCGATTGTATCTGGTCCGACACAATCCCACGCTTCAGCGGCAAATGGCAACGATCAATCTGCATTGATGATTGGCGGCCTAGTCGCTCTGCTTCTGTTTGTGCTGGGATTGTTGATTGTCATCGCGATTTTGATTCGCAAAGAAGAAGCGGTTTCGGGGGCATCAGATAGTGCCACGGGGTCTGTAAGCGAAGTTGACACATTGGTTATCGGAGAGGAGGCAAACAAACCTAAGGTTGGTGAGGCGTCGAAACCCGCCGACTCAATTCAGGCGCCTCGAAACGAGGCGGAACAAAACAGGCCCCAGGGTGATACTTCTGAGTCTCCGCACGATCCCGTTACAAAAGAAACTGAAGCAGAACCGACGGAGGCAACGGCAACTGAGGTCGAAGCGCCTAACGTAAAGAACAAGCCAGAAACGGAAAAGCCGCCTGAAGATTTGGACGTGGAATTGCCCGAGGAGTTGCCGAAGGGAGCGCGAGTCTTTCCGCTATACAGCGAACCGTCCACAGCAACAGCTCAATCGCTGGAGACAAGCAATCCTTTTTTGGATGCGGGCAAAGCCAACTCAATTGTCTTTGTCATCGACAAGTCCAGCAGTATGTCCGGTCGCTTGGAACGAGTAATCGCTGCGCTCCGAGAAGCTATCGAGAAACTCGATTCAAAGCAGTCGTTCCAGTTGTTCTTTTTTGACAGTGTTCCCTACCAACATCCAAACTTAAAGGGCCTCGTGAAGGCGACGAAGCAGAACAAAGGCACAATGTTCAAGTGGGTCAATTCTTTTGTGACTGCAGATGGCGGCACGGATCCGCTGGCAGCGATTCTGCGAGCTATCGAGCTCAAACCAGACCGCATCGTTGTGTTGAGTGATGGCGAGTTTGATCCGAGTCATGTGGACACTATTACTAGGGCAAATTTTGTGAAACCGAAAGAACGCATTCGAATCGACTGCATCGGTTTGGACGAAGTCGTCGAATCGCTACGTCAGATTGCCAAGCAAAATGGTCCAGGTGTTTATTACCAAGCGCGATAACGATTGCAGTGAATTTGACGTTCCAAGTTAGTTTGAACATACGCAAAATGATGCGAGGAGTTTGCGAAGATGAGTTCTCAGAGTTCGAAACAAGCCTGGCGCGTTCAGACTTCTCGCGGCGAACTAGGTCCTTTCTCGCTTTCACAACTTCAGAAGTTAGCTCAGCTTGGGACCATCACCCGCAATTCCTTGCTGCGCGATACAAAATCGACTAGTTGGATTCGCGCGGAACAGATACCGTCCATCTTCGATCTTCAAGCGAGTGACTCCGGGTCGGCGGAAATCAACTCTGCAAACGTTCCGTCAGTCGCCCAACCTCCGTCGATTCCGTACAAATCGAGCTCGGAAACAGATGCGCGTACCGACGTACCAGTCGCTGCCATCGTAAGCGTAAGCAGTGGCGTGGCTGTGGCATTGCTCTTGTTAGGTCTTGTGCTGATTACGGTGCTTCGCGACCAAGGGAATGTCGGCGAACTGCCTTCCCAGCAGGAAAACTCGCTAGCCACGGCCGCGCCGTCAGATGGAAGTAGTGAAAGGCCATCACCATCGACGAATTCGTCATCAGAGTCGCAAGAGTCGGTGTCACCAACAGCAGCGACAAAGCCGCAAGGCTCTGCCGACCTATATTCAACCGAGGATCTAGTAACGCGAACAAAGGAATCAGTCGCCTTGATCGCAACGCCAACCGGCTTCGGATCTGCGTTCGCTGTAGCCGACGGAGTGGTTGCAACCAACTACCACGTAATTGCAGATTGCGATGCGGATTCTATCAAGGTTTTCTTTCCGGATGGTCCCGTCGGCAACCGAGGTCCGTTTGCAGCGCAGCTCGTTGCTGAGCAACCGCAAAGAGACCTAGCCTTGCTGCGAATTCCTTACAACGCCCCCAACGTCGAGATTGATACAACCCACTCATTTCGACGGGGGCAAGACGTGATAATTATAGGATCACCCGGATTATTCAAAGGTACAAATCTTCTGCCCAACGCAGTCGCGCGTGGAGTCCTGAGCTCAGAAACGGATCTCGATGGGTATAACCATTACCAACTATCGCTCGCAGTAAACAGCGGCAACTCCGGCGGCCCGGTATTTGGTATGGACGCAAGAGTGATTGGAGTCGTGGTTTCAAAGTCTACCTCAGAAGAGTCCATCGGCTTCTGCATTCCAGCGGTCGACTTAGCTAGCTTGATGAGATCACAAGCTGCGGGCAATTACGCCTACAGCGACCGCACCGCTGCCGAGCATGATGCACGAGTTACGATCAAGGCCATCGCCAAACAAGTTGCGCAGTTCGAGAGTTTCGTCGATCGCATGTCGGAGCTGTTTCAGGAGCGATCAGGGCGTACACCAGCCGAACTTGCTTCAGCAGACTTTGTGCAAACTGCGAAGTCAATAATCGCGAAGGAGGACCCTGCGCTGTTCAAGGACTTCAGCTTTCAGCTCCGACAGATTTTGGATGATGATCGACTGTCAAACCGCCAACACGCCGAAATTGAGACGCTTATGCAACGTCATAATACGATCCGAAAGATGCTTGATAATCCGCCGCCTAACGTGCAGCAGCTGACGAATGATCTTCGTCGACTTGGAAAGCAGTTCTTTGCTCAGCTTGAGGCCGTAAGTAGGACACTCGAGCTTCAATTTCCGTGAAAGAGGCTCTATGCGGGATCGAGGCCGACGACACGCCGCGGTTTATGCTCACTCTTACGTAGCCTCACCGTCGTGCGTCGCCACGCGTGGCTTTCAAGCCAAAACAGAATTTGGCAAGTTATTAATTGCGCGCAGCGACCTGAGACGATCGCCTTTTGCGACTGGTCGATAGATTTATGCATCGGATTCGAATGGCGTACTTGCCTCTCAACATAGTTCATCCTGATGTCGGCGGGAAAATCGCCAATCGACTTGCACGGCCACTCGACTATTCGCCACTTCTTTTCTGGTCTGCTGATAAGTCGCTGAGATGAGCATCTTGCGAGCATCACTTTGATGCTCCAACCAGCCTCCCGCGGCGCGCTAGCATCTGATCAAATTCGTTGACCAAACGCTAACGTACACTTTACGGTACTAGCGTACACTTTACGGTACTAGCTCTGCGAATCAGGACTTTCGCTTCTTGAGCACCTCAATCTCAAACTGACTGATCGCATTCCAGTCCACACCGAACTCACCTTCTGCGAAAGCGAAATCGATCGCTTGGGACTCTTCGGAAGTCATCGGTACCGACGCTGGTGGCGCGAGCTCCGAATTGCCCGACCGATCCTTCACCAGACGATTGATGACCAGCAATGCGTCGAGCGGAGTTATCTGTCGGTCACCGTTCACATCCAAGTAAGCTGGTCGGAAGTCGACGTCCTTGTCAATCTGACTGTACTGCCGAGTGCTGAGCGCATTGATCACCAACAGAGCATCCAGCGGCGTCACTCCACCGGTTCCGTTAACGTCGATCGCATCCAGCGGATTTGTCCATGGCGTTTCATTTTCGCTGACCGTAACACGAACAAACTGAGTAATCACTTCGGAATCGGGATAAGTCTTCACAACCTTCAATTCCCAATCGCCAGTATGTTTGTTCCACGGCGATACTTGCAGTTGTCCGGTTGCAGCGTCGAACGACATCCACTCAGGCAGAGGGTTACCGTCGGCCATTAAAATATTCATTGAGGGCTGTGACTCACCTTGCGCGCCATCAGACGGCGGACTGAAATAGTACCTTTCTGACGTGGCGGCTGGCATAACGATGTCCGGCATTCGCGTGTTGTCGAAACTTGCAAATGCAGAAGGCGCATTGACTCGCACTGTAGCCGTCTCAACCGCATCGCTAGCCGGCGAGTTCGCTGCCATCGCGTTGGCGCGATTCAAGTTCACGCGACCAGCAACATCACCGGCTGACTGATCCCAAGCTCGATAATCAATCGTTGCATTACCGACAAAGCCGGTGTTGGAAACAAACCTTACGTACGCAGTGTCAGGCAGTAATAAAGCTGACGCAGCGGAAACGGCACCAATCTCGGTCCAAACTTCGCCACCATTCAACGAGTACTGCCACGTACCTGCCGTTTGCTCAGCACCCACGACAGCAATACCGCGTTTGCTATTCGCATCCGGATCGCTCACGCGACCGTTCAGCAAAGGTGCAATGCGGCTGCCCAAGTGGTCAGAGCGGCCCGAGACGATCTGCGGCAAATTTACGACCGGCGTAATGTTCAATACCGGACGACGATTGACATGCGACATGACGACATTTCGTGTCGCGGTGCCAACGCCACCATCATCGTCTTGGATCGTCACTTTCGCGCTGTAGGTGCCAGGCCATGGCAACCGCACATTAGTCGCCCTATAAGTTTTGTTGGTTACCGTTACAGGGAAATCAAGCCCTGCGCCGAACGACAGCGACCCGGTCCAGGAGTCGGACCCTAAATCCGCGAACGTGCCGTTTACATCAAATAGCGACCCAGCCGCTCGCGCCGGAACATTTGCAATCGCCACCGTGGACGGAGCGACGTTCACGACGCGCGTCTCTCCCGTGGCAACACTGCTCGTCACACCATCGCTTAACGTGAGCTGCGCGCGATAAATGCCGTTGTCTGTTAGCCGTAACGACATGCGCGGAACGACTCCCGCTGTCGTCACAGTTCCGGTCTGAATCGGAATCACTTGTCCGTTATCGGAAACAACTTCCCAGCGATACGTGACAACATCGTTGACTCCCTTGTCAACATAGACCGCATCAATCGCCAGGACTTTACCCTCTTGCAACACAGTTGGCATTGTCAACTGCAACGACTCAGGCGCCAGATTCGCCCCGACAATCTGCAATGTATCGGCAACGGTTGCACCATCACCATCGCGCACGACGACGGTCAAGGTGTAGTTCAAGTTGTCAGGTATACGGAAGTTGAACGATGTGTTCGTCGATCTGACAACAATGTTTCCAGCTGGATCCTGCACTGTCCAGCCAAATGTCAACGGATCAGCTGTAACGTCGCTGGCAACCTCACTCCCCACGAACCGAATCAAGTCACCTTCGAACCCTTGACGGGTTGGCCCTAATTCAACAACTGGTGCCGCGTTAGCAATGACAACCGATCGCGTAACCACCGCGGACACCGCTCCATCCTTATCGCGAACGCGAGCGGCAACAACAAAGTTACCGTTATCTGCGAACGCATTGGAGACGCTGCTGCCAGTATCTTCGACTCGGAACGTCGTGCCGTCATAACTGAAATCCCATTCCACTTCGACCGTGCCCAGGTCCGCCCCCACATCATTCACACTTGCGGAGAAACTCAACGGTAAACCCTCTGTCGTTGTGCCAGTCGGTGCAGCAATCGTTAACGTTGGAGCGCTGTTTGTAACCTTAATCGGAATGGATCGTGTCGCCGTCGAGTTGTCATCAAGATCGACTACGCGAATCAATACCGAATAGAGTCCGTTGTCAGCGTAAGCGTGATTGAGCGACAGTCGACGAACAAATGGTGCTGCTGGTAACACCGTGCTGGTCAACGTTTCGACCGGGGTTCCATCACCGTAATCCACAGTGATCTCCCATGAGTCCTGCCCGTCAACAAACGTGACGACGCGTGAAAGCGTTCCGCCTTCTACCAACTCGATTTCACTGACATTCTGCAACGTCGTGAGCGGAGCAACGGTCACCTCAGTTGTCGCTACAGTTTCCAATTGGTCTTGAACATCTCGTAGCATTACTGTCACCTGATACACACCATCGTCAGCATAAGTGTGCTCCATGTTGATCGAACGATTCGCGCCGGTAATACTTAGCACTTGCGGCGCAGTTCCATCGCCATAGTCGATCGTCGCCTGCCATGCATCCTGACCACGATCCACAAAGTTGACCGTGCGCGAGAAGACTCGGCCTTCGAAGGCACTGAGTGCCGCAGGCAAGGTAAACGCCGGTGGCGTCGTCACTGCATTCAAGTTCGTTACCTGTTCATAGCGCCTCGAACCATCTCGCAAGACCAATGTCACCGTGTAAGGTGCGTTATCCTTCGGCGTGTAATTGAGCGTCGCAGTCCGCTCCGATTCCGCAGCAGGGAAATTCACCGCTGGTGATGTAAACAACAGATTGTTGCCTTGTCGAACTTCCCAGAAGTAGGTCACATTCGCAGTCGTCGAGTTCGGACGAACGACTTTGCCCGTGAACCGAGCCACTTCGCCTTCGTTGCCAACAAACGAATCACCCGCATCAACAATCTGCACCGTATCAAAGTTGATACTCAAGTTCTGCGAACCCGGCGACACAACTTGACTTTGCACTAGCGCAGGCTTCGCGATAACACTAACCCCACCGTCGCGAGTGAACGCCGTAAAGACTCCGTTCAACACGGCAGGATCAAACTGAAAAATATCAGCCGGAAACTGATGAACCGGTTGCACTTGCCCCACTTCACCTACTGAACTGTCGCGGTTGAGCAACTGAAGCGTCAATCCGTCAGGCGTGTAGCTTGTGTAGAAAAGCCCCAACGGGCTGTCTGCTAAGTTGTAAGGACTGCGCCCCGGTGTTCCGGGCAGCGTCGCAGCCTCAACAATCTGAGGTGATACCCCGTCGAAACTCCACAGTTCATACCCTTCGGCATTTGTGTAAGCTTGGAAGTACAGCAGTCCACCTGATTCAACTAAGTTAAACGGATAGGAACCAGTCTCACCGCTTGCGATGTCAAATGGGCCCGAAGTCGTCGTGCCATCAGTGAAGTAGAGCTCATGTCCATTTGCAGGTGTGTATGCGCCGTAAGCCAACTTGCCTTGATAACTCTGGAAATCGCTGAAATTCTCGCCACCCACAACCGCTGTAACAGTCATTCCATCGAAGCTGGTCAAATTGTAGTTGAAGAAATTATTGGCTGCGAAGTGGATTCTGTTGTTCGCAACAACAGTCTGGTAGAAACGCTCTGGAAACGCGCTA
>JBGSJB010000053.1:0-5232 GCA_041742175.1 Pirellulaceae bacterium
ACCCAAACACGATCAACCCTTTTTACAAGCACTAGTGCGTGAGACCGTTCTTAGAATTTTGAGGTGCTTGCCTGGCGACAAGCTTGGCCCCGTGTTCGGAGTTTTTGCGGTTGATTGCGACGGTCTCGATGAGGTGTGAACCGCGAGTCGTGCGGTAGTATTCGATGTTCTTGCCGTAAGGTTGCTCGTCAGCAACGTGCAGGTAGATAGCTCCGATTCCCCATTTGCTTTCGACCATTGTGGACTCACCAAGATTTCCTCGAACTAGTCCCGTATGCGTGATTGCGCCGCTGTCGTCTCGATAGATTGCGATGTCACTTGGTTCAGGTTTCTGAACCTGAGCATATCCATTGTCATTAAGGATTAGCTGGACGTCCTCGCCGCGGACCAGATGCTCACCGCCGGTAAAAACCCATCCATGACAATTTGAATGCAAGTACGGCGGCTCGCGTAGCATCGCCTTGGCAGACAACTCCGCCATCGATTTTTGAGTCCTGGCTAGAAACGTTTCGTATTCTTCATTAGTCAAGCTGCGCATCGCCAAACGAATCTTCGTACCGCCGTCGGTCACGCCGGCGACCGATGCTTTATCCAGAACACAACCGGGCTCGGGAGCATTGATGCCTGGAGTCAACTGGCTGAACTGCTTTGTTGCTTGGGCAAAACCCGCCAATTGAATAACGGAGATAGCCACGAAAACATACGTCAAGCGATGCATCGATTGCGTACTCGACGATCGTTCGCGCGCTCCCAAACGCCAAATGACGATGCCAACGATCAAGGCTGATACGAAGCCCCAGAGAGGAACCGTGTCGTGTGATTCACGGTAGAAGTAGAGTTGCCAGGTAAACGCCTGAAGGGTGGCAAGTACAGCCAGTAAACCTCGACAAAGTCGATCAAATCCTGAAGACTGCCGGAGGCGGGTTTGGGAAAGTTGTATGAGGCTGATCAACGACAACACCGAAGATAGCGCGAGCAGTGCGGTCAGCCAAAACGGGACTGTACTAATCGAGTCGGGGGTTAATTGAAATTCCAACATGCTGAGAATTCGCGAAGTACTGTGAGCCCAGATCTGAAATACCAAACCTGAGGTGCCAACCTTGGGTGGCGAGATCACAGCCTTAAACTCGCATGCTGGCTTGAAGTTCCGAAGCCAAAATGAAGGTTGCGAAAACGTAACTCAGCGAAACTCTTTAAGGTTTTACGCAGACTACCTTGTAACGTGTGGAGGTGGAAAACCGATGGTGGATCACAATGCACTGGAATTAACTTAACATTTCTTAAACTTAGCGTATTGCCATTCGCGGCAATGAATTCAACCAGTATCGCTTGCTCGCATTCAGAAGTTGTTGTCGCGAAGTGAACGATTCTTCGCGCCGCAAGCCGCTCCAGCGCGAGGCGGTTCCGAGTACAGTAACTCGCAATTGGAAGTCGGAATCGACGTCGGCAGCAATTCGTTCAGCTACACCGAGTTGAAAGCGGGCTTGCGGGTAGATCGGCGTGTCGAGAGTTGCGAGAGACCAAACGCCGATAGGTACGTCGCGCCAAACGGCAATCTGATTTTCATCCAGCATCGGTTCAGCGACTAAGGGGCGCAGGGATTCGGGAAGTTTTTTCACTGCTGCAGCCGTAACTTCTATTTTCACTCGGCTGCTATGCGGGGCGTACAGGGCCCAACTTGGCCAGTGGTCCCAAAACCCGCTTCGTTCAGTAGTCGGCAAAATCATAGCCGCGACGATAACTCCGAAACCAAATCGCTCGCGCCAGTGCAGCGGCCAGAGAAGCGACCCAGGCGACGGCGCAGCTCGTTGTTTGGCAACGAAAAGCCAATAGGCTTGGATGGCGACCTGCGCGTTCCAGACTAAAACACCCAAGCGATGGTTCAACCCAAACGGCCCAAGTACGACGATGAGACCGATGTGCAATAAGATTGCGATGCAACCGGAAATGCGTTGCACCCGCCTCCATTTCGTTCCGAGCGCTAAGCCGACAGCGACCGCAAGCTCGGCGAGCGGGAATGTTGCAACAATGATTAAACGCACGGTGTCGGGTAGCCTGCTAGCCTCAACGCCTACGGAACTCAGCACGACGCTAAGCATCTGCTGTCCCACCGTATGTAAGAATTCGAAGTCGAGTTTGCCGAGCGCTGAATAGGCGTAGATGCTGATCAATAGCCAGCGCATGCATTGCAATCTCCGATCATCGCGGTAGGTCGCCCACACGATCGCAAACAAGGCAAGCTCGTAGGCCCAGGGCTGAAAGCGATGTTGATCGAGGCTGAAGAGAACCAACAGACAACTCAGCAATAGTCCACAAGCAATCGCAACCCATGGTGTTTGACTCAGGATCGCGATCGCAATGAGGCTAAGTACAACTCCGCCGATCGCTACCCAGTCCAACCAACCCGGCGCTGAGCGAAGAATCTCCAGCGCAGGGACTTGCGGAAAGACTGTCTGTGGCGTCCAAAGTCGCCAGGTAACGGCGATCAAGGCGATCGAAGTAAGCGCCGTCCAACGCTGGAACTGCTGATTGGAATAGAGAGCGTTGGCTTCCGAATTTTGCATGCTGCCCTAATATTGCGAATGCTGCGAGTGACTGAAGGTGGTTTTTCCCGGAAGCTGAAAAGTCGTTGCGATTGTCGCAGCCCGCTGTTTCGTGGAATTGCTAGCCGAACGCGCTGGGATGGTTCGATTGGGAGTGATGAGGCCTAATCTGAATCCGTGTTGAACCATGTTGCGGAGTCCATTCGATGGAATTCGATCGAAACCGTTACTTTATGATCGGCGTTTTGCTGTGCCTATTGGGAATTCAGTTTCGAATGGTCGAGTCGTTTGTACTGAATGAGTCGAGCACGCGGGCTCTGGCGCGAATGGCCAAAAATTCGCAGATCGCTTCACAAGACTTCAGTACTTCACTTTACATGAACGTACATCCGTCGCCGCGGAAGAGTGTGAAGCCGCCGAGTTGGTTGGGTTGGGTATTGCTAACATCGGGTGGCGTGATCTGTTTGCATGCGATGGTGCTACCGAAAAGTATAAAGAAGTGAGAGCTGATAAAAACAAGGTAGTTGGAATGCGTCTGTTTTCTGTAATTCGTGCTTGTGCAAGCTCGCGCCTTGCCTGGTTGGTCTTGGCGATTGTGGCCGCTGGTGTCGCTTCGAACTTGTCTGCTGTCGAAGATGCTCCAGCGGTGCAGACGAAGGGACAAAAAACGGCGAAGGAATTGCTGCTTCGTGAAGGCGCTCGGATCGAGTCCAAGCGTGCTAAGTGTCGCGTCGCAGGCGAGCGACTTGTGATCGAGTTTGATGACGGTCGGACACTTGATGCTCTCGCAAACTTGGCCGCGCAGCGCGTCTTCCAAGCTTGCCGCGATGACGCAACGGACAGCGAGTGGATTCTATCGGGCAAGATAACTGAGTTCCAAAACGTCAACTACATGTTGCTTGAAAACGTCGTCCGAGCTCCCAGTCGATAGCTCCCAGTCGCTAGCCCATAGTTGCTAGAGCAACGTTGCTTGGCCTCAGACGGTTACGCTTCACTTCGCAAAGATCTCACTGAGTTGTTGAGAAGTAGCGGGCCACAGTTCCGCAGCTTTCTCAAAGTCGACTTCCATCGGACGAATCGGTTCGCTTGAATTGGCTCGCGACTTTTGAGGATGATTTGGACGGATGGGAAATTGACCGCTACTGCCCATCGCTAGCCGTCCTTCAGTGTCTTCGGACAGCAAGTAGTTCGCGAGCGACTTTGCGGCGACTGGATGCGGGCAGTTTTTGATGACCGCTACCGTATTGGGAATCAGAAGTGTACCGAGTTGTTCGGGAGCCTGGTCCGGGTAAATGATTTCAACCGGTAATCCGCTATCGAGTTCGATGAGTGCATCATCGGTATCGGTTAATCCGAACGCAATTTGTCCCGAAGAGACCGCCTGCGCGACCTGTTTGTTGCCTGACAGAACCACCGCATTTTGTTTTACTTTCGAAAAAAACTCGGCAGATTTCTGCGGGCCAAGTTTGTCGACAAGTACGGTGAAGTGAGTGGCGGTGGTTCCGAACAGGGGTGACGCAACTCCACAGCGATCTTTCCATTGCGGATTCGCGAGGTCGAGCACAGAGGTGGGCCGCTCGCCGCTGGCTGGTAGTAAATCTCGGTTCACCAGCAGCACGCGAGCTCGCGCGCCGAAGCCAACCCAGCGGCCCTGTTTGCTGCGCATCGAAGTGGGCCAGTCGTTGGGTATGTCCCACTGAACGGGTGCGAGTAAGCCTGCAGACTCCAGCCGCAATGTGTGCATGATTTCGTTGTTCCAAAAGACATCGCAGCGGGGGCGAGCACTCTCGGACTCGATACGTGTGACAAGTCCCACTGTCTTGGTTGACTCGACGTCGAACTGCGAGACTACTTCCGTACCTTCATGACGACGTTGGTACGCCGCCAGAATCGGTTCAGCAAATTCGCGATCCGCGGCTGAGTAGACAACGAGAGCGTTCTCGGGTTTCGGAACGCAGCCAACGGAACAGAGCATGCAAACCAATACGAACGAAGATAAAACGCGAAGTGCTGTCATGAACTTTACTGCAATAACAATAGAGGGCGCTTGCCTAGGAACTTGGAAGCGAGGTCAGCAGCCTTAACCGCTACTGCTGCTGTTGCACGCGCTGTTCTGCATGGTTGTGGCCTTGGTGATTGTGCCCTTCGTGCCCTGGTTCGGGCAACTTGTTTGGCTTGTATTCATGATCGCGTTTTCGAACGACTTTCGCTTCAATAATCTCGTCAAGGATTGGAGGAATGTCGCCATCTTCCTTCTTGGCTTCGGGGTCGAATTTAGTCAAGCAACCGAGGACTTCGATACCGGACACAACGCGACCGAACGCAGTGTACTCGCCGTTTAAGTTAACGACTGGAAGGAAGCAGATAAAGAACTGCGATCCGCCGCTGTCAGGATTGCCGCCGGCGAGCGCAACGCCAAGCGAACCTCGAAAGAACTTGCGCGCGTTGGGCTTCTTCGCTTCGCCACGGACTGAATATCCTGGACCGCCCGTTCCGTCACCTTCAGGGCAACCCGTTTGCGCCATGAAGTGCTCAAGGACGCGGTGGAACTGATGACCGTCGTAGAATCCCTGCTCAACCAAGGAGATGAAATTTGCAACCGCCTCGGGTGCTTGATTCTCGAACAATTCAAAAACAATTTCACCTTTAGTGGTGAGAATGCTGACTTGTGGAAGCGGTTCGCCCTTGG
>JBGSJB010000054.1:0-2823 GCA_041742175.1 Pirellulaceae bacterium
TTGGGCATCACCGCTTTTCGAATCGAAGTCTTGCCGCACGATTCGCTGCCAAAGAAAGGACCCGGTCGCGCTGGCAACGGTAACTTTGTGTTAAGTGAATTGCGAATCAGCTCGAAGCCGGTTGATCCTCAGTCATCTGGCGCCGCCGAGAGCGCGGCCGAACGAACGATCGAATTGAAGAACGCATCAGCGACTTACGAACAGACGGGTGCTGCGGGCGAAAACCCTTATAAGAAATGGGCGGCTGCGGCTGCGATCGACAAGGATGCGAAAGGGAAGACTTGGGGCTGGGCGGTGATGGAACAAGTCGGCAAAGCGAACTTTGCGATCTTTGAAACTGCAGAGAAGACGAACGGAGTAAGAGGTGAGTCAAACAAACAACAATTAGTGATTCGGCTTGATCAAAATCTCGACACCCCACATCACACGTTGGGTCACTTTCGGATCTCGGTCACGACGGTGTCGCCACCGATCACCGCGCAAGCTGAGTTGCCAAGTGAGTTGCTGGAAATTATTCGCAAGCCGGTTGTGGAACGCTCGGCTGATGAAGCGACCAAGTTAGCAGCACATTTTCGCTCGATCGCGCCTTCGCTCGAACCGAACCGCCAGCGATTGACGAAACTGCAGAAGCAGTTGGATGCGTTGAATCGTTCGATCGCGACCACACTGGTGACGAAAAGCGTGGAACCGCGAATGGTTCGCGTGCTGAATCGCGGTAATTGGATGGATGAAAATGGAAAGATTGTTGAGCCCGGTTTTCCAGCGGTGCTTGGCGGCTCGCCGGACGTTGGTCGACGCTTGAATCGACTCGACTTGGCGAACTGGGTTGTCAGCCACGACAATCCGTTGACGGCGCGCGTGACCGTCAATCGACTGTGGAAGCTGCTGTTTGGAGCGGGGCTGTCGGCGCGGCTGGATGATTTGGGTTCGCAAGGTCAGTGGCCGAGCCATCCGGAGTTGCTCGATTGGCTGGCAATGCAGTTTGTCGAGTCCGATTGGAATATAAAGCAGATCATGAAGACGATGGTGATGTCGGGCACTTATCGTCAGTCTTCAGAAGTTGACTCGCAGTTGATGGAGCGCGATCCGTTCAATCGCCTGTTGGCTCGTCAAGCGCGGTTCCGATTGGATGCGGAGATGGTGCGCGACAATGCGCTTGCGATCAGCGGTTTGCTGGTGGACGACGTGGGCGGCAAGAGCGTCAATCCTTATCAACCGCCGGGCTACTGGGCTTATCTGAATTTTCCGCAGCGCGAATGGTCCAACGGGAAGAACGCCGAACTGTATCGTCGCGGTCTCTATACGCACTGGCAACGTCAGTATTTGCATCCATCGTTGTTGGCCTTCGATGCGCCATCGCGGGAAGAATGCACTGCGGATCGTCCGCGTTCGAACACTCCGTTGCAAGCACTTGTTCTGCTCAATGATCCGTCGTATATCGAAGCCGCTAGTGTTTTCGCTGAGCGGGTGTTAAGTCAGGAACTGAACTCCGATGCTGATCGCACCGCTTGGATGATGCAAACTGCATTAAACCGCACCCCACGGCCAGAAGAGTCCGAGGTGCTAGTGCGGTTGCTGAAGAATCATCGCGAGCAGTATCAACGCGAACTCGAGTCAGCGAAGAAGCTGCTGGCTGTGGGGGACAAAGCGGTGGATGCAAAGTTCGATGCGGCGGAGCTGGCGGCTTGGACCAGCGTAACGCGAGCCGTGTTGAACTTGCATGAAACCATTACACACAACTGATGCGATTTTTATTGATGCGAACCGAAGGACTTGAAGATGCAATTACCAACTGAAATCGCACGCAGAACATTTTTGAATCGCTCCGGTGTCAGCGTCGGCGCGATGGCGCTGGCGAGTTTAATGGGGCGCCGTGCGAAGGGTGAGGATGCAAGCTTGAATGGCAGTTCGCCGCAAAGTTCTGTGCTGAGTGCAGGCGCGACTCAGCCGCTGCATTTTCCGCCGAAAGCCAAGCGAATCATCTGGTTGTACATGGCTGGTGGCATGAGCCACCTCGATACATTCGATTACAAACCGAAACTGGCGGCGATGGCTGGCGAGCCGATGCCGGAGTCGGTTACAAAGGGCCAGCAGATTGCTCAATTGCAAGGTCAGCAACTGAAGTGCTTCGCACCGCAACATCCTTTTAAGCGTTGGGGAACTTCGGGACAAGAGATCGGAACGATCTGGCCGGAGTTGGGTGCGCGGTGCGCGGATGACATCTGTATTGTGCGTTCGCTGTTCACGGAAGCCATCAATCATGATCCCGCGCACACGTTCATGAACACAGGTTCGATGAATGGTGGACGGCCAGCGATGGGTTCCTGGTTGCAATACGGTTTGGGCAGCGAGTGCGAGAATTTGCCGGGCTTTGTGGTGATGGTTTCGACCGGCAAGTTTGGGCAGAAGCAGCCCATCGCAGCTCGCCAATGGCATTCAGGGTTCTTACCCAGTCGATTTCAGGGCGTCGAATTTCGAAGCACTGGCGATCCGGTGCTTTACGTCAGCAATCCGGCTGGTGTGGATGCCGGTCGGCAACGCGACGTAGTCGAAGCGGTGCAGGCGTTGAATCGACTGGAGCAATCGAGCCGAGGTGATGCGGAGATCGCGACGCGAATCAGTCAGTACGAGATGGCGTTTCGGATGCAGTCGAGTGTGCCGGAACTGATGAATGTCAGCGATGAACCACAACACATTTTGGACATGTATGGTACGAAGGGTGGCGATGGATCTTTCGCTGCAAATTGTTTGCTCGCGCGGCGTCTAGCGGAGCTTGGTGTACGGTTCATTCAGTTGTATCATCGCGATTGGGATCATCACGGC
>JBGSJB010000055.1:0-9834 GCA_041742175.1 Pirellulaceae bacterium
ATGTTGCAGCTGGATGACCCGGTCGTGGCGGTCAAAATCCTCAATCCGATTGTCGGCAAAGATCGCTCCGAAGACAAACTGATCGTGCTCGATATTCTGGCTCGCGACAGTTTAGGACGGCTGTTCAATATCGAAATGCAAACCCGCATTCCGCTATCGTTTCCAAGTCGTTTGCTGCTTTACAACTCTGACGTCCGACTTTCAATTTCACATCTTCGAACTACCCAAGTTCAAACCGTCGAGCGATAATATCCGTGAGTTGCCAGCAGTTGAGAAGTGGCTGTATCTTTTCAAGCATGCTGCTGAAATGGAAGCTGAAGCGCTCGCCGACATTTTGCACGAAGAACCGTATCGCGAAGCCATAGGAGTGCTAGAGATGATTTCGAAATCCCCCGAAGAGTTGCAATACTACGAAGACCGACTGAAGTTCCTCCGCGACGAAAAAGGCAAGCTCGCAGCCGCCCGCGAAGAAGGTCGCGAAGAAGGCCGAGAAGAGGGCCGAGAAGAGGGTCGCTTAGCTGGAAAAATCCAGGTCATGCAGGAGTTGCTTGGCGAAAGCGTCTCGACGGATGGTGAGTTGCAAGTCCTTGATGTCACGGAGCTGACGTCGCAATTGCAACTACTGCAAGAACGTCTTCGCAAGCGCGACGCTTAGCCGACGTTCAGGCAGCCGACGTTCAGCTTGGATCGGACTCGATCCAGTTGACGAGCGATTTTTCGGGTACAGGCAAATTCATCAGCGGCGCGAACTCGTCGAAGGCAGCATCGGCTTGCTTGAGCAATTCAGCGATCGGACTACTGTCTGCTGGAAGCAACTGAGTTAAACCTGCGATAAACGTCTCGCGCTCTTCCCATTGTTCGTCTTTGCAAGCGGGCAACAACGAAGCGAGTGCTACGCAAGCCGCGTCGACGCGCCGAGGCTCTCCGCTCATCAACTGACTGAAGTCCGTATGACGTTCGATAATCGATGCGAACTCTTCGGGAAGTTTCCAATTTCGGCACAGCGCCGCTGCAGCTTGAGCGTGATCCCATCCAAAAACTTCGCGCTCGAGATGCGACAAGCGAACGTGTTCGATTCCACGACGTTCAACCAGTGCTTCGTATTGCTCAGGCAATTCCTTGAGCAGCAGTGGAATGGCCATGTCTTGCAGCAGCGCGGCGGCGAACAGGTCTTCACTGTTCGGCAACTTTAGTAGGCGACCAAGCATTCTTGAGAATACGGCGCGGCGCAGCGAATCTTGCCAGAGGTTTTTCAGATCGAACGGACCGAACTTCGGATTTGGAATGAGACTGAACACGGCGCTCCACAGCGCAAAATTCTTGATTGTGCGCACCCCGACCAGCGACAGCGCTTGACGAACGCTGGCGATCTCGCGCGCGAATCCAAAATAGCTTGAATTCACAAAACGCAGCACTTGCCCCATCAAACCTGCGTCCGCTTCAATCGGCTTGGCGAATTCAGCGGGACCGTTGCTGGCGTCTTGCGACAACTCAAGTAGTCGAATCGCCGTTTGTGGCAGAGCCGGCAGTTGAGCCGATGCCAACACGTCTTCCAAGCTGATGCTGCTCTGAGTCGTGGTCATGAGAAATCCTGTGCCGTTCCGATCGAAAGCCCCATGCGTACACCGGAGTCGAACATGCGAATCTCTTGAGAGGTTGCCAAGTAATCTTAACAGTGTCCCGCATTGGAAACCTATATCACGAAAAGTGCGCGAGCAAATTCTAAATGCGCTTCCGCCCTGCACAGCCTCGGAAAGCCGCGAAGCTCGTATCAGTGGTGGAACATTCGTTGCAACCGATACTGTCGCCCCGCCTCCATGAAGTGGTACGATTACGATCTACGTGGACAATTATTCGGCGCAACAATCGAGTTTAAGAAACAGCCAGGCACAAAATGCGAATGGTGGTATTAGTCGCCGAAGATGATGCAATCACACGTCGCGGGTTGCTCGACGTGCTTCGCGACGAAGGACTAACGGCGATCGCGGCTGCCGATGGTCGCCAAGCGTGGGATGTGTTTCAGCAACATCGTCCCGACTTCGTTTGCTTGGACGTGATGATGCCCGGCCTAAATGGCTACGAAGTTTGCCGCCGCATTCGTTCGCTCGATTCGCGTGTGCCGATTATCTTCCTCACCGCCAAAGGTGAAGAAGTCGACAAAGTTGTTGGACTTGAGCTGGGCGCAGATGATTACATCGTCAAGCCTTTTGGCGTGAAGGAAGTGGTCGCTAGGGTCCGCGCCGTCGCGCGTCGCTGCTTGAAGGATTACCCAGCGCAGGGTCCTGATGAATTGCCCGAGCGATTCATGATGGGCGACCTGGAGATCATCCCACGGGAACTGCGAGCGCGGCGGAACGAAGAAACGATCGACTTGAGTTTGCGCGAAGTAAAAATCCTCGCGATCCTATTTCAACACGCTGGCGAAGTGATCGATCGTCAAACGCTGATGAATCACGCTTGGCGACAAGAATATTTTCCCAGCAGTAGAACGCTCGACCAACATATCTCCCAGCTTCGCAAACGCATCGAACTGGACTCCAAGCAGCCTAAGATCATTCAAACCGTGCATGGTGTCGGCTACCGCTTTGATGCCTGAGTGTATTTCATTGAAATGCTAAGCAGTCGCAAGTGCCGGTGTTGAAGTCGTCGGTTGGTCCGTTCGGAACAGAGCCAACACGGCTTCGAAAAGCATCAGGATAGCGAGGACCATGAGCACGACAGCGATCCAAGCGACTGGATCGTTGTACTTGCCGCTAGCAAATTGAGTTTGAATGATACTCGTCAATGCCCACGCGCTCATTGCGTACATGAAGGCTGCTGGAATTCCGGTTACGACCCAAACCCAAGCCGTGCGGCGCGTGCGCCATAACCAAACGGTAACTCCCAGCAGCGTGAGGGCTGCCAGCAACTGGTTGCTCGCGCCGAACAGACTCCAAAACGTCTTCCAAACTGGAATTGCATTACCGTTCGCGTCGAGCGATTGACGCATGACGAAGAAGACCGGCACGCCTGCGGTCAGCAAAGTACCCAACCAACGCCCACCCGAACTGCGCCAACCGGTTAATTCCTGAATGATGAACCGCCCCAGTCGCGTGCAAACGTCCAACGTGTCATAAACGAAAGTGTTGAAAGCCATCAGCGCGAACGCGACACCGATCGTGCGTGCGAAACCGAGATTTTCCATAAACGTGCCGATACCGTTTGCATAAATAAAGTTCGGACTCGCTTTCGTCAAATCGGATCCGATCGGCAGAAGCATAACGCAGCACAGTGAAACGATCGCCACCATCGCTTCCAACAGCATCGCGCCGTAGCCGATTGGTTTCGCGCTGCCTTCGGTCTTCAGTTGCTTCGAAGTCGTACCAGAGCAAATTAGCGAATGGAAACCTGAACAGGCACCGCAAGCGATTGTGATGAAGAGAATTGGAAACAGCGCTGCGCCGCTAACGGGATCGACCCAACCTTTGAACTGTGGTTGTTGGATTTCTTGACCGCCAAGCACGATGCCGAGCGCGCCGGCACCGAGGGCTGCGTAAAGAAAGTATCCGCCGAGCTGTCCGCGCGGCTGCAACAACAACCACATCGGTGTCACCGAAGCGATCGCACAGTACGACAACAGGAACACATCCCAAGCTCGAACCGCATAACGGGCCGCGTCTGCATTCGATAGCTCAGGGTAGAGTCGCTGGATTATCTGGTCAACGTTCAATGGAATGTAGGGCCCGACAAGAATCGCTAATACAACTAACGGAAGGAAGATCCAAGTGGCTGCGGTCATCGAAAGCTTCCGCGACTTGACCAACAATCCCATGATGATCGGCAACACCAGATAGATCAGCGATGAAGTTGCGGTGCCGCCCGATTGCACCAGCATCTGAGCTTTTGGATCGGCCTGCGCGTCAGCAATCGATGGATATGGCTTGCCGGAGGTCAAATCGAGTGCACCTACGAACATCGTGGCGGTGATATCCGTAAACGCGACAACGATGTAAACCAAAGCCAACCACACGAAGACTAGAAACAGCAGATAAGCTCGGGTGCTGATGTGAATACGAACGACTTCGATGATTGACGAAGCGCGGTGCCGAATTGAAGCTACCAGAGCTGAGAAATCGTGGACGCCGCCGATGAAAATCGAACCCACCAAAATCCAGATCAGCGCCGGCAGCCAACCAAAAGCAACTCCGGCAAGAATGGGCCCCACGATCGGCCCCGCCGCCGCGATCGCCGAAAAATGCTGGCTGAGCAACGGAGCGGTATCGCAAGCAACATAATCCAGGTTGTCGTGCATTGTGATCGCTGGCGTAGGCGTCTTGTCATCCAATTGGAACAACCGCGTCAACAACCGACCATAAGTAAAGTAGGCGATCGTGAGCACGGCGGCTGAACAAGCGACTATCGCTAACATTTGCATCTTCGGAAACTCGCCAGGGTTGGGAGGTGGGATTTTGGGGGTTGGAGCGATGGCGGGGGTATTCGACAGCGCAAAATTGCTCTATGGGTACTTTAGCACGCCCTTGCACGCTGTAATCAGCAGACATTGTAACCAAGCGTGTCTAAAATAGGGAATCGCAACGTACCCCTTCGAATCCAAGACATGACATGTCCGACTCCGCTCCAAAAGAACCGAAACGACCGCGTCAGGAAGAATTGACGCGTCTGTCCGGCATTGGAGACATCGATGACAGGGAATTTGTCGTCAACGAGGACTTGCCGCACAATTCTGGTCCCGTCGGGCTGCTGGGCGAGTATCTGTTGCTGGACCGAATCGGTGCGGGCGGCATGGGCGAGGTGTTTCGAGCCGAGCATCGAACGATGAATCGTCTTGTCGCAGTCAAAATTCTCAGCCGCAACATCGCTGACAATCCTCAACTGCTCGAGCGGTTCTTTCACGAGATTCGCGCAGTTGCAAAATTGATGCACCCAAACATCGTCACAGCGTTTGACGCGGGCAGCCAAAACGGTGTTCACTTTCTCGTTATGGAGTTGGTCGAAGGCGAAATGCTTTCGCGCCGCGTCGCGAATTTGGGACCACTTTCGACTGCCGATGTTGTGCATGTGTTGTACCAAGCTGCCGACGCGCTTGATTACGCGCATCGTATGGGTATTGTGCATCGCGACATCAAACCCGCCAACATGATGCTGACCAACGACGGTCGGCTGAAGATTCTCGACTTCGGCTTGGCGACGTTCAACAAAACGACCGTCGAAAACGCGTCCGCCAAAAAGATGTTCATGGGCACCCCGGAGTATATGTCGCCCGAGCAAGTCGAACATCCGGACTCGGTCGACGGGCGCAGCGATTTGTACAGTCTGGGCGCGACGCTGTTTTATATGATCGCAGGTCGCACGATGTTCAGCGGCGAACAGATGCAAGTCGCGCTCGCTCAACTGCGTCAGAAACCGCCAGCGCTTTACGAAGTGCGCAGCGACGTGGACTTGCGACTGGACGCGATCTTCCAACGCTTGGTCGCAAAGAATCCCGATGATCGCTTTGCCAACGCAGCGGAGCTGTTCAACGTTCTGCAACACCTGCACTTGATCCCGCCACAATCTCCCTCGCCATCCTTTGCAAAGCCCAGCGGCACTTCGGTCGCTGGTTCGACATTCGCGAAAGGCATCGGTCGGCTGATGGGCGAGCAGAGCACCAGCATCTCGACCAAGACATCGACTTTCGCAACTAAGATCCAACCTGTTGCGATCGATCTCGGCATGCTGGCTTCAACGATCGCGTATTGCGATCCGCAGGGCATGCCACAGATTTTCGAGCCGCGTTCGTGCAGCGGCATGCATTTGCGCAACATGTTGTGGAGCGACGGCGAGCATATCAAAGTCGGTAGCGATGCGTCGGAGATGCGGATGACACAACCCGAACGGATCTTCCACAGTTTGCAGCGTTGGATCGGTTCGAAAGAAATTTCGCGAACGCTGGGTGGTCGCAAGGCTACGCCGGAAGTCTTGCTCGGTGCGATTTTGCAGCAGTTAATGACATCGGCGCGCGGAACGTTCCCGAATACAACGCACGCGGTGGTGACGGTGCCAAGTTGTTACGATCAGATGCATCGACGCGCAATCCAAGTCGCTTGCCAGATCGCAGGCATCGAACTACTGCAGTTGCTCGACAAACCGCTGGCCGTCGCGCTGTCCTGGGTCGAGGTGCAATCGAAGTTCACGACGCACACTGAACCGAAACCTCGCAAGTTATTGGTTGTTCACTTAGGCGGCACTGGGATCGAAGCCAGTGTTATTCGCGCTGAAGGCACAATTGTGCAATCGCTCGGCAGTTGCGGCGACTGGCAACTCGGTTCACTCTTGTGGCAAAGTTCTCTGGCCAGTTTCTTCTCGCAACAGTTGCTGGAACTTACCGGTAAAGCGATCCGCGAAGACGTCGCGGCCGCCACGCGCTTGCAACGGACAATTGAATTGTCGATGGATCGCTTGACGCGATCACCGAAAGTGGATGTAAGATTCGAATGGTTAGGCAAGACGATCGAGCAAGCGGTTACACAAGTCGGTTTCATGAAGCTAGCGCCAGCGCTGAGTGAATCGATGACAAAGATGATTCACGGCGCTTGCACAGTGGCTCAAACGGAAATCGGAGAAATCGACGAAGTGCTACTTGCCGGTTCGATGATGCACATGCGGCCGCTACAGGAACTTGTTCGCAATCTTCTGCCGCAGGCTTCCGTCCCAACGTTGATCGAAAAATCCGACATCGCTCGCGGCGCAGCTTTGCAGTCGCGATACCTCGGTTCGCTCGAATCGGCAACTTCGAAAGTGCCGCATGCGATCACCTCCACCGCATACGACTTCGGGTTGCTTGCGATGGACCCTAACACTGGCAAGGGCAGCCCGCGCGTGCTGCTGCCGAAAGCGACTTCGTTGCCCGCGACCATTTCGAAGAACCTCCGCGGCGATCAACTTGCAAGCGTCGGGACATTGCAATTGATCGAAAGCACTCGCATGGGCGGCGATACTTGGCATCGACTGGGGGCGATCAAACCCGCTGAAGCATTTCCGAACCGATCGCCGCAAGACCCGCTGCAACTGCGTTTAGTCGTCGACGAAAGCGGTCTGTTCGAAGCGATGCTTGTTTGGCCAGCCGGCAATCGCCAAGTTTCGTTCGGCAAGCACGAGAATTCGCTCGACGCGACACAGATCGAGCATTGGAAATCGTGGCTCGAAACCGCGCTGCTTTGTTCCGATCATTAACGATGGTCTAACGATCATGCGTGAAACTACTTCAGATCCCAAGCGTCCATCCACTTCGTCTCAACCGGCTGCATACTAAACTCGTCGATCAACCGCTGGTTCATGTCTTCCAAGTGCCCTGCGCCGTAGAAGATGCCGATCTTTTTCTTGCCGGCTTTGATCTGTTCGCTGAGCACTTGAAAAGCTTTCGCGTTGCGTTCCGTTATCAAAGTGCTGCGTCCGTCGTCGCCTTGCAACGCAGCCATCTGACCATCCATCTTCTCGAACTGTTCAGCCATAGCACGCTTCAGCTTGCGAGCCCGATCGTCGGACACCATGGCGGACAACACATCCAGGTCGTTCGCTTGACCCGCGCCTTGCATCGCTAACCCGGAACCCACTGAACGCAACAACATCTTGAAAACGCTTTCTTTGCGTCGGTTCATACTTTCGAACATCTCTTCGGGCGTCATGTCCGCGTGAACAAAATTCCCTGCGCTGTAATCGACCTCATCCAGCTGAAACGACAACTCCAACATGTCCTTCATCCCGACTTGCACGGAGCTGATCGGACTGCTTCCGCGCTCGTTCGGCTTCGGAACAGCATCTGGCGGAGCGACCATTTCGTAGAGCAACGCGTCGTAACCCTTGAACATCGCATTCAAGTCTTCGTAGTACGCTTTTTCGGCGATGTGAACAGCACCGATCAAAGTCACTTCGACACCCTCAGATTCTTTTGAATCCGATTTGTATTTGACGACAGCGGTTTGCAGAGCTAGCGGCTTCTTCTTGTCGTCTTTCGCAACTCGCACAAACTTGGGCTTGTCCGCTTTCTTGGCAGCGGTCGCCGGCTTGGGCTCTTCCTTAGTTACAGTAGCATCTTGCCCTGACGCGACTGGGGAAAACGAAGCGATCGCCAAAAACGCGACAGGTAGAAATCGAAGCCACTGCATGAACGCGTCCCCTGAGTAATGAACCGAGCTGATCGACAATCTGCACTGCAACCGCGATCCGCACTGTAATCTGTACTGTACTAGTTAGAATTCTAGCATGTCAGTCCAGTTTTCGCATGCCAACTCGAGCGGGTCAACTTCTGAGTTAGCGTGCTGAACCTGATCTAACTCATTAATTCGCGAACCGTCACCAGCGTCTGCAGTTTAAGCCCAGCCGCTTCGATCGCCTCGCGGCCACCTTCGAGCCGATCGACGACCGCTAAGATGCGATCGACTTGCAATCCGAATTCGCGAGCCGCTTCGACCGCCTTTAGAGCACTTCCGACGCTGGTAACAACATCTTCGACGATGACCGCAGTCATGCCAGCTTTGACGGGACCTTCGACTTGACGGCCCATACCGTGTTGCTTCGCTTCTTTGCGAACGATGAAGCCGCGAACGTCCAAATTCTGTTGCCCAGCCAAAGTAATCGTTGCGGCTGAAATCGGATCCGCTCCGATCGCCATCCCGCCAATTGCGTCGGGCAGTGTTTCGCCGAGCATCTGGAGCATGCCAGCACCAACTTGGTTCGCACCTTGAGGATGCAAAGTCAATTGGCGGCAATCGAGGTAAAACGACGCCGTCTTGCCGCTCGCCAGAACGAACGTACCGAATTGCAGGGCATGTTCTTTGATCAGGGCGATAAGGCGTTCGCGGTCATAAGTAGTCGTTATCGAAGTCATAATCGAAGCTGCGTGCGTTTTTCAAATGGAAGGACGGAAGAAATTTGAGCCAGCATTGTAGAGACGATGTCAACTCGCGCGAACGGTGGAGAGGCGGCCCTTCCGCACAGCCGACTACTTCGCGAAAGTGCTGAATTGATTAGAATTTGCGAGCAGAATTCGACTTCGAGCACTCATTTCCTGTACAGACGAAACAACTCATGGCGCGAGACTTCCTCAAAGGCTGCAAAGATTACTACGACGTGATCGTTATCGGCAGCGGTTTGGCAGGTATGACGACCGCCAACATTCTCGGACGCGCCGGTCATCGCGTGCTGCTGCTCGAACAACATTACAAACTCGGCGGCCTGGCGACTTGGTTCCGACGTCCGGGCAGTCACATCTTTGACATCTCGCTGCACGGCTTTCCTGCCGGCATGCTCAAGAGTTGCCGTCGCTATTGGAACGATGAGATCGCATCGAATATTTCCCAGCTAAAAAACATCCGCTTCGACAATCCGATGTTCTCGCTGACAACAACATTCAATCGCGAAGATTTCACAAAGTTGCTGACGACCGAGTTCAAAGTGCCTGCGGAGAATGTGGCTGCGTTCTTCGACACCGCCCGCGGTATGAATTTTTACGACGACCAGCGCATGACGACTGGCGAACTGTTCGAGAAGTTCTTTCCAGGTCGCGAAGATGTCGTTCGCCTATTGATGGAACCGATCACTTACGCCAACGGTTCGACGCTCGAAGATCCAGCGATCACGTACGGCATCGTCTTCTCGAACTTCATGGCCAAAGGTGTTTTCATCTACGAAGGTGGCACCGACGATCTCGTCACCAAGATGGAAGCGGAGTTGAAGCGCAACGGAGTCGACATTCGGATTCGTAGCGACGTTTCGAAAATCGAAGTTGGTCCGAACGGAGTCACAGCAGTTGTCGTTAATGATCGTCGCATCAGTTGCGGCAATGTCATCAGCAAT
>JBGSJB010000056.1:0-1766 GCA_041742175.1 Pirellulaceae bacterium
TCCACGTCCTCTGGTTCAGCCATAACCGCCACGGTTGCTGCTGAAGTGTGCACGCGACCTTGGGCTTCTGTTTCTGGAACGCGTTGGACACGGTGGCCGCCGCTTTCGAACTGCAGTTCGCGATAGACACCATCGCCTTCAATGCCGAGTACGATCTCTTTGAAACCGCCGCGTTCGGAAGCACTCATGTCCATGATTTCGGTTCGCCAGCCTTTGGCGTCTGCGTTGCGTTTGTACATTTCGTACAGGTCACGAGCGAACAGGGCAGCTTCTTCGCCACCGGTGCCTGCGCGAATTTCCATAACGCAACTGCTGCGGTTTGCATCTTCGCCGCCAATGGTCGACTCGAGCAGTTCGTCCCACAGCACCTCGCGTTGTTTCTGCAGCGAATCGAATTCCTCCTGAGCCATCGCACGTTCTTCGGGATCTTCACTCTTGGACATCTCAGCCAACTCTTGCATATCGTCGCTCATCTTTTTGTAGCTGCGATATTTGTAAGCGATTCGTGAAATCGAACCGTGCTCGCGGGCATACGCAGCGATTTTGCTTGAGTCGGACATGACATCCGGTTGGCTCATCAGATACTCAAGATCTTCGAAGCGTTTGAGTTTGCCTTCGAGTTCAGCGCGAACGTTCATAGCGAATTACTTGCGGAATTTGGGATGGATTCAAGTTATGAGGCTAAGCTTAGGGAGCTTAGCAGAGTTTTGCATGCTGCTTAAAAACAAAAAGAGCCCGACGTGATTTTTACCACGACGGGCCACTTTGGTTGCTCTGATTCAGCCGCGTGCTGCAGCCCACCGGGATTGCATTGACTGCTACAGGTGACCCTGCGCGTCATTGACCCAGCGTAGCTACTTCTTCTTTTTCGCTTGCAAGCTGGCGTAAGTACCAGCAGCGAACTTGTTCTGGAACTTCTCGATTCGACCGGCGGTGTCCACGTACTTCAGCTTGCCGGTGTAGAACGGGTGGCAAGCGTTGCAAATGTCGACGCGAATTTCAGGGCGAGTGCTGCGAGTTTGGAAGGTATTTCCGCAACCGCAGGTGACTTTGGTCTCTTGGTATTTTGGATGAATGCTGTCTTTCATCGGTCGCTCAACTGATCTATGTCTAAGTTCTCGGCTGGTGGCTGGCAGACAATCTGCTGTGCCCGGTGTACACCAACGCTATTGAAGGTTACGCATCTTAACCCCAGCCTTCAAGTGCCTCAATGCCAAACAGACAGCAAAACCGCTCGCTTGGGGAACATTCTTGAGCGTTCGCAAGTGTCGAAAGAGGCAGCTCGCTATTTGCCGAGCTTTACTGCGGATTGCCGAGCTTTACTGCGGAAATTGCCACGTTCCGCTTTTCGAGCTTCGTAGTGCGGCTTGCGGAAATACGGCGGCCACTCGAAGGATCGCTCGATAGATTCTGACCAACCAAGTGATTATCATATTGCGGACTCTCATACAGCCAAGTGGCGGTCCGACGCCGCACTGGAGTGTCAGTAAGAGGGAGTGGTGTTAATGGAACGGATTTTGCCGACATTTGCTGTGCCGGTGTAACTTTGCAAAGTTAGCTATTCTTAAAAGCTGCTAACAGCTGATTCACATTGTGCTGGTTCACATTGTATCGAGCCGTAAATAATTGAGCTGTAAATGGATCGACACAAGTCGCTTGAGTTGCTGAAT
Source organism: Pirellulaceae bacterium (assembly GCA_041742175.1). Lineage (GTDB taxonomy): Bacteria > Planctomycetota > Planctomycetia > Pirellulales > Pirellulaceae > Aureliella. The sequence continues at coordinate 1,671 of JBGSJB010000056.1, forward strand.
GAATACGTTTCAAGCCTTGCTTTGAAGCGTCATATGTTTGCGGTTGAAGCTGCGGTGCGGGCTTACGCGAAGAAATTTGGTGAAGACGAGGAGTTG
>JBGSJB010000057.1:0-4060 GCA_041742175.1 Pirellulaceae bacterium
CAACCAACTGATGGAGACGGTCAGTCAAGATGATTCTTACTTCAGTCAGATTCTGTTTGCGGGCTTGTCGGATCTTGGGTTCGGACTCGATGAAGCTCGCGATAAACTAGAACGCACCGCCGAAGCGCTCAACGCAAAGATGGAAGCGAACATCAGCATCCTCGCGGTGCTCGGAACGTTAGGGCCGATGATCGGTTTGCTCGGTACGCTCAAGGGGATGATCACCGCGTTCAGCGCGATCGCGATCTCCGGAGTAAGTCTCGATGCAGCGAAAGTTGCAGAAGCGATTTCGGAAGCTCTGGTGCTGACGTTCGAAGGTGTCGCAATTTCGATTCCAGCAATTTATCTTTACTCGTTGTTCCGCAATTGGATCGCGACGATTTCGATTGAGGTAACAACCTTGGCGGACGATCAACTTCGGTCTGCGTCAACGCTGATGCGTCGCAAACCAGAAGCCAAGTAACTCACGGCTCATTTCGGGTTTTCATTTCTACAATCGTCTGTCAGTGAGCTCTGAATACCATGTCATCCATGCGAGCGGAACCGAATCTGACGCCGATCTTGGACATGGTGTTCCAGTTGATCACCTTTTTTATGTTGGTGATTAACTTTCGCGCCACGGATTTTAACAAGGAAGTTGAATTGCCAGTAGTTGGATCAGCGGCGCCTGCGGACGAGGACTTGCAAGGACAGATGTTGGTCTTGAATGTGACGACCGATGGCACAGTGATCGCCCGCGGCAAGCCTCAGTTGTCGTTGAAGAATTTCTTAGTCAACGAAATGAGAGGCTTTGAAATTATGGCCAAAGGCGACGGAGGTGATCCGCCTGAGGTGACGGTCGTCGTTCGAGCCGACCGAGACTTAACATTTCGAGTACTGAACGGCGTGATGGATACGTGTAAGTCGGTTGGATATTCGCAGTTCGTATTTGTGGTCATGCGTGCCAAAGCAGTACCGCAAGCGGGGCCACAATAATGCGACGCAGAGATCGCCGAAATCGAAAGAAAGCCCGTGGCCACGACGACGTTGAATTGAACGTCGCTGCGATGCTCGATATGGCATTTCAATTGCTCGCGTTCTTCATTCTGACGTTCAAGCCGTCGCCGGTTGAATCGCAGATCATGATGCGATTGCCTGCGGATAAACCAGTTACCCAAGCTCCCAGCAACCAAGTGGATTCGCAGACACCGATCGAAGATGAGGGCTTGGTCATTTCAGTTTCCATTTATGCGACCGCTGATGGTGATATCGATAAACTGCAAATTGGGGAACGCGTGCTATCAGCGCCTAGCGTCGACGAATTGCTGCCTGCGTTCCGCTCAGAGTTGTCTGAGATCGTGCAACTGGGTTGTGACACGATCACGGTGCGAGTTGCTGAAGATTTGCGTTACGAACGGCTGATGCAAGTTGTCGACATTTGCGGAAAGCAGGAGCTGCCGTCGGGTGAACGTTTATCGAAGGTCTCGATCGTCCCGCTGAAAAACTAAATAACTCAACGGAGCGATATAATGCGGCGACTAGCACGACGGAGACCAGCTTATTACAAAAGCCCGCGTCTATTCACGATGTGCGCTTTGCTGGTGTGCTTGGCGATCATGATGAACAGCTTGCGGACCTTCCGCGAACCCGGTCAAGACGCGCCACGCATTCTTTCCAATCTTGACCAACGACTTCACCAGGTTAATCAAGCTGCATCGCAAGAGCCAACCGTACCCGCCGCAGCAGATTCATCTACTGAAACGGATGAGCCGAATCAACCGGTGACAGAAGAGTCGAACGCGGATGCGGCTTCGAAACTCAATCTGCGCGAAGACCTGTTTCTGCAAGACCAACTAGGCTTGGTTCAAGACGGTACGCTGGAGTTGCAGAAGCTGGAAATGCCGTCGTACTGGAGCATCCTTGGCGTCGTGAAGAACGCGACTTTTGAATCGCTCTTTAGTCAAGCGGATTCAAAAGTTCGGTTCAACGAATTGTATTCTTCAGCGTCTAAGAATCGTTCACGCCTTTTGTCGCTGACGGTCAATATTCGCCGCGTGACACGTTACGACACAGAATCGAATCCGGCCGGAGTTGAGGAGTTGTTTGAAGTTTGGGGCTGGAGCGAAACTTCGAAATCGTGGCTGTACGTTTTCGTCACCCCTGAACTTCCAGCCGGCCTCGACGCCAACTCGCCAGTCAATCAAACGGCGAAGTTTGCGGGCTACTTCTACAAACTGCAAGGTTATCATCCTGGTGTCGCCAAGCCTGATGCGAAACCGCAACTTGCGCCGCTGTTGATAGGCAAGTTTGAACTGACTCAACCTGCAAAACGAACAGTCGACGTCCGCCTCGCGCCGATTGAATGGATCGCGGGCGGAGTAATTTTGGTGTTCGGCGTGCTCGCTATCTTCTTGCGGATGTTCGTTTTCAATGTCCGAAAACCAAAGGTCCGTCGCACTGCACCACCCAACTTCGGTAACTTTCCCGAAGGCTTCATTGATAACACTTCGCGCAATCAAGAAGGCGAATCCAATCGCCTTTGATCGTAGAGCACTTCCAAGCATTTAATGCGTTTTGACTGGCGTTAGTTCCCCGTGCGCGATGGGCAGTGTTCCAGCATACAGACCGCGGATTACTTGGGTCATGTGCGTTAGATCTAGCCGCTGCCATTCGTCGCTTGGTTGATGGTAATCGCTGTGCAGCGAGCCGGCAGAAAAGCTGTGTGCGACAACGCCTTTCTTCACAAACGACATGTTGTCGCTGGCGCCATACAACCGCGCGCTGAGAGTTGGATGCTCGAACGTCTCGACGCCAACGCGGCGAGAACCAGCAGCGACGAGCGAGCCGAGATTCGTTTCCGTCCAGCCGGTCATCCAAACTTTGTTGCGCGCACCTTCCTCGGGGCGACCGATCATCTCGATGTTGATACCAGCGACTAACTTGTCGAGTGGCCACGGTGACTCCTCAACCAGTTCCTTCGATCCGAGTAAACCGCGCTCTTCGCCCCAGAAAGTCATGAAGACAACTGACCGCTTTGGCTTCGGTTCCATCGCACCGAAGGCATCGGCAAGCGTCAGTACCGCAGTCACGCCGCTGGCGTCATCGTCAGCACCGTTAAAAACCTTATCTTCTCCAGTGCCATCGTCGCCGAGATGATCGAGATGGGCTGAGTAGAACACCGCTTCGTCTTTCATTATCGCGTCGCTGCCTTCGATCACTGCGACGACATTTCGAACAACAGCTTGCTCTTTCACTTCCGCCGGGATCATCAGCTTGCAATCGCTGTCATCTGTCCAAACGCGTTCTGCAACCAAGAGAACCGGAATTGCGATCTGGCTGCGTGGGTTTTCGAGTCGGCCTTCAAGTTGTCGCTGCATCGCAGTTTCCCAGAGTGGACTGCTGGGCGAAACGATTACCAATAAGGCGGTAACGTTCTTGCTGGCGAGTGTTGCTGCGCGACGACGCAGCAGCGACAGCGGGTTGGAAGGTGCTTCTGTGTCATTCCAAACTAATGCCGCTGGCCCAGCTTTGTCCTCGGGAAGCGCATCATCTTTGTCAACGAGCGGCACTTTTCCTTCGAACTGAAACGGCTCTTTCGTAGCATTCAAGATCGTGACAGCCGGCGTTGATATATTAGCGACGTCAAAAACACGGCCTGTTAACGGCGTGCACACTTTATCGATTGTTGTTTCGAGGTAATAACTTCCGTCCGGTCCCAATCCTTTCGCACCAGCGGCTCGAAAACGCGAAGCAACGTAGGCGGTAGCGATCGTGAACTCTGTCGACGGCGTACCGCGCCCAGCCATTTCGTCGGAAGCTAAGAACGAGATCGTGCCCGTCACACCGCTTTCAGTAATCCGTTCAAGTGCCTTAAACTCCGCGGCAGTTAGATCGTTCAGTTTCGGAGTGTTCGCGTCTTGGGCGCAGGCAAAACTCGTTAACAGCACACAAAGTCCCAAGAACGGAAAACACATTTTGCGAGACGATCTCTGCATGACAAACGGAGCTCCATCAGTTGAAAATTTCGTATCAGTTTTTCCACTGCGGCCTATCGTAGTCAACCAACGGTACTTATGCACTT
>JBGSJB010000058.1:0-1740 GCA_041742175.1 Pirellulaceae bacterium
TGGGCTCATCATGCTCAGAAGACGAAGCAGATTCTTGAGTCGGGAGATATTGGCGAAGCGATCAATGCGGCGCAGGCGATTGGTGATGACACTCTGCAGCGTCAATCGACTGGACGCGTTGTTCCCGATGCGTTCACGCACGGCAGTTCGAAGCAACGTATCCGATGGTTTAGTCATGGTTTGAAGACGGGCAATTTGGAAGACTTGAATTTGCTGTTCGAAACGCCCTACGAAGAGTTGTAGGATGCGTGGAGTTTTTATCAGCTTGGATGGTGTCGATGGCGGTGGCAAGTCGACTCAGGTGCGGTTGTTGGCTGATTACTTACAGACCTTAGGGTACGAAGTTGTCACGTTCCGCGATCCCGGTGGGACGAAGTTAGGTGAAGCGCTGCGCGAGATTCTGCTTCATAAGCAAGAGATACCGCTTTGCGGCACGGCAGAAATGTTGTTGTATATGGCCAGCCGCGCTGAACTGGTGGCCGAGTGTATTCGCCCTGCGCTGGAGAGTGGCAAGGTCGTAATTACAGATCGCTTTCTACTGGCCAATGTCGTCTATCAAGGTTGCGCCGGTGGACTTGATCCAATGCAACTGTGGCAAGTCGGTGAAATTGCGACTGGTGGGTTACAACCGGACCTGACCATTGTGCTCGATATCGCCGTCGATCGGGCGCTCAGTCGCATTGACCGCGGCTTCGATCGCTTGGAGAGTCGCGGTGTAGAGTTCATGGAAAGGGTTCGGCTTGGTTTCTTAGAGCAAGTTGCTCACTTGGCGGATCGCGCTCATGTTATTGACGCTAATGCAACGATCGAAATCTTGCACGAGCGTATTCGTCAGTTGGTAGATTCAGTGCTAACAGCGCGATAAGCAGCGAAGCAATGCAGCGGCGAGTACTGACTCGTGTTCTGTCAACATTTAGTTTTAGCGTGGCACTTTCGACTGGGTGTGCCAGTGGCACCCGGCGACGCTGACGGACTAGAAAGTCCGTCCTACAAATTAAGCTGTAACGCTGCATTAGATTTCAACGTGTGTCACGCCAGCGATCTCATCGAAGTGACCGATCTTGAGTACGACGCCTTTCGAACCGGGCATTTCCGCTACGAAAGCTGGGTCGCAAAGTGCGATAGGTGGCGCGAGTGTCACGGTGGCTTGCGAAATGTAGTAGAGCGCAAGTGGAACTGTGATGAACCAGGGCAACGATATCGAGGTCAACATCAACAGTTGATCTCGTTCCGCTTTCGTTAGTTCATGTTCGATACCGTATTGTTCGATGACGTCTTCACGCTCGAGGGGATTGGTCAGTGCCAACATCTCATCGAACTCGCAACCGTCGGTTCGCCATTTGCGATGCAAGTTTGTAGCGCGTAGCGCGAGCTTGCGGCGATTGAACTCAAGTTGAGCTTGGTATGCGTCGACTTTGCGCTTCGCGCGATCACGGCGAGCTTTCACGATCGCTCGCGGAGCAGCAAGGGCCAGGTCAGCGGCTTGTAGTAGGCATTTCCGAGCCGTGTGCGGCAGGGCCATGCGGCGATAGTGCGCGAACACTTCGTTTTGGATCTTGCCAATTGTCGTATCGAGTTCTTCATCGGTGGTGAAGATCAATTTATCGCCGACTTCAACACACAGCGGTTTGAGGTAATAGACTTTCGTCCCCAGCCGTCGACCGGGACCTTGGAGGAATTCATCCAAGCGTGTGCGAACACAGTTGGGAACTTTGTCGGTAATCTTGTCGAAGTCCGCTT
>JBGSJB010000059.1:0-1613 GCA_041742175.1 Pirellulaceae bacterium
CCATGACCCGACAAATCAGTCCCTTGCGCGACCTCGTGTCGCTCTGGAAGCTCTGGAAGCACTTCCGCGAATCGCCTCCCCAAATCGTGCACGCCCACACGCCCAAAGGCGGCCTGTTGGGAATGATCGCCGCTTGGCTGGCGCGGGCGCCGGTGCGGATATACCACATACACGGGTTTCCGTTCATGAGCCAGTCGGGCTGGCGACGGCGACTGTTGCGCTGGACCGAGCGCATTTCATGTTCGCTAAGTCATCAGGTGATTTGCATCAGCAACTCGATCCGCGAGGTTGCCGTCCGAGAGCGCATCTGCGCCCCCGGGAAGATCAAAGTGCTGGCCAAGGGCACCAGCAACGGCATTGATGCCGCAGTGCGATTCAATCGACGCAATGATTCCGTGCGACCGGGTTGCGGATGGCTACGCGCATGCTTGTCCAACTCAGCCGTCAAAGTCGTGAGGGCTGCGTCGTACTCGCTATCTTTGGGACGTTCCGCATCTTCGGGCGGCATCTGGCGTGTGACCATTTTGCGGACCACGCGTTCCCATTGATCCCTACCGCCAGCAATCTGGTCTATCTCCGCAGGCGGCATTATGAATCCGCCCGACGCTTCAGTTTCACGATGACATTCGGCGCAGTAATTACCAAGGAACCGCGAGAGAACCTCCTCAGCCAAAGCCTGATTAGCAACCTCTGGAGAAAAGGCGACTAAGCAGATCCAGCAGACCGCAGGCAAATATCTTTGCAATGTGAAACAACGAGACCGGGAAGTTTTGATTCGCATAACTGCTCGCCTTTTCCAATTAGCATAGCAGCCACCGCGACAATAATCACCCGTATCGCAGTCAATTCGCCTTCGTCGCCTTCTTTAAGTTATCGTCGGGCATGCGATCGATCAGCAAAAAGTAGGGATCCACGCCAACTAGATCCGGAACTTCATCGACGTCGAATTCGATTGTTGAAGCCTTCTTATCGACAAAGATCCGCTCTCGATACAACTGCTTGCCATACTTTTTTTTCGGTTCCGGCTTTGCAAAGGCACCGATCTCAATCCAGTCGTGAAGTTCTGCCGGAGTATTCTTGCCTTTCGAATCCGACTTGAGCTTCTCGCACTCGATATCAACCGTCACGCGGTACTTGCCATTCTCCAGTTGCGTGTACTTGGCCGCTGTCGTGCGATTCGCAAACAACGTGATGTCTTCGAACAAGTCTTTGATCAAGTACTGAAGTTCGTCAGGCAGTTGTTTCTTGAGTTCGTCGACCAAATCGTGCGAAGTTGGATACGGTGGGTCACGATAGGCGAACTTGTCGACAATACTCTTGAGCGCAACGTTTACGCGATCTTCACCGATCATCTCTTTCAGATAGTAAAGGACTACGCTGCCCTTTTGATAATGCACATAACCCTGTGACGGATTGACCTGCAACAACGGTTTCTCGTCGGCGGACTCTTGACCTCGACCGCTCAGGTAGCGATCCATTTCGTACTTCAGAAACTTGCGCATCATTTCGCGACCGTAATGATGCTCCATAATCATCAATGCAGAGTACTGCGCGAGTGACTCGGAGAGCAGCGTCGCACCTTGCATCTTGGCACCGATGACTTGATGAGCCCA
>JBGSJB010000060.1:0-10845 GCA_041742175.1 Pirellulaceae bacterium
GTGCCGTCGGGTTTCGGTTGACCAACCGCCAGAAAGCGAATGATCAGTCGCTTGCCAGGTTCGATATCAACTGAAATTTCTTCCGTAGTATCTGGACCATAGAAAAAGTATGGCGTCGGCAGAAAGCTGACATCGCCGTACGTCTTCAAGTGCTCGATGAACTCTTCGTAGACTTTCGGATACAACAAGTGCGTCACGCACTCGCGATCCGTGGCTTCGCGACCAAGAATCGCGGTCAGCTTTGCACGCGTTGCTTCGACATCTGCCGGCGGCATGGTCGCTCCAGGTCGCCCTTCAACAACTGGTCGACCTTTCAAGATCGCGCTCTGCACATCTTTTGGAAAACCACCCGGCGGCTGCCCCATCGCGCCACTTAGCAGATCCATGACGCTTTCCGGTGCTGCGATTTCACGATCACCACGACGAATATTCTCCGCGCTGATACCTCCGGCAACCATGTACAACGCCATATCTCCGACAGCTTTCGAAGTCGGTGTGACTTTGACGATGTCACCGAACAGGTCGTTCACTTCCGCGTAGACGCGACAAACTTCGGACCAACGATCTGCCATGCCCAGCGCACGGGCTTGTTGGTACAAGTTCGTGTACTGACCACCCGGCATTTCGTGCTGATACAAATCGCCGCCCGCAGCTAGCGCTTCGCTCTCGAACGGCAAATAGAACTCGCGGACGCCTTTCCAATAAGTCGCCAGCTCGGTCAGAGTATCCGTCGACAGCGCACTGGCTCGCGGACCGAAACGCAATGCTTCGACCAGCGTATTCAAGTTGACTTGCGAAGTACCGCCTGACAGCGATGCGATGGCTGCGTCCGCAATATCGAGTTTCTCATCTGTAGCTGCGAGAATCGATGCGGCTTGAATGCCTGCTGTGTCATGCGTATGGAAGTGAATCGGAATTCCAATCTCCTGCTTCAGAGCTCGTACCAGTTGCCGCGCAGCTTCCGGCTTGCACAAGCCCGCCATGTCTTTGATCGCCAACATGTGTGCGCCGATTTTTTCCAAGTGCTTGGCGAGATCGACGTAGTATTTCAACGTGTACTTCTGGCGACTGGGGTTGAGAATATCGCCGGTGTAACAGATCGCAGCTTCGCAGATCGCGCCCGCATCGATTACCGCTTCCATCGCGACCTGCATGTTCTCGACCCAGTTCAACGCATCGAAAACTCGGAAGACGTCGATGCCCGCATCCGCCGCTTCCTTAACAAACAATTTCACCACGTTGTCGGGATAATTCGTGTAGCCGACCGCATTGCTAGCTCGCAATAACATTTGAAACAGAATATTCGGAACCCGCTCGCGCATCTCAATCAATCGCGTCCATGGACTCTCCTTGAGGAACCGCATCGAAGTATCGAAGGTCGCGCCGCCCCACATTTCCAAAGAGAAAAACTCAGACGCGCGGCGAGCGTAAGCATCCGCAACTTCCAGCATGTCATGCGTTCGCAAGCGCGTCGCCAGCAGCGATTGATGAGCGTCGCGCATAGTGGTATCGGTCAGCAGAAGGGATTTCTGCTCTAGCACCCAATCGCCAAACTTCTTCGGTCCAAGCTTCTTCAGCAGATCACGCGTGCCCGGCGGAATCGGCAAGGTGGAATCGGTGCGGGGCACCTGAGCCGGATCGCGGCGCGTCGCAATAGCCTGACCTTTGACCAACGGATTGCCGTTGACGATCGTGTTCGCCAAGAATTTTAGAATCCGCGTAGCACGGTCTCTGCGGGGTTTGAACTCGAAAAGGTTCGGCGATGTATCGATCAAACGCGTGAACGCTTTACCTTCTAAGAAAAGGTCATTGCTGACCATCTGAATCAAAAACGGGATGTTCGTCTTCACGCCCCGGATACGAAACTCTTGCAGACAACGTTCCATCCGAGCCGCGGACTCGCGCAATGTGCGCCCGCGCGCCGTGACTTTTACCAACATCGAATCGTAAAAAGGATTAACGACCGCGCCGCTAAACGCACTGCCCGCGTCGAGCCGAATGCCGAGTCCACCGGCGCTGCGGTAGTGCGTTATACGACCATAATCCGGACGAAATGCGTTGGTTGGATCTTCTGTCGTTACACGGCACTGAATCGCAAATCCAGTCGCGTTTACTTCGGACTGAGTTGGCAAGCCGACCGATTGATCGCCCAGCTTATGCCCCATCGCGACCAGGATCTGCGCGCGGACCAGATCGATGCCAGTGATCTCTTCCGTCACGGTATGTTCGACTTGAATGCGCGGATTGACTTCGATGAAGTAGAACTTCTCAGCATCGGTATCGTAGAGAAATTCGACAGTACCCGCGGCGCGATAACCAACTGCGTTGCCAATCGCCAGCGCGGCCTCGTGAAGCTGCTTCGTAATGGCGGATGGCAAGTTCGGTGCGGGCGCGACCTCGACCACTTTCTGATGGCGGCGCTGTACGGAACAGTCACGTTCGAACAGGTGCATCAAGTTCCCGTGATCGTCGCCGAGCAATTGGACTTCGATGTGCCGCGCTTGACGCACCAATTTCTCGACAAACACTTCATCGCTGCCAAACGCATTCTTCGCTTCACGCTGCGCCGAATCGAGCGCTCCGGCTAACTGGTCAACGCTATCGACCATTCGCATTCCGCGTCCGCCACCACCCTTGGCAGCTTTCAACATCACCGGAAACCCCATCTCAGTCGCCAGCGTTTTCGCTTCCTCAAGACTCGTTACCGAATGCGCGCTGCCCGGCAGAACCGGCACGCCTGCTTTCATCGCGATCTCACGCGCGGCAACTTTGTCACCCAGTTGTTCGAGCGCTGCAACGCTGGGTCCAACAAACGTGATTCCCGCTTCTCCCAACGCGCGGGCAAATGTTGGATTCTCCGAGAGAAAACCGTACCCCGGATGAACTGCGTCAATCTCATAACGCTTACACAATTGGACGATGCCTTCGATGTCCAAATAAGATCGAATCGGTTCGCCAATCTTTCCGATCTGGTAAGCTTCATCTGCTTTGAATCGATGGAGTGCAAAACGATCTTCGTGCGAATAAATAGCAACGGTTCGAATGCCCAATTCGTGGGCGCTGCGAAAGACTCGGGTCGCGATTTCGCTGCGGTTAGCAGCCAGGATTTTTTTGATCGGTTTCATGTCGCTCGGTCTAAGAAGGGTTAAAGGCCGACGGAAAAGCCTAGGCATTATTTCATCCGCAGCGGACGGTGCCTAGCTAGTCTTGGATGAAAAGTGCGCAGCGATGTTCGCAAAAAAGAAAACCGGAACGCGGGGCGTTCGTCCCGCGAAAGCGAGCCGCCGCCTGGGATTTCAAGCAGGGCGTCGCGATGACAGAACGCAAAGCTACTTCAACCCGGCGACTTTCATCTCAATCGTGTAAACACTGTCGCTAGCGGTAATGAAAAGCGTCTTCCGGTCAGCGCCGCCGAAACAAACATTTGCAGTCCAACTCTCAGGAACTGCGATCGACTGAATCTGCTTGCCCGATGCGTCAAAGACAGTCACACCTTTGCCAGTCAAGTACAGATTGCCTTGACTGTCGAGCGTCATTCCGTCGGATCCCATCTCGCAAAACAACTGTCGATCGGTAAGCGTTCCGTCGTCAGCGATCTTGAATCGAAATGTCTTCCCAGCTCCAATGTCCGCAACGTACAGCAGCTTTCGACCCGCGTCGCCTACGATACCGTTCGGCTGGCGGAAATCTTCTGCCGCAACACTCACCCGCTTGTAATCCGACGACATGCGGTACACTCGCGGTGTCTCCTTATCCTCGGTTCGTTGCCAGTAAGGCCGCTTGTAAAACGGATCGGTGAAGTAAAGCGCACCGTCTCCAGCCACCCACACATCGTTCGGGCCGTTGAACAACTTGCCTTCAAACTCACTCGCCAGCACCTCGTGCGACTTGTCCGCCTTAATCTTCCACAATTCGTTCTTATTGTCAGCACAAGCGATCAGAGCGCCATCGCGATCAAAGAATAAACCATTGCTCCGTCCGCTGGGCTGCAACCAAGTCTCGAGTTTTCCGTCCGTCGACCAACGCATAATCCGATCATTCGGTTGATCCGTGAAGAACACATTGCCGGCGGCATCGACCGCTGGCCCCTCGGTGAATTTGTACTCAGCGCTGACCAGCTTCAGTTCAGCTCCGTCAGCGGTTACCAATTGCGAAGCATCTTGTGCCAAACCGCATCGAACTTGAACGAAATTGCAAGTCACTAGAGCGGAAAGTAAAAGAAGGCGTGCGTCGACCATCTTGCAGTCCTTTAGGAGAGGAATAGATAGAGCGGCCTGCAATTGTAATCTGAGTCACGAAGCCTCTGCAAAGCTGAAGTGCAAAGCCTCGCCGCAATCGCCAATCAAACGAGCTCTCTATCACACAAGCCTTGGCAGCACAATGACGTTTTCATTGACTACCGCTTACTCGGCAGTATTGGGGGATTGCTCTTGCGTTTCGGGCGCCGTTGGTGGAGGCACTTCATCCGCAGGTGGATCCGTTCGCTTATGTTCATAGAACTGCAGCAAATCCGAAAACGATCGCAACGGAGCTGTTCCTTCGACCATATCTTTTGTGATAGGAGCCTTCGGTTTCTTGCTCGTCACGATAATCGGTTGACTGGATTGTCCGCGACCGCCATCTCGATCGCGTCCACCACGTGGTCCGCCACGTTGCTGACCGCGTCCACCGCCACCGCCCTGGCCGCCACCGGAACGTCCTCGTCCGCCCCCAGCACCCGCGAAATTCCCTTGCTGGTTTCCTTGACCCGACTGGCCGCGTTGGCCCTGACCCTGCCCGTGTTGACCCTGCCCATGTTGACCTTGCCCATGTTGACCTTGCCCATGTTGACCCTGCTGTCCTTGCCCTGAACGTTGTCCGCCTTGCGACTGACCACGAGCGCTAGAACCCTGCGGTCCGGCTTGACCGCGATCGGATCGACCACCACGACGGTGTGAATCCGCGCGTTCACTTGCACGTTGAGCCGCACGTTCCGCTTCCGCTTTATCCATCGCTTCACGCTGAGCTGGCGAAATTGCAGTCATCGCAACGCGACGCTTCTTAGTGTCGATGTTGACCACCCAAGCCTGAACCAAATCGCCGACTTGCACGCACTGATGCGGGTCCTCGACAAAATTAGGCGACAGTCGACTGATGTGGATCAATCCACTGCATTCCGGACCAAGTTCGACGAAGGCGCCGAAGTCGGCAACCCCAACAACCACAACCCACAAACTCATTCCAGGTTCGAGATTCTCCAAGCTAGGCATCGATTTTTGCATCGGCACCGCTGGCCGAATCAACCTCGCATCCTGGAACGGATCCTGCAAGCAGCTGGCGATCCAGCGAAGTTTCTCCCTTCCAACCTGCCAACCGCGAGCTAGTTTCTCAACGTCAATCGACAGCTCCTGCGATACCGAAGCCACCACATCCTCTGGATACTCCGGTGTAAGTACTTGTTCATCAGCCGATGAAACAGACACTGCAGGACCTACCGCCTGTTGTGAACCCGTCGCTTCGACCGACTCGCCGATCGTGCTCTCCGTCGACGGCTCCGTTGCACTTGCTTCCGCGCCAGCAGCAACCGCTACTTCACCCGATTCCGCATCCGTCGCAGGCGTTTCAGTTGTAACCTCTCCGGCTGCAGCCACACCTTCAGCCGACACGCCTGTGCCCGCTGACGAATCCGATTCGGCAGGCTCGCCAGACTCGTTCATACCCTCAGCAAAAGTTGCGGGAGCTGCAGCAATGACCACTTCTTGGACGGGTGCAGTCACTACAGGGGGAACTGGCTTGGTCCACCCCGTAGGAGCAGCCGGTGGTTGCTCAAGATCGGTCGTCTGGATCAATCGCTCAGCCAGCTTGTAGTCTTCCGGATGAATCGCGGTCGCGTCCAGCGAATTGGCGCTGCCGAAAACACGCAGAAATCCGATCGCTTGCCGACTAGCCATCTCAGGCCATTCGGTCACCGCAGCTAACAGATCTTCCCGACTGGCAATCTTGCCTTGGCCGACGGCCTTCAATATCTGGTCGGCTTGCGCTCGGCTAACTCCAGGAACCGTCATTAACTCTTGCATATTCGCTGACAGAACATCGATACCGCGCGAGCAAACGCAATCGGCAATCGTCTCATTTACCAACTTCTTCAATGGTTCCGTCGGTAGTTCGCGCTGATAACTCCCTAGTCGCAATCGACTCGCGTCAAGCTTTACCATTTCACACAACGGATTCTGCAGTCGGCGCGCGATCCAAACCGTAGCTCGGTCACGGCGATTGTGCTCAGGCAACTCCTGCAGTGCAATGCGACTGGCCGCATAAGCTTCCGCGCCACCGCGATCAACCATTGTCCAACGCAAGCCGCTCTCGGCGCTCTGATTTACCAGCTCGCGCAACGTATGCACTAAGAACCGACGAGCTGGCCCATTCGTCAGCGCCACCAAAGTCACTTTGAATCGATGCACCAGCTCGCCCAATCGCACCACATTCTGCGTCACCACTTGCGGTTGCGCGGAACAGACGATCTCGTCCGTTTGAACAACTCGACCCTTCGCATCAATGATCGCCACCGAAGACGTCTTCGGTCCAACCGCATCAATCACTAAGATCCGATGGCCGCGTACCGGTCGTTGCTGCAATTGCTCGCGCAGCGGTTCGGTCGCGACTTCAAACAAATGCTGTTGAGCCAATTCCTCGAGCTCCGCAATCGCATCCTGTTCGATTCGGTTCAAGAGCGTCCGCGACATCGCCTCTTCAATCGCACCTGTGAACCAATTCAGCAGCGGATGCCTATCGTTTACAAACGCGTCACGAACCACGTTAACCAGAACCCTCGTATCATAAGCCAAATGCAGATTCACCAGCTGGCTGCGTCGACCGCGACCGATCATCAACTGCTGGTAAGCACTCAACTTCGAAAGCGGTTTGTCCATACCGTTAAATGGTTGCAGCATGCTGATCAGCCATCGACGACGGCGCTGACGTGGACTGATCTTGGCCGAGTTCTTTGCAGACGCTTTCGTATCTTTACTCTTCTTGCGTTTGCCTTTTCTAGCAATCGAACCCTTTGCCCCCGCAGCAGCTGAGCCTAGCTTGAACGAAGTCGGCTCCGCCGTGCCTTCTTCAGCGGCAGACAAACCAGCGTTTACACCGGTGCCGGTTTCAGCGACACCTTCGCTAGCCACATCGCCAGCCACTTCACTAACCGACTCACCTGCCACTTCAACTTCATCGACAGCCGAAACTTCTTCGGACTCATCACCCGCGGACTCATCACCCGCGGTTTCATCGCCTGCGGTTTCGTCAGTCAGCTCTTCGACGAAATGCTCGTCGATACCATCGTGGATGACTTCGCTACCGTCCTCGGAGACTTCTTCAGCTGCATCATCGGCTGCATCCGTTACCAGCGGCTGAACAGCCGGTCCGTGCTCCGCCGTGACGGTATTAGATTCACCAGCAGCTACCGTTGAATCGGGCTTGTTCTGGTCAGTCGTCAAAACGATCTTAACGTTGGAGCGACGTTGAATGATCTGACGCAGTTTCTGAGCGATCGATGAATCACCCGCCAGCAAACTGCCGATCAGCCGCTTGCAACCTTGAAGTGCGTGCTCCGCCGCTTCGCGTTCGCAAGACATCTCATTCTGCGTCCAAGCCACAATATCTTCGATCGGCGCGCCGTCGTACGCCATCAGCTTCTCGAGCAACTGCCCGGCCGCACCTTCGCGCTCAGCGTTCTGCTGCATCGTGCGTCGCGCGCGAAACGCACGCATCGTGCTATCGATTTCAACTTCAGTGTCCGCCTGAGCCAAACGTTCCTTGGCTTCCGAATCAAGTTCCACACCCTCGGGCAATTGATTCAGCGACTTTACACGCGATTCTTCCAGCCGCTGCTGCTTCTCGATCGCCAATTTGAGCGACCAAAGCAAGGAATGTGGCAAACATCCAGTTTCGTCGGCGCGGAACCGCTCAATGAAAGCAGGTTGATACCCCTGCTGAATCAAATCGGCGGCCAATCGAATCTGCTCAACCGGAAGTCGGAGATGGCGAGCGATGCTGCGAAGGTCAATCATACGTCAGTGTTCTTGTGGTCATGCGGTGCCCCAATCACCAATCGCTCACCGCGGCTAAACCGGCAACTGCGTAAGCGCATGGAAAATTGGTTGATTAAAAATGGGCTGTTCGCAAATTGCAATCAATGCCCCTAGCCCTGCGGGCTACGAATGAAAAGGGCGATCTCGGGGTCACGATGTCGGACAATCGTGCGCGAATCTATGAAAGTGCTAGCAAGTTGTCAAGCGACTTTGGCGCGCTTACCGCCATTTGAACGCCTATTTGTCGATAAAATGCATCGCAAAGCTCCGCTCACTGCAAATTCCAAAGCCGCACTTCATTCCCGCGTCCACTCGCGAAACAGCTGTCAACGAAGCTTCATTTTCCAGCCTGCGACCGAGTTGCATAGTGCAGTTCCAAGAACTTCACCATCGCAGCAGCAAGTTGTTTCGCAGATCGCGCGATACTCACGTCTGAATCCCGGAAACCCTCCCGATGACATTCAATTTGAATACTGCTGATTGTACCGGAGTCGCGCGAGCCGTGCGTCATCGTGTTCCATCCGCCGTTGAAATACAAATCCTCGCCTGGACTACGAACTTTCACTCCCGGAACCGCCACCAACCCCTCGCGCTCCAACATGCCACCCAAACTCGACTCGCCACGAATCAACTCTTCTAAACTCAACTGACCATGCTCAGCAATCTCGCGCACACTCGCTTTCGTCTTCAACTGCTCAAACTCCGCGAACGGCAATTCGAAATCTCTCTCACGCAACAAATACCCGAGTTCCAACCGCTTTTGTGAATGCCCATGTCCGTGCAGTTCAATGAACAACCCGCGTCCCAACTCACTTACCACACGCTGCTTGGCAACCTTCAACGCTTGCTGGTATTCGTACCAGTTGCGTACCGCTAACGATTCGGCCGAACAAGCTGAGTCGAGCGGCCGATTGGCATCCAAGAATTTTCGATGAAGTTCGCAGACGACCAAGTGCGGCCGCGCTTGCGCCATCTTCGAAACCTCCTCAGCCACAGCACGCGCAAGTCGATCGGTGTTCGCATCCGCGATTCGAGTTCCTTCCGTCCGCAGCTCATACTCAGCCGGTACTCTCGAGCCTCCGTGCGGCGCAGCCAAGATCAACGGTAACGAACCAGCTTGATACCGTATCAGTTCTAAGTAACCGCCAACCGTCTCACCCACCGCAGCAGCCTCACAACGAGCCGAAAACTCAGTGACATCACTCAATCGCTCCTGCGCCGCCACAACCGAACAGCCAGCCACGCAACCCAAGCACCCAACACGAGCCACGCGCGCCAGCCACCCCAAAACCACAATCACCAAGAACTGGGCAACCTCGCGAATTCGCAACTCAACTTGCCAATCACTCATGATAATCCAAGCAACCTACACAACTCCCACCGCATCACTTCACCCCACCATCTAAGATCTTCCTGCCCCACATCTTCCTGCCCCACGTTCTGCCATCAAGCGCCCTACCACTCAATTCGCTAAATAATCCTACCGACGCAACCGGCGAATTACCTGAATCGCGCCAATCGCATCCGACCAACTCAACTTACTTTTACCACCATACCGGTCATGATAGACGATCGGAATCTCGCGCAGCGTCGCGCCCGCACGATACAGTGTCACCAAAATCTCTTCCAAGAATCCGTAGCCATCGCAAGTCAATTGATCGATCGGTAACGCGCGTAATTTACTGACCCGGTAACAGCGATACGACCCGCAGCAAGCGTGCACCGGCAACTGCAAAACACGCGTTGCATACCGATTCAAACTACGACTGATAAATTTGCGAATCAGTGATAGCCCCTCAGTTCCGCCACCAGCGATGTAACGCGATCCGATGACGACGTCGATGTTCTCGATTCGAGCCACCGCAAGGAAATCTGGAACTTTCTCAGGATCATGACTCAAGTCCGCATCCAAGTTCACCATGAACTCGTAGTCGCGTTCCATGCACCAACGCATCGCATCGCGCAGCGCTGAACCTAAACCAAGCTTTCCGCTGCGACCAAGGACATTCAATCGCTGTACATCCACCGCTTCCTCAGTCGCCCAGGTGCCAGTACCGTCAGGCGAATTATCGTCGACCACGAGCACATCACACTCCGGTGCAACTCGTTGTAATGCTGCCACAACGCGCGGTAGATTGGTCATCTCGTTATAAGTGCAAAGCACCACAAGTGCGCGACTACCCGGCATCGGCTTATCCGCCGCGCGCTCGGTGCACTCCGATTGATCTCGCGAACCTGCCATCGATTGCGATTAACCCTTAATTACGATGTTGACCAAACGCCCAGGAACAACGATCACTTTCACAATCTGCTTGCCAGCCAGCAGTTCGAGAATGCGCGGATCCGACTGCGCGATCTTCTCAAGATCGGCTTGCGAAGCTTCAGCCGGTACAGTGACACGTCCTCGCACCTTGCCATTCACTTGAATCGGAATCTCAATCTCAGCCGTCTTGGTGAGCGCTTCGTCGAACGCCGGCCACGGCTGGTAAGCCAACGTGTTGGTATTGCCCAGCAACTGCCACAGCTCCTCAGCCAAATGCGGCGCGTAAGGCGACAACAGCAACACGAAATCGCTCATCGCCGCCCGAGGCCGAACCTCTTCTTTCGTAAAGAAGTTTACGAACTCCATCATCCGAGCGATCGCAGTGTTAAAGCTCATCGCCGCCGTGTCGCGAGTCACCGCAGCAATGGTTCGGTGCAACATCCTGTTCTGCTCTTCAGTCGCCGCCACATCGCGCACGTTCTCAACTAGCACCGTTTCATCGGACCGAAAATCGAC
>JBGSJB010000061.1:0-11806 GCA_041742175.1 Pirellulaceae bacterium
CTCGTTCTCCCCGATTCTCGCCTGTTCCTCGTCGCTTTTTACGTCGCTTTTCGTTGACGTAAGTCCTTTGTTTTCAATGCCTACGTCCAAGTAGTCGGATTTCCGCAGCAACGCGTAGTGCTTCATGGCGATTCTGGGGCTGTTGCCGATCCAAGCGCACGCACGACGCAGGTCGTATTTGTCCATCAAGTCCGTTTCGCAGCTCGCCCGCAATGCGTTCCAGAACTTGTCCCAAACAATTACCCCAGCCGCTTTCACGAACTTGACCGCAGTCGTGGAAGTGTTGGCATGCAGTCGCAGAGTTGGGAAGACGTAAACCGTCCCAGTCGGCACCGTTTCAGACTGCGATAGCAGCAACTTCGCAACCTCAGGGAAGATTGGCACCAATCGCTCGGGCTTGCCCTTGGACGCTGTTTTGGGCGATTCCAGCCGTATCGTATTGGCTACCCAGTCGATGTCGTCCCAAGTCAGGTTCACAATCTCGCTCGGCATACGACAACCGATGAATCGCCCGAACGCGAACAGCAGCTTCCATTCAAGCTTGTCCGCAGGTAACCACTCGATAACCGCCTGCACTGATTCCCTTGGAACATACTGTTTGACCGCTGAACCGACCGACACCGACAGTGACTTCACCTTGAACGGATTCTTACTGATTGCTTCCGACTCCAACGCATCGTTGAAGATTTCTCGAGCCCGTCCGAAACGACGCTTTGCAGTGTTGTCGGCCAATCCCAAATCGTTTCGCAGATAAGACCAAAACGCTTTCGCGTCCGCTGGGGTAATATCGCTCAGACGCTTACTGGGGAAATAATCGTTCAAGTGTTGTTCGACTCGCTTGAACGCGACGATAGTACGTTCTGCAGAGTTGAGTTTCTTCGCCGCGATGAACGATGCAACAAAGTTTGCGATGCTTGGGTTCTCGACAATACCGCACAAACCAAACGCATGCAGTTTCTTCAACAGTGCAGGTTCCGCGCTACACAACCAAGCTTTGGTCCCTTCACTGGTTCCAGTGTTGTGCTTCCGACTTTCAAGCAAATGGTCGATGTGACCGGCGACTTCCTTTGCCGACTTCTCAGACATCAGTCCAAGTCGAAGTGTTGGTCGCTTTCCATCGAGGTCAAATTGCATGCGCCAAAGATACTTTGCGGTAGCGCCTTTTCCGCTGGTCGGTTTCCGTTTGGCTTCAATCTTCTGTAAACTAGCCATCGTTGCTCATTTCCTTAATCAGTGTGAGTAACCAGGCGGGTGACTGTTCCAGCAGTGCACCCGCCAACTTTTTCTATCGGCTATCCATCCTAGCAGCCGTTGCAAATTCATGCACTTGGAATCGGTGTTAGTTGTGGTCGAATGACCGGCTCAACATACCAACCGTAAGTAAGCGATAAGTCAGCCGCCGCGCAAAGCTCCGCATGACGACGAACAAGTTGCGGATTGCGTTCCCCGCGCTCGTCCAGCCAGTCGGCAAACTCGCGATTCTCAGTTTCGAAGATTGCCGACCGCTCATTCCACAACTCAAGAATCGTTTCATCATCCAACCGACTACCGATGATTTCCCGCGATGCTTCCGGTCGTACTATCGCAACCTTGGGACCATCCAACAAATCGAAAACCGACACTCGCACGCTCATACTTTCCACCCTCAGATAAACGTCTCTTGTCGTCCCATCGTCCCAGACACCAACAAATCAAAGGCAATGTTTCATTGACCCTTGGGACCATTGGGACGTTTGGGACGATGTTTTCCAGGTGACCGTCAGAACCCCAAATCGACGCTGTAACGCTCTTGAATCGCACGCAATGTGTCAGGGTCCGTTCGATACTCGCGACGACTGCCAGACTTCGTAATCGCCAGCCCGTACGCTCGCAGACGATGACCAATGCCATGCGGTGAAAAGTTCCGAAACAGTGACGATGCACGTTGCTGGCAAGCTTCGAGGATCTCAGCCGATGTCGGTTGATAGACTCGATGCAACTGACTATCCCGCCCGCGGATCTCGATTCCATCGCGAACCGCTTGCGACAGCATACTAAGAATGCACTCGTCCACCTCAGGCGTTTTCAAGTCCTCACTGTCCTTCATGGATTGCATCGCAGTCGCTTCCATCAGGTCCAGCAAATCGTCAACGCCCGCATCCTGAAAGAACGCAGCGATGCTCAGCAGTGGTTGCCACACTTCGAAGTCCCGCCCGTTCAGCTTGCCGCCGATGTCACGACGCTTCGATGCTTCGAGCCATGCAGCGCCGTTCTCAATTGCCAGAACATGCAAGTCGTCACGCAGCGATTGCCAGTCAGTGGATTCCATCGAGCGTTTAGGCTTTGGTGAATCCTTTGCAGCGCGTTGAGTGCTGATTTCAATGCATCGAGTTTGCAGCGATGACAGCACCCCGTTAATGCATGCCACTGCCTTGGGACCGTAGACGTTGTAGTTGACCGTCTTGAACCCGTCGCCAATCTTCTCGAGTCTCGTTGCACCGCGGCCACGTTGATAACCAGCCAACAGCATCGAGTTGATTTCAACGATGTCAGGTGACTTGGTATCGCGCAGCCGCTCCGCTTCATCGAACAGCAATGTCCCGCCGTAGTTATGCAGGGTTCGATAGATTGCTGCCGCACTCACGTTGTCCGTCGCCATTGGTCGAAACGTCAATTCTTTCAGCACGTTGAAAATGGTGCTCTTGCCGCTGGACGCTGGACCATTGACCAACAAGTAACCGACCGATGACCATGCGTGATAGACGTACGACAGCACAATCCAACATGCCAGAACGCACAAATAGCCGTGTCGCTTCTCAGGTGCGAACTCGATGTA
The DNA here is from genome assembly GCA_041742175.1 of Pirellulaceae bacterium. Classification (GTDB taxonomy): domain Bacteria; phylum Planctomycetota; class Planctomycetia; order Pirellulales; family Pirellulaceae; genus Aureliella. The sequence continues at coordinate 2,816 of JBGSJB010000061.1, forward strand.
ATAGTCCAACGAAGTTAGCAGTCGCTTGAACAACTCCGCAGCATCGCAAGTTGCATCGCCCGCCAACCACCTTTGCCGGCCGCTGTAACTCCAACCCGATGCATCACAAACAGTCGGCTCGGGTGGCATCGTTTCGATGTAAAGCCGATTGTCGTTGACTCTCAGAATAGGTGATAACGTCACGCATTGACGATTGTCCGCTAACCGCAAATAGGTTTTCCATTCACCCCGTACGCCCTCAGACGACGCGGACAGAATTGGAATGCTGATTGCCGACAACTCAGGTGCGATGATTCGTTCAGGTCGATGCACACTGCGCAAATCAATCTCATCGCTAGCCGACTGATGACCGCTGGCAACCGGTCGTTGTTCCGCAGACTGTTTGGCAATTTCCAGTAGGTCACGATTCAAGTCGTCCGCATTGCATCCCAGTTGAACCAACGCTTCCGCAAATGCACTTCGATGCTTTTGCGATTGGACGTTCAGTTCGTCGCAGGCGATAGTCTCACCGTCACGCTGGACAGTGATAACAACCTTGGACTTCGTCGAACTAGGTTTCCAGTGAATGCTATAATCGAGTGTTGCGGTCATTGCTTGTTGCTCCATGCTTGACTGACGATGATTCCGTTAATGTGCCGAGTTGGTCCCGCAACCTCTCGGCACTTTCCGTTTGTTGGATGCACTGACGCACGTCCTTAACGCCCTCAGGCAAACCCAGCAGCCGCGATTGCAGGCCGCACAATTCGACCAAACCGCTTTGCAGCATCCTCGCGCCATGCCAGCCGCATTCATCGTTGTCAGGGATGATGACGACGCGATTAGGTTTCTTACGTCTGCACAGCGTTGCTACCTGTTCAATGTTGCCATGACACGACGCTCTACCGATGACACTCGAGAACCCCAAGTCCATCGTTGCTGTGGTATCGCTCGCACCTTCGACAATGACCAAATAACTTCGAATGACGTTTTCAGGTTGAAAGAACAACCCTTCACGACTGCCACTCTCAGAGAACTTGTCACCGCCGTAAGCTCGATAGCGGATCCCGCAGACGTTTCCGTTCGGCTCTCGCATCGGAAACGAGAATGCACGCCGTTGCTTCGACCATCCAACTCTCAGTTGCATCAGCGAATCGCGACTGACGCACAATTCGTTTGATAACCAGACCAAAGACGTTTGACGCAGCTCGCGACAAAACTCGTTTGCCAACGCGTTCATGTTCTTGGACGGTCGCTTGGGTTCGGCACGCTTGACCGGTCGCCACGCTGGACGCTTAAACGCATCATCGCGCAGAACATGCAGCCAACCCGCGCCAGCACGTCCTATCTGCTTCTCTGACGCTATCCGCGAACAAATCGCAGCCGACTGGTCCCCTGCTACCATGCACCAATCTGGTTTCCCGCAAATTGGGCATGGTTCGTTCTTGTTGACTCGCTTCCAACTCATACCGCCACCTCCGACCGTAATTTCCAAAGTCGTTTGGTGCCGCAATGGTGACTGCGTTTTTTGCTGATTCTGTAACCAGCAAACTCGATGACGCCCGCCGCTTTCAACTCAGTGACGACGCTCGATAATCCACGTCGGTCGTAGTCGTCAGGCGTTATGACATCGTGCAACGCATCCTCAAAGGCAACTGGTTTTCCAGTCGCAAGTAACCGTCGAAAGTTCCGCATCGCCTTAGCTTTTGCCGCCGCGATGATTTCCGCTCGTTTGATTCCTGGGGTGCTCATTTGGCCGACTCCGTTTGTTGAAGCCGACTAGCCAAAACACGATCCAACTCAACACGCTGGTAAATGGTCTTTGCACCGAATTTGCAGCGACGAATTTCCCCTGCGGCTGCAAGCTTGTCCAAGTATCTGGTTGAGATTCCCAGATACCTCGCTGAATCTTTCCTACTCAGCCCACCAGCTTGCGTAACAACCTCAAAACCCTTTTGCATCATTTCAACTCCAATGCATGTTTAAAGTTGGTCGAACGCGATGTTCAACCGATGCAGTGAGTTTCAACGAGCCATGCCCGCATAAATTACAGTGTGCAATTCATGCGGGAAAAAAGATTGATTGCAGCCGGATGTGTAACGGTATTCGCGATGCGCCGAACACGAAAAATCTCGAAAAAATCAAAAATGAAATACCCGCAGAAATTGCACAGCGGGCATTTATGAGGGCATATGCGGTTATTGCCGACGAACGAGATTGCCGATCTGATCAGCATGATGTTTCCAGTCGATCGCAGTCATCGATTCCCCGAACAAATAATTGCATAGCTCGACGCATTCCTTTCGATTGTTGTAAGCCCATTTCGCAGAACGATGGAACCGCCCTTTGCCCTTAAACTTGGATGCGACAAATTTCGCTTGCTCAATTACTTGCCTTTCAGTTCCGGTTGCGCGTTTTTTGCCGGGTTGTAGCTTCGGTTTTACTGGGCTTTGTTTTGGGGATTGAATCGCACGTTGAACCCACTTCAACGCTTTTTCCGTGTCTCGCAACAATCGCTTTCTGACAGTAAACGCTTCCTCAGGATTATCGCCTATTCGCTCGATGTCCTCTTCTGTAAATGTTGGACCGAATCCACCCTCTTTCAGTTGCCTGCGTTGTCGCCAAATTTCGACATCACAAGCGAAGTTGGCATTTGGGCTACTCAGTTGAACATTCCAAATTGGAGCGTCGAATTGTGCGTGGCCGCCTGCGGCGATTAAGATCAGAAAATCAACCCAGGGATGTGTGAGTTCAACCCTCCGTCTCGCTTCATCCAAGTCATCGAACCGGGTTGCAACAACGCCGGGAAGCAGTATGTCAAGTAAGTATTGCCCTCGTCGCAATGACCATTGGTCTACTTGCTCAAAAGCAGCCATTGACTTACAGCTTTGGTCGTTGGACTCGATGTAGTGGTGACTGGACCAACCGACAAACTTAACCGCTGGCCTACGTCCAAAAGAATCCGCGAAGGGTAGTCCACTGTGTGGGAAGTAGTAGTCCTTTAACTCTGACTGTTCAACTTTGTCGCCTACTCGGTAGAACTCGTCCTCCAATTCGATGCCACTTAACGCGCATCGCATCGACTCAGGCGAGTCTTTGACGAGACCGCATGCTCCAAACTGGGGCACACGGATTCTTGGGCGTTCACTTAGGTTTAGGACGCGCCATGTCGTACAGGACAAATCGTCGCTTGTCAGTAACGCCCTTTGAACATCCAACAGCAGGTCGTTGATTTCATCGCAAAGCCGCGCAACAACACGTTCTTCCATTTAACGAAGGTCCTATCGTCCGTGTGAAACGGGCTGCGAACCGCAGTGACGCGATAGGAAACGTCACCGTGGTTCGCATGCAGCGGCCGCTAAACCGCTTACCCTCAGAAACCATCGGGGATCAATCCGACAGTCTTAAAATGCTCGGGGATCAGCCGAGCGAATCACTCTGATTCTAGGGGACGATAGACCACAACTGAACCGGTCATTCCAAGAACGGAAGATACCCAAGGCCCCTAAAAAAACAGCATCAAAAATGTGCCAGCCGCTCATGGTATCGACAGCGCAGAATACCCTCAGGATTTCAGGCCCCCTCGGGTGATCAGCGTTTCCAAATTCTCAATTTGGCGGAATATCTCACGCGCGGCCCTTAGTATCGTGTCCCGCATCCATCGCCAGATTTCACCCGCCCCCGTCCATTCGCGATAGACCGCCCCCCGACCCCCCACGTCATCGTGACGGACGGACTGTGTCTAATACCCATCGAGCTCTAACTAACCGCACGCAGCAGCGAATATTGCGGAAGTACCTTTTGTACCCCGGGGGCTCGTTGTTCCGCGTTCAAAATGTGCAGAGTGTTCAGAACGTTCAGAACCCCTATGCATGCGTCCCTGCACAATTTCTCATTTGACACCCTTGAACTTTACGCGCGGAACAGTCGGTCGCTTCGCTTGAACCACGCAGTTAAAACCCTCCCCCGGTCCCATCACTCAGCGCGAAGCCGACCGCCGCAGAATCAACAGCACTTTCCGACGAACCTCATCGCCAGCCCCGCGCCAAAGTTCCATCAACTCCGCATCCGAAACGTCACTCACTGCGTCGCATTTTACGTCGCTTTCAGACGAAACACTCGTTTTCCCAAGCGTTTTCGATACAGGTTTGCGTCCCGCTCCGGCTACTCTTCGACTTTTGCCCTGAATCGTCAGTCGCTGCCGCATCTTCGTCGTGTTGTTGTATCCGCAATCGCGAACAATCTTCACCGATTGCGCAACGCGACAGCAGGTACGACGGCACTTCTTTGGTGACGGTGACCTTTAGCGGCAATGGATCTGGCTCAATGCAATCACATTCAAGAACCGCTAAGGCGTAGAGCTTTTACTCGAGATACGAGGGTTGTCGGCTTCATGCCAAGAAGCACAGCGGCTCCGTCGTCGCCGTAGATCTTGCCGCTGGTGCGTTTGAGGGCGGCTTGGATGTTGCGGACTTCAAGGGCGCGAAGTTCGGTGACGGTTAAGATTCGCTCTTCGGCTTGCGGTGCGTTAACGACTAAAGGTGCTGGTGAGGGCTCGCGTAAGTGATCGAACTTGAGTCGACCTCGTTCGGACACAATGCAAGCGCGTTCGAGAACGTGTTGTAACTCGCGAACGTTGCCGGGCCACGAGTAACGCTGTAGGTCTTGAATGTTGGCCATCGTCAACTTGAATCGCGATTGTCCTAGCTGACGAGCAAAGCGAACTAAGAAATGCTCTGCCAACAGCGGGACGTCTTCGAGCCGTTTGCGGAGTGGCGGCAACTCGAGCGGAAAGACACTCAAGCGATAGTATAGATCCTGGCGAAACCGACCGGCTTCGGCTTCGGTACGCAAGTCGCGATTGGTGGCGGCGATGATGCGAACGTTCACTTTGCGGGTGCGCTCTTCACCGATGCGCTCCAGCTCGCCTTCTTGAAGAACGCGCAAGAGCTTGGCTTGCATGTCGAGCGGTATCTCGCCAATCTCATCAAGGAACAAGGTGCCGCCATCCGCCAATTCGAATCGACCGATCCGATCTCGCAAAGCTCCGGTGAAAGAGCCTTTGCTGTGGCCGAAGAACTCGCTCTCGTAGAGTTCACGAGGGATCGCGGCGCAGTTGACTTTGATCAGCGGACGGCTGGCTCGGCGACTGCAGCGATGGATCTCTCTAGCCACGACTTCCTTGCCCGTTCCACTCTCACCAAGAATCAATACAGTGCTGTCCGTATTGGCAACCAATTCGATCTGGCGAGTGATGAGGTTGATGGCTGGACTCGCCCCAATCAGATCACCGAATGCCGAGTTGACGTTGACTTCCTCTCGCAGGTACTCGTTCTCGACCTCGAGGCGACTCTTGAGAACGGCGATCTCGTCGACCATCCTGGCGCTGGCGATGGCGGCAGCCATATTGTCAGCGATCATGCGGAACCATTCGAAGCACGTGTTGCCTGGCTTCACACGTGCGAAGAGTGCTAGAACGCCTAGCACTTCCCCACGGTGAACCAGTGGATGGCCCGCGAACGATTGGATCTGCTCGTCTTTGATCCATGTCGGGTCGGCCGCCCAGGAATGATCAGCACTCACATCGGCGACCTCCAGCGATTGTCCCGTCGTGGCAATGCGGCCAACCTTTCTCACTCCCATCGGAAACCGCCTGAAGTCCCCATCGAGACGTGACCAATCCGCATTGCCCTCGTGGATCGATGCTCCACTGCTGGCAACCAGGTGGAGGCATTGCACTCGATCGGGGCATTCAGTCGCAAATCGGCATCTCGCACAATCCTCGGGCGGCGTCGGCAGCTTCAGCCAGATTCTCGCCAAGGCAACATTTGGATTTGCGGCCAACCGACTGACTGCGAGCGGTAGCAGTTCGGTCAATAGATGATGGCCGGCGAGCTCAAGGAGCAAGGCCTTCGGATCGCGAAGCAGGCCCTCGACTTTCGAATTCTCAGTGGTGGTTTGCATGGGAGCATTGTAGCGATTTTTCGTTGTGCTAACAACGAATTTTCGTTCTTCAACGAAATGTCGCTGCGGTGTGAGAGGATTTGACTTTGTCGCAAGTATTTACCAGGCAATCGCTTGCGGAATATTTGTTCGTGTGGCACGCAAAGTGATTAAAGAGAACTTAGAAGCGTTGGACTTACTGACGCGAAGACAATTTTTATAGGGAAGCAAATCATGACACGAATCCAAGCCATCGCCCCGGACGCAGCAACTGGTAAAGCCAAAGAGCTGCTCGATGCCGTCAACAAAAAACTAGGAATGGTCCCCAACATCGCTCGCACGATGGCAAACGCTCCGGCAGTGCTCGACGGCTATCTTGGACTTAGTGGTGCTTTGGCGAAAGGGACGTTGTCGGCGAAGGTTCGCGAGCAGATCGCACTCACTGTCGCCCAGCGCAACAGTTGTGACTACTGCCTAGCTGCTCACTCCACCGTCGGCAAGATGGTCGGTCTGACCGAGGAGCAGATTCTTGATAGTCGACTTGGCAAGGCCATCGACTCCCAGACGGATGCTGTGCTTCGGCTGGCCGGGCTTCTTGTTGACAACCGAGGTCGGGTATCCGACCGTGAGTTGGAAGAAGCACGAACCGCTGGGATCAGCGATGCCACCATCGCGGAGATCGTGGCAACGGTCGCGCTCAACATCTTCACGAACTACTTCAATCACGTCGCCGATCCTGAGATCGACTTTCCGAAGGCAGCTCAGCTCAGCGTTGAGGCTGAAGCCTGCAACGTGGGCGAAGCCTGCAGCTCATCACACAAGTAGTCCGCGTGTAGTCATTCAGACGGTCACACATTCAAAACTAACTTTCGAGGTAGTCATGAATTCAACATCCAACCTTTGTCCGCCCTTTGATCACGCCAAGGCCATTGCCAAGGTTCGCGCTGCTGAGAACGCCTGGAACAGTCGCGACCCGTTGCGAGTCTCCTTGGCGTACAGCGAAGACTCGCTGTGGCGCAACCGTGACCGATTCATCCAAGGGCGTGATGAGATCGTTCGATTCTTGACTGCCAAGTGGGAAAGAGAACTTGATTATCGTTTGGTCAAGGAGATGTGGGCCTTTAGCGATAACCGCATCGCAGTGCGGTTTCAATACGAATGGCATGATGTCAACTCTCATTGGTTCCGAAGCTATGGCAATGAACTGTGGGAGTTCGACGAGCAAGGGCTGATGCGCAGGCGAGAAGCCAGCATCAATGATGTGCCCATCAATTTTCAACAACGCCGCTTCCTGTGGTCCGCACCAGGCGATCGACCTAGTTCACATGCTGGCCTCGGCGGCGTTGAGTAGTTCGTCGTGCAACCTTCGAACGATCGAAGACACACCAATCAAGTAAATCCTGACCTCAATAAACAACAATTATGACTGGAAAAAGAATATGATTCGCTACCACAAAAAGATGATTGCCCTGATCGTCGCATGGGGCTTTTTGAGCACTTCGTTTATCACGACGTTCGCTTTCGCGCAGTCTCCAACGACTGCGAAGGAAAGTCACTCGAATGTCGTGCATCACAAAACAGTGAAGGTCGATGGACTGGATATCTTCTATCGCGAAGCGGGACCCAAGAACGCGCCGACGATCGTGCTGCTTCATGGATTTCCAACTAGTTCGCAGATGTTTCGCAACTTAATTCCTAAGCTGGCGGACCAATACCATGTGATTGCTCCGGACTATCCCGGCTTCGGACAGAGCTCGATGCCGAATCGATCGGACTTCGCATACACGTTCGATCGTCTGGCCATTGTTGTCGATCACTTCTTGGAACAGCTCAAAGTCCAATCGTATGTGCTTTACGTGCAGGACTATGGTGCACCGGTTGGTTTTCGAGTGGCAACAGCGCATCCGGAGCGAATTCGAGGTTTTATCGTGCAGAACGGCAATGCCTACGATGAGGGCTTGGACAACGCCTTCTGGAAGAATCCGAACGATTCAGCAAAAAGAGAGGCATTGAAGGGGCTGCTCACTTACGACGCAACTAAGTGGCAATACACGCATGGTGTGCCCGAGGTGGAACGCATCAGTCCAGACGGCCCGGCTCACGATCAGTTCTTGTTGGATCGAGAAGGAAATAAAGAGATTCAACTCGATTTGTTCCTGAGCTACGGAAGCAATCCACCGCTGTATCCGCAGTGGCAGGAGTATTTTCGCAAGCACCAGCCGCCCATGCTGATCGTCTGGGGCAAGAATGATCAGATTTTCCCAGCCGCAGGTGCCGAACCTTATCGTCGCGACATCAAACAAGTCGATTTCCATCTTCTTGACGCAGGTCATTTTGCTCTGGAGTCCAGCGGCGACGAGATAGCGAGTCTAATCGAAAAGTTTCTGTCCAAGACGTATTCCAAGTAGTCATTGACGATACCGAGCCAACGCATTCGCTCGCATGTTTCGGGCGGATGCATTCTTCCGATTTAAACTCCTCATAGTTGGATCAGCATTATGAACGAGAACCGACCATCGAGCGATATTGCATTCACACCAGCTGTTAAGGCGATTCAAGCTGCTAAAGGTTCACGCCAAGGCTATGAACGAATGGAGTCTAGTGCTTCGTTCCAATTGCATTTTAGAGTTAGTCGTTTCTGCTGGAACGAAGCACTAGTAACGGTTCCTGCAGGCGGAGTGTATTCCATCCGTGGGACCACTATGTCATCCGTGGTCGTAGTTTGTGCTAGATCGCAACGGAAGCCTGACCACGGATGGCATGGCGGTCCCACGGATAAAGGCTGAGGCAGCGCGGGTTAATGCAACTGTATTAGCAATTCTTTGGCTAGTGTTGGATTTTAGAGTTGGTCGGATCTGGGTGGCACGCCCTTCGCAAAGCCGTAAAGCCTCAGAGCCTCAGAGCGTGTCACACTAAAATTCAATTGGAACGAAGCACTAGTGCTTCATCCAAGTTTAATTTTGGGATAAAGGGATCGCAGTTTTGTCCTGGCATCGTCGACTTTGAATTGCCAGTCGACACCTCGTTGCCGTGAATTGGTTGCATTCTCCCAAGCCTTCGTTTGCTCGCGAA
>JBGSJB010000062.1:0-2523 GCA_041742175.1 Pirellulaceae bacterium
TTCGCAGTTGGATTGACGCGGGAGCCGAGTACGCTCCGCATTGGGCGTTTCAGCCGATTAAGCGCCACGAACTGCCCGAGGTGAAGGCCGCGGCTTGGATGCGCCAGCCGATCGATGCCTTCGTTCTTTCGAAGCTTGAGAACAACAGGTTGCACCCGGTAGGCGAGGCGAGTCCAGCTGAATTGGTGCGGAGAGTCTACGTCGATATCACAGGATTGCCGCCAACGCCGGAAGCGGTTGCCGCTTGGTGCAAAGATTGGAACGAGTCGACGTATGTTCGACTGGTCGATCAACTGCTCGCCGATCCAGCCTTGGGTGAACGCTGGGCGCGGACTTGGCTGGACGTTGTGCGGTTCGCTGAAACGAACAGCTTTGAACGTGACAATCCGAAACCGAACGCGTGGAAGTATCGCGACTATGTGATTAACGCGTTTAGTAGCGACAAGCCTTACGATCAATTCGTGCGCGAGCAACTCGCTGGCGATGAACTCAAGGAAGTCACCGCCGAGTCATTGACGGCGACGGGTTACTACCGATTAGGGCTTTGGGACGATGAACCGGCGGATCCACTTCAAGCGAGATTCGACGAGTACGATGATCTTGTGACCACGACCAGCCAAGCGTTCATGGCATTGACCTTGAACTGCGCACGTTGTCACGATCACAAGATCGATCCACTGACTCAGAGAGACTACTACGGCATGGTGGCGCTGCTGCGCGATGTAACGACTTATGGAGAGCGTGGTGACCAGCAGACAAACAATCAGTTGCACTTGTCGGCTGAGATCGGTCAGCAGTATGAGCAGTTGCAGAACGAAAAGCGAGCAACGGAACAGCGACTGCGCGAAATCGAACAGGCGGCGATCGTGAAGATGGATGCGCCGGATCAGCGAGCGACTGAAGGTGAAGGTCGCCGTCGCGTGCTCCGTGAAAAGTTGCAAAAGTATGTCGACGAAGTCACGTGGGCAGAGTACCAAAATCTCAAGAGCAAAGAGAAGGAACTGAATCAGCGCCAACGAAGTCTGCCTCCGCGCGAACGCGTGTTAGCTTTGGCAAAGTGTGATCCACAACCACCTGCAACTCATGTTCTCACGCGCGGCAGTCCGCATGCTGAAGCTGAAGAAGTTCAACCTGCGTTTCCGAAATTGCTCGGCGGCGGCACTCCCGACTTACAACCCGTTGCACCGGGGGCGCGATCTGCGGGGCGTCGCAAGTTGCTGGCGGATTGGTTGACCAGCAAAGACAACTGGATGACTTCGCGAGTGATCGTTAATCGTGTTTGGCTGTACTACTTTGGACGAGGAATCGTTCGCTCGCCAAACAACTTCGGTTTGATGGGCGAAACCCCAACGCATCCAGAGTTGCTCGACTATCTGGCTTCGGATCTGATGGATAATGGTTGGAGTTTAAAGCGTTTGCACCGCAATATCTTGCTGTCGAGCACGTATCGATTGAGTTCAGAGGCTGATGAGCGGGCGTTGGCACAGGATCCGCGCAACGATCTTTTTTGGCGACAGAATGTCCGGCGACTTAGTGCCGAACAACTCCGCGATGCTGTGTTGGCGGTAACCGGTGAATTGAACGAACAGCAATACGGCGAAAGCATGTACCCGACGCTGTCCGCCGAAGTGCTCGCAAGTCAATCGCAACCTGGAAAAGGTTGGGAGCATTCCTCGGCCGCCGATCAAGCTCGACGCAGCATCTACATCCACGTCAAACGCTCGCTGGCCGTTCCGATGCTCAGCGCGTTCGATTTTCCGGACACCGATACGACTTGCGAAGCACGCTTTTTGACGACTCAGCCTGGGCAAGCGCTCAGTATGCTCAACAGCGACTGGATGCAGCAGCAAGCCGAAGCGTTTTACAATCGGGTGCGGCGCGAAGTCGGCGACGACCTGCGTGCGCAAGCCTCCCGCAGCTTGGAACTGGCGACCACGCGTACTGGATCAGCGGCTGACATCGACGAGCTACTGAACTTGGTCGCACGTTTGAAAGCCAAGCATGGCTTAGCGGACGATGCAGCACGCCGCGCGATGTGTTTAGTCGTACTGAATTTGAATCCGTTTATGTATGTCGATTGATGCGCGACGAAGAGAACAGCGAACAGAGCAACGAGTAGTAAAGAGGACCTGAAGTTATGTCAACTGAGAAACCCAATGGATCGTTCTGCCGTCGTTTGCGCCGCGAATTCTTGTGGCAAAGTGCCGGAGGATTCGGAGCTGTCGCGCTCAGTTCAATGATGTCGGCTGATGGATCATGGAACAAAACGGCTCAAGCCGTCGAACCGAATTCAAATCCGTTGGCAGCCAAGCCGCCGCATTTTGCGCCCAAGGCGAAGAGCATTATCTTCCTGTTTATGTATGGCGGACCAAGTCACATCGACACTTTCGATTACAAACCGAACATGATCGGGATGGATGGAAAGACGGTCGATGTGAAGACGTTTGGTCGCGGTGGTCATCGAACCGGCGGACGCGTCGTTGAACCTCGCTGGAAATTCAAGCAGTACGGCGAATGCGGGAA
>JBGSJB010000063.1:0-1691 GCA_041742175.1 Pirellulaceae bacterium
AGCTGCATCCACTCCATAATCCGCTCGGTTTCCTCGGGGAAGAATCCACCCTCGCGGCCACGATAACAAACCGCCAGTGCGTCGTAACGGAAACTTGAGATGTACTTGTCGACGGTCCTGCCGATTTGATCCCGGAAACCGCTGCCGTCACGCTCGCCATATACAAAGTACATTGGCACAAGCAGAGCATTCTCGTCGTAATGGACAATGAACTTCTCTGCCGTCGGCGACACCATTACGCTTCCAGCCCACATATCAGGATGCGCGAGGGCGATATCCCAGGCGGCCGCCGCACCCGCTTGATGTCCGGAAATGAAGACGCGGTCGGTGTCGATTGAAAAATGCCTGAGCGCGTCGCGGTAACACTTTAAGACGCGCGCATGTTCGATCTCTGAGTAGTTGTATTGCAATTGACCTTTCGTCGCCCACACCGGCGAAATGACGATATAACCGTTTCTAGTCGCATGACCGTAACGCTCACGGCGCTCCTCGGCTTCCTCGCTCGCTTTGACCGTAATCGAAGTTCCGCACCACCAGTTCACTTGGTAATCCGGATTGGTGCCCAGCGACGGGAGCGTAACGACACAGGGGTAAACACGATTCGGATCGTATTCCGGCGGCGTTTGCACAACATAGCTGACCATCTCTTTGCCAAGCTGTAGTTGCAATCGGTGCAGTCCTGGCGGGTCCTCGGCGTTTACCGCAGGCGGCGTACTGGGCGGTTTCAATTGCGCTAGCATCTTGACGATCAAGTCCGGGCGGCCACCTTCTTCTGATTTAATCTGACTTAACAACTGGCTGCGTTTGGCTTCGTCCGACTCAACCAAATACTGCCGCACTAAGTCACGCACGCGGATCAGACTTTTGGCGGTCGCAAAGTTGTCCAAGCCTGAGCCGGTTCCCAAAGTCCATCCGCCCACCGCCAAAGCGACTCGCTGCTCCACGGACAGAGATTCGTCGTTCCGCAGTCGCTGATAATCGGACAATCGAACAGCCGAATCCAAGTTCACTTCGCTAACGATCTCTTTCACGGTAGCATCGATCAACTGCTGTTCGGCCAGCGGAAGCAATTGCACATCTTTCTTGATTGACTCGACAATCTGTGCAACCGTGACCAAATTCTGCTTCAGCGTTTCGAATTGCGATTGCACCCGCAACTGCACTTCCAAAGGCAGCGTCTTGAGGTCAAAAACATTCAAAACCTCCGAAGCGAATTGGTACTGGCCAGCTTCCTGTCGCACCTTAGCTTCCTCGAACAACTTGGCGGCATTCAATTCGTCGAGCTGCGTTAGCATGGCTGGTTCGAAATCGTTCGGGAACTTCTCCAGAGCCGCTTTCAACTCATCGCGAGCTTCGGTGAACTGCTTAGATTCCATATAGAATTGAATAATCGTTTTCCAACTATTCGGCTTTGAAAGGTCCAAGTGCTGATGCAGGATCTCGCGCAGCAGATTGCCGGGAATCGAACGCGTCGCAATCCGCTGATCCCAAGCGATCGAATCTGAGACTCGCAACGTTTCGACTTGGCAATACAGTGGCGAAATGGCGGTAATCGCCTGCAATAAGTGCTTCGTCTTACTGCCCGTTTGGACAGAATAGGTTCGACGTCCAAACTTGTTGAACTGCGAAATGCCTAGGATTCCAGTTATCGGCAGCTCGGAAGCGGAGGTTTCAATCTCAGCTTTGTAAGG
>JBGSJB010000064.1:0-7008 GCA_041742175.1 Pirellulaceae bacterium
CCGAGCGACTTGATCGTCATCGACGGCGGTCTCGACCCAGCTCAACCGCAATCGAGCGCCATCACACCATGGCTGAATCGCATTGCTCACGAGAACACAATCATCCTCGCGTGCGCTACTCCGGGGCAACCACTTGTTCTGGTAGCTCGCGACATCGCCGCCACAACTCAGCGAATTGCCGCTTAGTAACAGCAGTTCACATTCCACCTGACGACCGCCGGAGCACCCGCTTCGTTGCGGTCGTTTGCGTTTACCCCACTCCACCGATCGCTTCGAAATGGCTGCTAAGCTGGTGACCCCTATTTCCCACCGCTACGCTGGGAGTGGCAACGCTGGGAGTCACCCATGAGTTCCTCTCTTCGCAAGTTATCGCTGACGTCACAGTTTCCGGCTGCAATGCGACCAGGTAGGCATTCTTTTTCCTCCAGCCTGCACCCTTAAGCTGCGGTCGCCATTCACGAGAAGTGTCCCCGCAAATGCGAATTAGTACGTCGAAATTGGGCTGAAAAGTTGATTTGGCAGTAGATGGAAACTCGTTTTTGTTAAAAGTCGGTGAAATATCGGTGAACTATCAAGCCATTGGCCAAATACAAGCAGTTTTCGGATCAATCTTGCGTTTTTGGGACAGTGCATCACAGGTTCGGCACGCACATGTCAGTTAATGGCGCTCAGGCCGCTTAACTCCTACAGAACGCTTCGTTGGACGACCGACTCGAATCGAAACTGAGTCGCCGACGACTCAGAGAACTTTTCTCAAACCGCCCGATTGCTATACTTGGACGTGTCAGCAGTAGACTCTCTAAGGGGCGAAAAATGAACGATGAGCATCTCGACCACCAATTAAAGCGTTGGAAATTTGATCCCGAATCCAACTGCGTCCGGTTGCTCAAAGGAGCCGATGGACGCGATGTGATTCAAATGCGCGTCGACCTTGGCATTTTGCAACTAGAAACCACTGGGCGACCCGATGGCGCTCGGCCTGAAGGATTCCCGACGTTGCTCGATAGTCTCTTGCATGCGGAGACCGAGTCGCCAGATTTTGAGCTGGACGAAGAGACTTGTATGGAGATCGATCGCGAGTTTGTTCAGTTTTACCACCGTCGCGTGGCTTGGTTGCGTTTGCAGCGATTCGACAAAGCGGTTCGCGACGCCAATCATACCCTGGCTCTGATGGATTTCTGCCAAGAGCATTCACCGTGCGAAGAGTGGACGTTGCAGCATGAGCAGCATCGCGCGTTCGTGATTTTTCATAAAACGCAAGCTGCCGCACTGGGCGCGATTGAGGAACAATCACCGCAAGGTGCGTTGCAAGCCATCGACGAAGGACTCGAGCGAATCGAAGAGAATTTCGAGGATCTGGGTTGGGAGGATGATTTCGAGTCGGATGAGTTGGTGCAGCGGTTGATGCATCTGCGTACTTCATTGCAGTCAGAGTTTTCGATCGAAAAGAGTTTGCATGAGCAGTTGGCGGAAGCGGTCGAGCTTGAGCAGTATGAGTTGGCGGCGCGTTTGCGTGATCAGTTGTCGCGTGAAACTTCGAATTAAACGATGAGCAGCGATGAACCTTTGGTATTCGCCGCCATCGTGCCACCAGTTGTTTCTGCACCAGTTGCATCCGCACCAAATATCTCTGAACTACCTTCTGAGCTGGTGCTTTCGAGTCGTTTGCCGCAGCAGACCGCGCCGCAAGGTTACTCATGGATCGCGGCCAATTGTTGGCTGCTCGGCAGCCTAGCGATCATGGTGCTGGCGTCGATGATGTCGGTTGGAACCGAGCGTCATGTTTACCTGCCCGGTTTGCCGGTGCCGATTCCCGAACTGTGCGCGACGAAAGCCCGGTTTGATATCGATTGCCCAGGTTGCGGCATGACACGCGCCTTCATCCACTTTGCTCACGGTAGAATGCTCGACGGCATGCGAATGAATCCGGCGAGTTTCTTAGTGTTTCTTTTCGTCGCGTCGCAGATCCCGGCTGCGGTGGCGCGCTTCGTGCTCGGCAGGACCAGTCGGTTTGCGATTGCATGGAGCCGCTGGAACGAGCTAGCGTTGATCGTGCTGCCAACAGTGACTTTCATTCAGTGGGTTGTGCGGATGTCGATTGGAGTTTACACGTGAGCAATACAATTCAAATACTTGGTCCGCGTGGCAATACGTTGGCCGTGCATGCCGCAGGGGAAGGTCCAACACTATTCCTCCTGCACGGCTTTCCCCTCGACCATCGCATGTGGCAAAACCAACTTTCGGACCTGTGCAGTCGCTTGCATGTTGTCGCGGTTCACTTTCGCGGCTTCGGATGCGCGTCGCTCGACGAGCCCCAGTATTCGCTGGCCGACCTAGCTCAAGATGTCGAATTCTTGCGGCAACATTTGGCAGCCAACGAAAAGATCTGGCTGGCGGGTTTATCGATGGGTGGCTATGTCGCGTTTGAGTACTGGCGCCAGTGTGCAAACCATTTGCATGGTTTAATTCTGTCAAACACAAAACCAACTGGCGACAATAATGAGGCGAAACTGAACCGCCGCGCGATGGCTGACAAGGCGCTCAAGAGTGGATCGTGGGCCGCGGTCGAGCCGATGTATTACAAGTTGCTTGCAGAACAAACAGTTGCATCGAAGCCTGATGTGGCAGCGCTGGTGAAAACCATGATGGTCACCCCCGATCCGAACAGTGTCGCAGCAGCGCAGAACGCGATGGCTGAGCGACGAGATTTCACTGAGCAGCTTTCCGCGATACAGTGTCCAACGCTGGTCATCGCCGGCGAATCCGATCCAATCGCACCGGCAGAAGACGGCCGCAAATGGGCCAGCCAGATACCGAATTCGAGATTCGAAGTCATCCCCACTTCGAGACACTTGTCGCCTCTAGAAAATCCTGCTGCGTTCAATCAGTTGGTGCTGAGTTTTGTGAGAGCTTGACCTGGTAGGCCTCAAACAAGCCGACGATTTACATTAGCCGCAAGCCGCGGTTGGTGCCGAGATTCTCCGGTCGTCCCCAGCGCCTGGATGCGAATTAAGTAATGAGCCATCGGGCGTTAGCGTCGGCCACACTCGATACTGAGCCTCTGACTAAGAGCTACTCACGTGGGAGTCGCATCCACTTGTTCTCAAGCCATGTCCAGCATGCACGTGCATCCGATTGTTCGAGACGCATTGAATTGCGATCGGCCTGGACCGCAACAGTCTTTCGGGAAGGCGACTAAGCATCCATTCGGCATCGCTAAACATCAGCGAGGTACCGCAAACCAGCTAGGAGTGGCTCGCCACAGCGATCGCGTATACAAACTGTATCGAGCCGATACACCCAACGACGGCGCAGGTTGGATACGCTGCCTTTAGAGTGGGATAAGGGCTGACCGCCTCAGTTGCGATAAGAATCGCGATTGCTGGGGATGCAAGCATGGCTACGATACCGAAGATCGGGAGTTGGCGCACATCGGAAACCGGTTGAGTTGATTCAGTCACTGATATGTCTCCTGGTAAAAGTTGGTTCTTTGGTGAAATCGAACGCCGGGTACCCCGAGCACGAGAGGTTGACTCAACGTAAGTCAAAACGGACGAGCGAGTGCTTCGTGTGCATGCCATGGATCAACTAAGCCGCCGCAGGCTTCTCGAGCGTAGGATTAGATGCTGGCTGACCACTCCGCCGCCAACTCCTCCGCTACCACTATAACCAAGCGACGCGTCATCTAATCCTTAATATGTGATTTCGTGCTTCGGTATGGCGCGTAGCCGTAATACTTTGGAGTTGAGTCGATTCGGACATGTAACCAAGCCACGCCGCCGCCAGCGGTACTCAGCCAGATTGGGCGATCAGAAACCATTCCGAGAACCGTACCTGCAATTTTCTGCCATAAAGCATCCACTTGCAATGCAGGAGCGTTTCGCAAAAAGGAGGCAAAATGTCCGTAGGCGTCCTCGCTGGTTCGCGGTGATGGCACGATCAAGGTTGCGTCGCCACCGAGGTTGGTAAACGACACGATTCCATTTTCATCATTTGCAGCCGCAAAATACGATTTATATGTGTCCGCATCCGTTTTTCGTATTGTGAATGAGGGATTGTCAAGCAAGACGAATTCGAAGTCGCGGGAACTGGTTGACGTCTGAATATGCGGTGTTTCCCATCGAAACGCAGTGTATACCGATTGCTTCAACTGGCCAGTCATGAACGTGCGAAAATTAGAGTCGCTCTGAAGCAATTCGAGAGCGTCGGCGTAACTTAGTGGACGCCTGTTAGAAAGTACTCTGTATCGAGTCGCTTTTCCGTCGAGCAGCGGTTCGGTGGTTGCATCATACATGTCTTCAACCAAATAGCCGCCGCGTTCAAGCAGTTCAAGGAGTTGATTAAATGGTAAGCGCGACGTTATCGAGAACTCGGTTGCAACGCCTTGTTCTGTCGCACTCGTCACGTTGTTGATTCTCGCGACGAAGGACGTTCGGGCGAATGTTGCTTCGTGGCTTGGATTGCGATTATAGTTCCGAATAGCATGTAGCAGAATGCGGCACAAATCATTGCCATTGTGTACACGTTAATAGGAGATTGAGAACAGGTTGTGAGGGCCGTGGTTAAGCCACAAGTCAAAGCCATGAATCCGAGTAATATTAGCCATCTCCACGCGAAGTGATCCTTTCTGAAATATCCCCAAGTGGTACCTACTAAACCAAATACGACAATTGCAGTTAGCCATCCGTACATGGGAGTGAAGTCGGACGGGTTGAGGTCTATGATGTCGCACATTTGCAATCCAATGCCGACACCGATTAACAATCCGTTGATCGTTGACACAGTTCGATCCGCAGCATGGTGGCTGATGAATTCGGGTGGAGAGTACGGATTGATCATCAGGATTCATTCGACAGAACGCTGGCGGTAACCGCGTCGTGGGGTTTGAGTTGGAAGTGCAAAGTGGAAGCGGCACCACGACTGCGGTTCACCGCATGGTTCTTCACGCGAACGGTACCGCTGGTGGTTGAAGTATAAGTCAGCCTACGTCTCGCTAGCAAGCAGTTTCAGACGCTACCAAACCCGCCGTTCATGTTGGAGGAGTATATCCATGTGGATCAAGTCGCGCCTACAAAGATTGCGCCCACGGTTTGAGGCTTGCATTGAAAACGAGCAACGCGATGAAAATCGCAACGAGTGCCGTCATCCAACAGAGTCTTCCTATGGTGGATTGATTGATGCCAAAAAAGGTCTCACCAATCGACTGAAGAATGAAATATCCGCAGAAGCCAGTCGCCGTCCAGAGTGCGGCGAGAAATAGCAGCGGCAAAATAGGCGGCCACGACATTTCCGAATTTGCGCCCTCAATTGAGCCGTAGTTGACCCCAAAGTGAATCGACCGTGAAGAACGACTGGCATCACCGCAGTCCGAGCGGTTGATGTGGGATGTAAAAACCGGCGTCGTCGAGGACTTCGGTGCATGCCTTTGTTCGCATTCTATTCGCCTTGCAGCAATGGTCGCAATAGATCGCTGACTTCGCTCTCGGTGGGGCAGTTTTCAACTGCTATCTTGATGATGGCTTGAGTGTCGAGCGTATCGATTATCCCAGGAATTTGAACGTATTTCGGTTCAGGTGCGTTTGGACCAATCACCACGAATAAGTTTCCGTCAAGTCTGCGAAATTCTTTGGAGCCAATTGCAAGTCTGTCATCTGTTCGGTTCCAGATCATACCATAGGTCAGTGTCGAATTCCCAGCGGAGTGGAAAGCCGTTCGGCCAACAGAAACGTACGGGCCATTTTCTTTCGACGAATCGATTTTGTTTGGTTCGAAATTGGGCTGTACTGTGATGAATGCCAGTAGCAATTTATCTTGCGGATTGGCAGGAATTGGATTTGGAGTGCCATAATACTTTTCGATGTGTGCGAATCCTGGTTGCAATTGTTCGCCTGATGATCCCGACACTACATACCGACCTTGCTGCGCACCTTCGCAGCCAAGAAGAAACACGAACATGAGGAATGGTAGTGGTTTCATTTTTGAATGCGAACGTTAAAAATCACCGATGTTGCGAGGGATTGGGGCACCATTGGCAAATGACCTTACTCGCAACTTCGGTGCATTTTATGGTTCGTCGATCTTTTCTTGTGCTGCGGGTTTACGTGACCGAAGCGACCGACGATTGCGTCGTCAGTTTAGCGTCTAACGAAGGTCAGGGCAAATTTCTGCGGCATTGGTCGAGTGTTCGAATTCGTCCGCGCATCGTTTTGCGATCACGCTCTTCGGTGCGAGTTGATCGCGTTGTCGGTTCGGTTTTAGATCGGATGTGGTCACTATCAAAGCGTTGCATGTTCGCTCTGTGGATAAACATGACGACGAAGGTCAGCTTGGTCGAGCATCGAAATTGCAAGCGCAAAATCGCAGTATTGGTTGATCGACGAACGGCAGCCGTCACCGGGCACGGAGAGACGACTTTCCATTTGTAAAAACTTGCAAGCCGTGCTCCGCGTGCACGGCATTGTTCTGCCTTGATTCAGTCGTCAAGTATATCGAGATAGCCTTGTGCCGCTTCTTTCTCAGCATTCAGTTTTATTGCATTCATGCGATGTCTGATCCCCTCGCGGGACGTGGCGTGGCGTGTTTTCGTTTTCAGGTTCACTTCGGCGGCATCGAGGTTCGCGTTCGCTATCGCGAGTTCGTCTTCGAGAGACATGCTCTGTTTCTCTGACGTGCGTTCTGAATCCTCTGATGAACCAGAGAACATATCAAAGAGTTCATCCCCAGCGTTCTCGCCGGTACGATTCTTGGGATCGAACGCCGCGTCAAAGTTGGGCGCGGTTTCAGAGTTGGGCGAGTCAACATCAGATGTATCAGTCGCACTGTCGGAGCATCCAACAAGCATGAAAGTACACAGAATCGGAATCAGGAATTGGCTTGGGCGTGGCATTCGATGTGTTTCCATTTAGTGGCAGAACGACTGGCATCACCGCAGTCCGAGCGGTTGATGTGGGATGTAAAAACCGGCGTCGTCGAGGACTTCGGTGCATGCCTTTGTTCGCATTCTATTCG
>JBGSJB010000065.1:0-10827 GCA_041742175.1 Pirellulaceae bacterium
AGCGAAATGCGCAGTGCGAATGCTCAGCAGCCCGCAGAGCACTTCGCGAATCTCATCGCCAACTTGCTTCAAGTCGCTGAGGCTCATGCTGTGCAGTTCATAAGCCGATTCGATTTTCTCAAGCAGTTTCGTCATAGCGATTAATGGCTCCTCTCAACGACAAACTTCGCGACGTCGATCAAGTTGTTGGCAGCAACACCCAGTGGTGCGATGGCCGTGCATGCTTCGTCGACCAACTGCACGGCCCACCGCTTCGACTCTTCCAAACCCATCAAGGACGGATAAGTCAGCTTGCCGAGCACACTGTCTTTCCGTGTGTTCTTGCCCATCTGCTCGCTCGTGCTTTCAACGTCCAGGCAATCATCGACGACTTGGAACGCCAAACCGATCGCGCGACCGTAACGCTCTAACATCTCAAGATGATTCGCCGACGCACCGGCCGCTACAGCGCCAAGGCATAAACTAGCTTGAATTATCGCACCCGTCTTCCGCAAGTGTATGCTTTGCAGGTGTTCGACCGAGTCGGTTTCCGTCGTTCGTTCCCCAAAACGGCCCTCCGCCGCCAGATCATCCGCTTGGCCACCCACCAACTGACAGCGACCCGCCGCTCGCGACAATATCTGGCAGCAACGCAGCGCCCGATCGGCCGGCAACTCGTGGCTGAGGATTTCAAAAGCCAACGTTTGCAGCGCATCGCCAGCTAAAATGGCGGTCGCTTCGTCGAACTGGCGATGGCAAGTTGGCAAACCGCGTCTCAAGTCGTCATTGTCCATCGCTGGCAAATCGTCATGGATCAGCGAATAAGCGTGAATCAGCTCGATCGCACAGGCTGCCGGCAGCGCCGAACGCGCATGGCCACCAACCGCTTCGGCAGCGAGCAGCGTCAGCAACGGTCGCAAGCGTTTGCCGGGCGCCAACACGCTGTAACGCATCGCGTCCGCAAGCCGTTCGGGACAACCATCGGTCAAGCGCAAGTAGTTCTCAAGCGCTCTGTCCACCAATTCACGCAGGGGCGCTAATCGATCGCTGAGGCTGGGGGCAGAGGAGGCTAGTGACATTGAATTCTCAAAACAAGGATCCCTCGTCGTCGATGTGGCTCTTTTTGGTTTCACGCGAACCGCGCGGGACAGTTCGTCGTTGACCGCGATTCTCTTGTTTGTCTTCCAAGCTGAGCTCTTCGTCATCCACTTCACGTGTAACCGGATTTCCATCGGCGTCTACACCGCTCAGTATCTCGATTTTTCGCTCCGCATGCTCCAAGCGCCCGTGACAAGCTCGAAGCAGCACGATCGCCTGTGCATAGTCAGCCAAAGCCTGGTCTAAAGCACCGCCACCCTGCTCCAGCCGCCGCACGATGACTTCCAGTTCTGCCAGCGAACTTTCGAAATCGACCGACGCAGGTTGCTCCGTCCCTTTTTTCTTCACTGTGCTCCCCCGCAGTCTTACCATCCAATCGTCGGCTGTTCTTGAAGCAGTACATAATAGCGTGAAAGCAACCCTACCATAAGCCGCGTTAGGAGAGCGAAGGTTGATCATCTGCGACCAACGACGTTGCTAAAACTGCTTGCGACCGTTGGCTTTGCTAGATGCCGCAGCAGCCTCAGCTTCGGCTGCAGCTTTTCGATCGGCTTGGATCTTTTCGTAGCGAGCCACCATTTCAGGTGTCATCGCTTCGACCGCCATTCGATAGTAGACGCGAGCCGCCGATAGGCGATTGGCAGCTTCGGCTTCCTGCCCCATTTTCAAATAGAAACGAATGTCGGCTTCGGCAAGCGAAGTATGAACGGGCACCGTCGGCTGGCCACCACCTAAAACTCGCTGCCACTTCCCCGGGTCTGTCATCGGCGTAATCTGTGTCGGGCTGCTTCCGCTGACCGTGCTGCGACCAGTGGCTGTGACACTAGTGCCGCGAGCAACGCGCGTGGGCGACGCAATTCCGGCCGGATTGGTCGGGCCGATGTTAGCACTCAGAATCGCATCATCGAGAGCTCGTAAGTCGATGATTTGCATGGAAACGCTCGACTGCGAAGTTCCGAAGGTGTTTCCGCTGGCTCGCGTGCCGTAAGGTCCCCAGCCGCGCGAAGTTGTGCCCGTGCTGGCGTAGGCGTTACCAGCGATCGATGCGGAACCTTGATCGGGAACGAGTGCGCCGCCGCTGTAACTGAACGTGCGGTAGCTCGGCAGCTGAACCACTTGCGAATTCGCTGAAGCAGCGAAAGTTAGAACGACAATACAAACTGTGGCAGCAATATTGAACCTGAAGTGCATGTTGGATTCGCTTCCATTTGCAGGCAAAATTTCGATCGGCACACCCTTTGACACTAAATCGCCACCGGAGTTCCGTCGAACTATTGTAGCAGTTGCCTTTTGCCGGTGCAGAAATTGGAAAACTCGCGATCATCCGCAAGATCAATCCTGCACGATCATCGCTGCAAGCTTCAGCACTTAGCTCGCGACCGCCATGGGAACTGGCATCACGAAATCTGCAGCGAAACACAGTTTTAGATTCGAGCAGCGATCCAAGTTAAACTGTCGAGGCTCGCAGCGGCACAAGCACAAACCCAGAAACCGCCCGCTTGGTAGAAAGCGAATGGGGCTGACGATCCGACGCGTCTTCACACCTTTGGCGTCAACATACTCCATGCTCAATACCAGATCGTCCGGGCTTTGCATTGCACGCGATAGCATTTGTTGATACATGGTTTATCCTCGAGATGCTTGGAACCAATTGCAGTCAGTTGGCTGCTGTACTTTTAATCATCGCGGACGGTGTGACACGTTTGGTCCTGCTTCCATCAGAGCCGGAAAAAATTCGGCCGGATAGAATTCGGGCTCGATAAGCGGAATGGAACGAAGTGTGCGAAGAAGTATGCCAAGATGGAGCCGCATGCAACGAACACCTGACCGTAGACACTTGGCGAATCTGAATTGTGAGAGGATTTTGAAATGAACGAACGGACTTGGTGCATGCTGATCCACTTCTCAGTTTTCGCAGGCTACCTGGCACCTGTGGCGGGATTGATCGTTCCCATCGTTTTGTGGCAAATCAAGAAAAATGAGATCCCCGCCGCGGACGCGCACGGAAAGATGGTGGTGAATTTCATTTTTTCCGCGCTGTTATACGGACTCATCTGCTTTGCACTAACTTTCGTTTTAATCGGAATTCCCCTGCTATTTTTACTGTCAATCGCCTGCATCATCTTGCCGATTATCGGCGGAATCAAAGCCAATGCGGGCGAACTCTGGCAATATCCACTGGTTATCAACTTCATCAAATAGCTTCCATCCAGGGCGAACTGAGATGTGCGGATGCCTCGAAGGTGTAGGCATTGATGCGCCATGAACTATGCTGGTTGAATGAACGTCTGGGCGTTGCCCTCACTTATAGCTGCTCGCGGAATCTGGAAAAACTAGCTGAAACTCATGCGATTTCTGTTTCGAACGCTCATCGTCGTGCTCGTCCTTGGTGGTCTTGGAACGGCCGCATACTTTCCAGCAGCGGCGTACATCAAAGAACGGAATCGGCCCAACTATCGCTTTGAAGAGGTTGTAAGCGGCGATTTAACTTTGAATGTGAACGCAACCGGGACTTTGGAACCAACGCAACGCGTCCGCATCGGAGCCTTCGCTAGCGGACCCGTTTCGGAACTGTTGGTCGACTTCAATGACAAAATTTCGAAGGGCCAGTTGCTGGCGCGGATCGATCCACGAATCTACGACTCCATCGTTCTCCGCGACCAAGCCTTGTTGGATTCGCGAATCGCTGACGTTGCTCGAGCCCAAGCGCGATTGCAGCAGGCTGAGAACGACGAGAAACGAGCTGAAAAGCTGCTCAAGATCAATTCGAATTTCATCTCGGATACCGAAGTCGATCAACTGAAGTACGCGCGACTGGCCGCACAAGCAGATTTGCGAGTGGCTGAAACTTCCGTCGAACAAGCGGAAGCGAACCTCGAAAACTCGAAAGGCAATCTGGACTTCACCGAAATCCGTTCGCCCGTCGACGGAACGGTTATCGATCGCAAAGTCGATGTGGGGCAAACGCTGGCCGCACAGTTTCAAACGCCGGAGTTGTTCGTGGTGGCGCCTAACATGGAAGACGAGATGCATATCTACGCTTCCGTGGATGAAGCAGACATCGGCTTGATCCGCGAGTCGCAGAAGTCGAAAAATCCGGTTCGCTTTACCGTTGACGCTTATCCTGACGAAGTTTTCTCCAGTGGTATTATTCACGAAGTGCGTTTGAGTAGCACTGAAGAGCAAAACGTAGTGACCTATCCGGTCATCGTAAGCACACCAAACAAAGAGCTGAAATTGCTGCCGGGGATGACCGCCAACCTCTCGTTTCAAATCGAACACCGCTCGAACATTCACAAAGTCCCGAATTCAGCGCTTCGTTTTTATCCCCCAGACCGCCAACGCGTGCACCCCGATGATCGAGCCGTGCTGGACGGTGTCGAACAGGATACGGCTCAACTATCACAGCAGACCCAGGTAAATCAATCCGCCAGTGAACGAGCCGAATTGAATCGCAACCGCATGCGCCGCCACGTTTGGGTCCAATCGGGAGAATGGCTGCGGGCGAAAGCGATCATTGTCGGAATCTCTGACAGCCGCTACACCGAACTAAAAAGCGGCGATCTAAAAGTCGGCGACATGTTGGTCATCGGTGAACAACCGAAGACTTAGCGTGGCGTCGAGTGCGATTGCTGTGCGAGTCATTTGCGGTAAATTGAAGGTTTGCTCGCCGCCTCATCATCGCAATCGTAGATCATGCTGGAACTCGCTCAACTCCGTCAAAGCCTGTTGCAAACGTTGGAGAACTTTCAACGCTGTGGCGTAACACGTCTCCCGCGAGCGACAGCAGACTTACTACCCCCAGAAGTTTTGGCGAAGATTGCTGAACTGCGTTCGATTAACATGCAACCGCGACAAGATGAAGTCAGCCCAAGCGCTACTTCAGTCGTTGCACCAGTTCCTCGCTCTGCCGCAGCACCCATCGTTGGCTCTGCAGTCCCCCTTGCCACTTCACCAATTGCTACAGGCCCCGTTCCAACCAGCCCAATTGCGGAAAGTGAAGTTACGGCGGAGCGAGCTTGGAGTCTGCCAACGCTGAGCATTGAAGAGCGACGAGCGCATCTCGAGGTGCTGAGCAGTGAAGTTGCAAGTTGCCGGAAGTGCTCGGACATTGTCTGTTACCGCCAGCAAACGGTGTTTGGTACTGGCACATTGCAACCAACGGTCTGTTTTCTGGGCGAGGCGCCAGGAGCGGACGAAGACAAGAGCGGGCAACCTTTCGTCGGTCGTGCTGGTCAATTGCTGACGAAGATCATCGAAGCGATGCAGTTGAAACGCGACGAAGTTTACATTCTCAACGCCCTCAAGTGTCGACCTCCGCAAAACCGAACGCCAGTGCCAGAAGAGATTGAACAGTGTCACCCGTTCGTCGAAGCACAACTTGAAATCCTCCAACCCAAGTTCATCGTCTGTTTGGGCGCGGTCGCCGTGCGATCCTTGCTCGGACTGACGCTGTCGGTCGGGAGCCTGCGAGGTCGTTTCCATCAATACCGCCAAGCTCGAGTGATTGTTACTTACCACCCTTCGTACTTGTTGCGAAACGAAAGCGCGAAGAAGCTCGTGTGGCAGGACATGCAAATGCTGATGCAAGAACTTGGCATCAAGCCGCCAGGCAAGCATTGAAGTTGCACCTCTCAAGTCGCTTTCGGCTGCGAAGTGTGCGGTGATGTAAGCATTGCGAGAGAGTATTAAGCATTGCGAGAGAGTGCATCGCGAAGTGCTCCAACGCACAACTGAGTGTGCAATGTGTCGCGATAGCACACCTTCAAAGCGATCTTCAATTTACTTTTTAGTATCTTCGTTTTTCAACTCAAATAGCGTGAAAGAGCCGCGCTCACGTGACCGAAACCACGTAAGAGTCATTCTCGATACTCTCGCTTAGTGAGCGCCTGACCATGCGTAATTGGAATCGGATAAGTGCATTGTTGACTGTGTCTATCGGCTTCGCATGTTGCGGCTTTGCCGTGCTGGCTTGGGGGCAGCAAACGCTCCAAATGCCTGAACCGGGACGCGATCAGTTGAGCGGACTGATGCGAGCGAAACTGTCTAGTTCGCAGCGCGTTGTCGAAGGCCTAATGGCTGGCGATTTCGGGCTTATTCGCAAAGGTGGCGAAGACATGATGAAGATCTGCGACGCTACCGAGTGGCGAACTCGCGAGGATCAAGTCTACGCACACTATCGCGGTGAACTGCGCCGCGGCGCTATCAAACTGATCAAGCAAGCGGATGAGAAAAGTCTAGATGGCGCCGCTTACACGTACATGCACTCTATGACAACATGCATCAGTTGCCATGAGTATTGCCGCAACGTTCTGCGTGTTGCTTCAGTACTTCCTCAATCGCCTGTCGCGCCGATTCCAGTAACCGAAGAAGAGGGTTTGCGGCGGCAATACGGCTCGCTTTATCGTTAGAAATTGTGCACGGCACAACGATTGCTTTCGATTGCGACCGACTAAAGATTGTCAGCACAGTGGAAACAATCAGCCTGAAGTGGCGAAAGGGCAAAACGATGAGATGGATCGCGCCTGTTTTGATTCTTAGCTTAGCTTCGTCGCTACTGGCGAATCGTTTACACGCTCAAGATGCCGAGGAACTTGTAACTCAGAAAGCGGCGACTCGGGAATCAGTGCCCCAGGTTACCGGCGAAAGACCGATGAGCTTCTGGATGGCTCAGAAAATTGAGCTATCGAAAAAGATCCTCGAGTCGCTGACCAAAGAAGATTTTGGGGCACTCGAAGCAGATGCGAAACAATTGCGAACACTTGGCAAAATCGAAGGCTTCGTGCGTCGCCAGGACACCACCTACAGCCGCTATCAGCAGCAGTTCGATTCAGCTCTTCTAGACGTCGCCAACCAAGCTCGCAACCACAATGTCGAGGGCGCGACGCTGGCGTTCAACCAACTAACGACCAGCTGCGTTGTCTGTCACAAACGTCTGCGACAACCCGCTATGGATTCGCATAGCGCCGCAGCATCCGCGACTGCAAAGTAACAGCCTGTCCGAAAAAACGTCCAACTGAGCCCCGCATTCAACTCAAACTCTCATTGCAAAGGTTGGTTCTCATGCGCATCGCCAAAGCGATTATGGTCATCGCAATCCTTTCCGCATCTGTATTTGCGATTCACAGTCAACTGAGCAACCAATCGGTCAGTGCCCAGCAACCGGGTGCTGCGAAAGCGTCGACGTTCATGCGGCTCAAATTAGAACCAGTCAAAGGGGCGCTCGAAGGAATCGCACTTGCCGACTTTGACATGATCAACAAGCACGCGAACACGATTCGGAACCTGTTGCTCGATCAAAGTTGGATGGTTGTTCAGTCGGAAGAATACCGTCGACAGAGCAATGAATTTCGCTCGATTGTCGAGCAACTGCAACTTGCTGCAAAAGACAAGAACGTCGATCGCGCTACGCTCGCTTACGTCCAAATGACCATTCGTTGCGTGCAGTGCCATGAGCTGCTGCGCAAGTAATTGGGTCTGGTAGCATTTTCAAGGCGAGCGCTTGGTTGTCGCAAAGTTCTACAAGATTAATGCAACAAGCCCCATCGAATGCTCGACAGGGCTTGTATTGATTTCGATTTACCGCCTTGGCAATCGCTATCACTTATTACGATTCACTACGGATTGAGTGATGGTGGCGGTGGTGCTTGCGGTTGATCGCCGCCGCTCGTGATGGCTGGAGGCGTGGCGGGTTGTTGGCTGGAACTATAATCCGCCGGGATGGACGCACCGTTATCTGGTCCGCAACCTACGAGACTCAAGGCTACTAATAACATCAACTTTTTCATACAGAAGACCCTACCTTAAATTCACTTAATATTTACTCGAGTTCGCTGGTAACATTTCCGTCTTGCATGGCGGAAACGTATTGATAAGTGGTATTGTCGACGGTCGGTGAAATCGACTTCACGGAGCCGTCAGCCATGGCAAAGTTGATTACTTTGCCCGCGTGCAAGCTGTTGTACTTGTAGTACAAGTGAGCCGACGTTCCGCCGATGCCCCATGCGGTTGGCATCGGTCCAACTGTCCAGCTAAAGGACCAAGTGCGTCCCGAGGGTTTGCTTGCGTCGGTCCATGAACCAGTGGCTTCACCGAACAGAAGCGTGTTCGAAGTACCATCAGTGATTTCACCGAAGCGCGTGGTGCTGCGATTGCCAAATGGTCCTACCCACGTATTCCAGCCTGGTGAATCGGTCTTGCCGAGTCGCCCTGCGTTGCCAAGGTAGTTGGTTCGTCCCATCGTGGCACCGAAAGGCAATCCATAGCCACTGCCACCGACCGTACCGGTCGTTCCAGTGCCGTAAGTATGCAGCAGCATCATGGTGGCGGCGGTATTCGAATAAGCATCATCGCTAGGACAAAGCAGCGTTGGGACGCGATATTGCTGGAAATCCCACAGTGTATCGATGTCGGATGGATCGCCGTCGTAGCCCGTCGCACCACTCGTCCAAAACATAAAGCGATCACCATCGTTGGCCGTCACACCACTTGGCACTGCCTTTGGATCGAGCATGCGCAAAGAAGCGAAGGGCTGATAGATCGAAGACTGTTCAATGAAAGGGAACAGGTAAACCAAGTGACCAATGAACTGCGCGCCAGAGGTGGCTGTCGGAGTCGTCGTATAAGTTGCATTGCCCGGCGAACCAAGGTAGCCCGGAGGGAATTTACGATTGGCACTTTCAAAGTTATGAACGGCCAGGCCCAGTTGCTTGATGTTGTTCTGGCAACTCATGCGCCGCGCGGCTTCCCGAGCAGCTTGAACCGCCGGCAGAAGTAAACCAACGAGAATTCCGATAATAGCGATAACTACGAGCAATTCTACGAGCGTAAAGGCGCGTCGCGATCGACTAGAAAAGCTGAGTGTGAATCTCAATTCATTTTTCTCCAAAGGTGTAAACAAAGCCGCTGTCAACATGTTTTCATGTTGCATCTCAATGCGATTGTAAAAACGTGTTGCTTGTGGATAAGTTCTCTTTAGCGGGATGGCGCAAGTTCACCATCTCGATACAAGTACTTCGGGGGGCAGCCGAGATAGCTACTGCGCGTTACCTGTGCATGTGCTTACAGCCTCGTTATGCACTGCGCAACTTTGGTGCAACAGCTTGTATGGGTTTGCAGATGGTCGCGTGAACTTCGTATCAGTCGCTTGATGATGGCGAAGGATCGCACACCTCGCAATGCTGATTAAGACACGGACTGACTCGACGATGTTGTCAACGAAAGAAGTTCAGCGGCTAGGAAGAATGAGCCGATGCCGCACAAGACATCGTTAGAAGTGGTGCAGCGTTCCGCAAGCTTCCATGCGGTGGCTGCATCGGGCGCTGTCAAGATCTCTGCAACACCAACTTTTGGAAACGTTTGTCTGATTCGGGCGGCAATTTGTTGCGCGGCGGCTTGCAGGTCAGAGACAGCGATTCCTCGGACGTTATTTTGGTAAGCGGTGAGCACGATTCGTTGCGATCTAACAAGCAGAATGCGCAGCATCTCTTCAAAGTCTTTATCGCGGCTGGAGGCAAACACGATAGTTCGTGATGCGTCTGGGAAGTGAACGTCAAGAGCATCCATAGCCGCGGCAACGGATGCAGGGTTGTGAGCGGAGTCAACAATCTGAAGCGGTGTCTGCGAAACGATTTGCAGTCGAGCTGGAACTCTTAGACCCAAGACCGTCGCTTGCAGTGCGGAGTTCGACGCGCGAGGTTGTTTCCATTGTTTTGCCACGACGTCGAGAACCGTGAGTGCGCCGGCTAAGTTGTCAGCCTGATGACGCCCCAGTAGCGGCAGAGGCCAGCGACTGTTTCCAATCCAACTGCACGGCAACAGCGTTTGATAATCAACTTCAGCATGCGCTGGACTCCGCTCGACCGCCGTCTGATCTCGATTGAAAATCGGTTGCCACGTGACTGAAAAGTCACGATCGATCAAGTACAACGGCGCCCGTTGTTCACCGGCGACGCGGGCGATGACTGCGCGTGCGTCGGGATGGCGAGCGGTAGAGATGACCGGAATCCCAGCTTTGATGATTCCAGCTTTCTCGCCTGCGATCGCGGAAATTGTATCGCCTAGTTGGGCTTGGTGATCGAGGCTGATCGAGGTGATAACACAGGCAACTGGCTGGCAAACGTTAGTGCTATCCAATCGCCCGCCCAGTCCAACTTCCAGGACAACGTAATCGCACTTTGCGTCGGCAAAACCCAGCATTCCCATAGCTGTAGTAAGCTCAAAGAACGTTGGGCGACCGCTTCCTTCTTCTTCCAGGATTGCGGCGGCTTCACGTATGCGATTGACCAAACGGACTAATTCCATGGCGGAGCAATCGCGCCCAACGCAACGTATCCGCTCTTCCAACCGCAAGAGGTGGGGCGAAGTGTAAACGCCGACTCGAAAGCTGCAGGTATCTAGCAAAGCGGCGAGTGCGCATGAGGTTGTGCCTTTACCTTTGGTTCCGGCGACATGGACGATGTGATAGCGATTCTGCGGGTCGCCGAGCAGGGCGAGCAACCGCCGCATGCGATCAAGCCGATAATTCGACTCGGAATACGACGCATGCCCTTTCTCATAGTTGATGCGACTGTAGAGATAATCGATAGCTGCTTGGTACGCCGCTGGGTCAACTTTTTCGCCGGGATCCAGATTCAACTTTGCAAAGCCTCTCTAAGCTTTCGCTTCAAAATTCCAGCTTTCTCAATGGCCCAGCTTTTTTCAGTGGCCGGGAACGCTCGTCGACCTCAACCGCTTGCCAGTCCTCTGCGA
>JBGSJB010000066.1:0-3543 GCA_041742175.1 Pirellulaceae bacterium
GCGTTTGCCCAGTCCACTCCTCTGAACAGTACGGAGTCAGGACCTGTTGACGAAAGCGACCCGATGGGTTCAGAAGTGATTGGTTTGGTCGCGGACATCAGAGATGCACATCTGCGAGGAGACGACAGCCGTCGTTATCACCTCACTGAGGAATTGGGAAAGCGCGGTCAAGAAGCCATTCCGGCGCTCATCAACTTACTGGAATTTGAAAACGCTATCGTCCGCGGCCAAGCGGCGAGCTTTTTGGGGAAACAGGGCCGCAATTCGACGCTTGCTCTTCCATCATTGATTCGCTGTCTGTCCGACAATGATCGTCGAGTGTACGGTGCCGCAGCGGAAGCCATTCTCCTCATCAAAAACCAGGCCGGTCCAATCTTCCTAGCCGAAATCGTTGACAACCAACACAAAGATCTCCGGCTAGAAACGGCGAGATTGGTTGGCGGATGCAGCTATGCGTATCCTCACGAATGTTGGCAAGCACTCTGCCATCTATTCGACGACCAAGACGCTGACGTTCGACACCAAGCTTTTGAAGGACTTGTTCGCCTGACTCCAAAGCCCAAACCAGATCAAGTCAGCGAACTGGTGACCAAAGTGCTCGGCGACAGCTCTCCGAAAATTCGCGAAGCAGGGATCATCTGGCTTAAGCAAGTAGCGACACGGTTGGACTCTTCACTGGTGAATAAATGGCTGGCCGACGCTTTCGACGATGAATCCGCTGGAGTGCGTTTGGCGGCGGCTAATACAGCTTACAAGCTGAGCAGGCTCCCTGACGAAGCAGCGAGGTGCCTCGAGGGCTTGGTGCAAATTAAAGATACTGCATCGGCTATGACGCGAACTGACGGCTTCGTGTTGCTGGGCAATATGGGTAAGAATGCCGTTCCGTCGCTCATCCGATTGATCGACGCAAAGCATGATATATACGTCCGTAGGACCAGCATTCAGGTGTTGGGGCGTCTGCAAGGCAGGGCCCGTCTGGCAGTTCCGGCATTAGTGAAGTCTCTTGGAGATGAGGCCATTCGTCGTGATGTCTTTAGTGCGTTGGGCAACATCGGTCATGCAGCCAGCGGCGCGGTTCCGCGTCTTGCGTCGCTTTTGGCGGACGAAGAAGCGCGGTCGGACGCGCTGACGACGCTGGCTAGAATTGGTCCCGCCGCGAACGCCGCTGTCCCTGAACTCGTAAACTTGATCGAAAATTCGACGTTTAGGGGGCAAGCGATCTTCACGCTGGGGCAGATCGGTCCAGGTGCGGGCGAAGCTGTTCCTGCTTTGATAAAGCTCTTTCGCGAGCCAGGCAACGATTCACTTCCTATATTCAATGATTCACTTCGTATAAGCATTGCTCATA
This sequence comes from Pirellulaceae bacterium, assembly GCA_041742175.1. Taxonomy (GTDB): domain Bacteria; phylum Planctomycetota; class Planctomycetia; order Pirellulales; family Pirellulaceae; genus Aureliella. The sequence goes on from JBGSJB010000066.1 coordinate 1,349, forward strand.
CGCTCGGACAAATCGGACAGGCTTCGTCGGCCGCCGCGCCCGATATCGTGCAGTTTGCCCTACGGGATCTCGAACGGGAGCCGCATGGCTTTACCTACAAGGTCTGCGCCACCGCTTTGGTCGGAATCGGCGAAGCTGCAGTCCAGCCGTTGCTTGACGTCGTTCGAGAACGAAGCGCTGATCGCCGGCTGGCTGCTATCCAGATTCTTCGCCAGCTTGGTCCGACTGCGAAATCGGGCGTACCTGTTTTGGTTGCTTTACTTTCCGATGACGACGAAAGAATGCAGGAGGCTGCGGCCCAAGCTCTGATCGCGATTGACTTCTCCGCAGACCCCCTGCTTGCGGCTCTGATGAATATACCGGAGGCAAAAACAAAACCAAATCCGAAAGGCCTCTTGCTTTTGCAAGCGTTCTACACTCACAGCGAAGGCCTCGGTCCGAACGACGAAAGGGGCGTACCGATGCTGATCAAACATTTGCGTTCGAACAGCCTGGTCATCCGGCTGATAGCCGCCATCCTACTTGGCAAGATTGGACCGGGGGCAAAACAATCGCTGACAGGACTTCAAGCTGCAAGCAAGATGAAAGATCCTCTGAAAGGCGAGTTGTTGTCGATCTGGGTATTTGGCAAGTTCCATGGTTCCACACTCGGACCCGAAATCATTTATGCGAGAGCCTTGCGGAGCATCGGCGGCAACGAGGCCGCTCTCCCCGTTTTACTACAAATGGCTGGTGGTCAATCGGGCGCGGGCCAGTTGCAAAAGGAAGACATCGAACTGTTTCTCGACGTTGAGTCGCTCGAACGATTGCGTGAGGCAAGCAAGAATCCCGACGCGGAGACGCAAAACGCCGCCGCTTCGATTCTTCGAATCGCAGGCGAGGCAGAGTAAGGTGGTGAGGGTTGCAGAACGTCGAATAGCTTACGATCGAGAGCATCTGCGCGGTACAAGAATGTCGCCACACTGAAACGGCGTGAATTCCGAGCGCGGATGCGGCTAAAGGAACGATTGGAATCGCCACTTTCGAGGCCTTCGACGGCGGTCACGGCACGGCTGCGGCGCTAAAATGAGAAACCCGCGCAGCAGCGAACACAGATGCTGACAATTTTTCAGGTCGCCAAAGCAGTCACGCCGCGGCGCGGTATGACTTCAAGTGCCCACCAAGCTCGCTGTGGCAAACGAGCTTGTGCTTGGTAAGGTCGATGACTGGCGGCTCACCATCGTCTCGAACCGGCGGCAAGTTGTCTCTGCTGCTGTGGCCACGCCGCTTGTTATACCAGTCGGCTCCGACCTTCAAGATGTGATCGAGATGCTTCTCGTTGACCACGCAGAAGCCATTAAGCACCTCGTGCTTGAGTGTCTGAATCACGCGTTCAACGAACGCCTGCAGGTTCGGTGACCGCGGCGCGGTCTTCTTGATTTCACGCCTCCCCAGGCGCAACCCTCTTCGTAACAACACTCTCTTTTGCGATTCGGGCTAAAGCTTTTCAGAAAAAGCACTTGCGCCGGTTCGAGACCCGTTCGGTCGTTCTTGCAACCTGAAACGAGTTCGTAGACTTTTCTCGAACTCGTTTCACTCGCGGACTCAATGCGAAATACGAACCTTGGAGTTAACAGAAAAGGTTCGAACAGAGATTTTCTGGGCGGTTACTAGCGTTGATGATGGCCCCTTCGCAATTACTCTAGAGATAGTCTTCGGTGTGCAATAAGTGCGCTCCACCCATGATTTATCTAGGAAACACTGCATTTCGCGATGGCTAGCTTCCGCAACGTCTATACGTCACTCATGCTCGTAATCGCTGGCTCCACGAACAAGGAACTCGCTCGCCAAGTGAGCTACCTCAAGGCGGAAAACCTGATCCTTCGCAGCCGCCTTCCCGATCGTATTAGTCTAACTCAACGAGAGAAGAATCGCCTCATTCGCTTCGCCAAGAACCTTGGTTCGGCGCTCAACGAATTGGCCACGATCGTTCACCCAGGTACGATACGTCGCTGGATTCGCGAGGCTGCGGCTACGACCTCGGCGCGCCGAAAAGTCAAAACTGGCCGGCCTAGGACGGCAGAGGACATCGAAAAGCTGGTCCTAAAACTAGCCAAAGACAGCTTTATGATTGCAAAGTGTCAGCATGAGCGCATACTTTACTTTTTCACGATCATCTGACTTGGCCCACTTAAGTACTGTTGAATGAAGTAACT
>JBGSJB010000067.1:0-6266 GCA_041742175.1 Pirellulaceae bacterium
CCGTTTATCCATCGCGCGAAGATTTAGTAGGCTGGCTTGCCGGTTCGCCAGCAAAGCAACTCCTGCCTGTCACAAGCGCAGGCGGATGTTGTGGAAGTACAGGTTGTTGCTAACAGTCTACCCAGGCTTTCAGCAGGCCAACGGCCCGATCATCCGCCGATTCGACCGTTGGCCGATAAGCAAATACCGGGCCGTTGGCCCAACAGTAACCAAGAACCCTATGAACGAAATACGATCATGAAGTTTTTAGAAAATCCAACCCGCAACCTGTTTTTCACAGGTAAAGGCGGGGTTGGCAAAACATCGGTGGCATGCGCGACCGCAGTAGAGCTTGCTGATGCTGGAAAGAAGGTCTTGCTAGTCTCGACCGACCCAGCATCCAATCTTGATGAGGTACTGGGAGTCACTCTCGGAAACCATCCGACAGCGATCCCTGCGATTTCGACGCTATTCGCCATGAATCTTGATCCCGAGAAGTCGGCCGCCGAGTATCGCGAACGCATGGTTGGCCCTTATCGTGGCTTGCTTCCTGAAGCGGCTGTTAAGAGCATGGAGGAACAATTCTCCGGATCATGCACGCTTGAGATCGCAGCCTTCGATGAATTCTCGCGTTTGCTTGGTGATCCAACGGCGACTGCTGAGTTCGACCATGTAATCTTCGATACAGCGCCGACCGGTCACACGTTGCGTCTGCTCACACTACCATCCGCCTGGGATGGCTTCATGGAGCAGAACACAACAGGGACTAGCTGCCTGGGACCTTTGGCTGGCTTGCAAGCTCAGCAGAAGCTTTACCAAGAGTCCGTCAAAGCCTTTGGCGATCCAGCAGTAACTACGCTCGTGCTGGTAGCCCGCGCCGAAGCGAGTGCGCTTCGCGAGGCGGCTCGGTCCAGTGGCGAACTGGCGGAACTTGGAGTTCGCAATCAGTACCTCGTGGTCAATGGCGTATTCAGCGCAAGCGACTTAAATGATCCTTATGCTGTTGCATTGCAGCAACGCGGCACTGACGTACTGGCCGCGACGCCGGACAGCTTGAAAGCGTTTCCTCAAACTATTGTGCCGCTCAGTCCGGACGGAATTCTTGGAATCGACTCGCTTCGTCGCCTCGGAACGAATGCCCCAGCCTCGTTGGCCAAAGCGAATGAAATCATCACTGAGTTAGTCGTTGGCCTGCCGTTGCTTTCCGAATTGATCGATGATTTGGTCGCCCCAGGTCATGGTGTCATCTTGGCTATGGGCAAAGGTGGTGTCGGTAAAACAACCGTAGCCGCAGCCGTTGCCGTGGCGATCGCAGAACGAGGATACGAAGTCCATCTCTCCACAACCGATCCTGCAGCCCACATCGCAGCTGCATTAAACGACGAACGCCTGCCCCATTTGACGGTCAGTCGCATCGATCCCGAAGTCGAAACGGCCAAGTACTCTGCTCAAGTCCTGAGTAAAGCCGGTGCAAACCTTGACGCTCAAGGCAAAGCACTGCTGGAGGAAGATCTTCGATCGCCGTGCACCGAGGAGATCGCTGTCTTCCGAGCCTTCGCCGACGCGGTTGCCGCTGGCACGAACAAGTTTGTGGTGCTCGATACAGCTCCCACTGGGCACACGGTTCTATTGCTCGATTCGGCACTTGCGTATCATCGCGAGGTCACACGCCAATCGAGCGAAATGCCCGAAGCAGTTGAAAACCTGCTTCCGCGTTTGCGAGATCCAGACTTCACGCGCGTCCTGATCGTCACGCTTCCCGAAGCGACTCCGGTCCATGAAGCGGCTGCCTTGCAGCGGGACTTGCGACGCGCCGAGATCGAGCCGTATGCGTGGGTCATCAATCAAGTGCTAAGCCCATTACCCATCACTGATCCGCTGATGAAACAGCGTCAGTCGCATGAGCAGAAGTACTTGCAAGAAGTAAAAGAACTCCAGGCCAGCCGCGTAGCGATCATTCCTTGGCAGATCGTGCCTCCTACCGGTCTTCAGGCCCTCAGCGGACTGACGCATTCCGAGTTAACACCACTCGCATCAGCCGCCGCGCGTTAGCCGCCGGTTATCGAGTCATCTTACAACTTATAACCGGACGCTAACACGCTCCGGCTGATTAAAACAGCCACATCATGAGCCAACTCTCATTATTCAACAGATTGACCCGCATCTTACGGACACTCAGGTATCCGTTGATCCTGGCCATCATCGCCGGCATTGTCTGGTATGTCCGCAGTCAGCCGATTCCGGTCGCCAGCCACATCGTTAGTACCGGACCTGTCATTCGGAGCGTGATGGGGACCGGAACCCTCGAAGCGCGCATTCGCACCACGATCAGTCCCAAGATTCAGGGCCGCATCGCGGAAGTGCTTGTCGACCAAGGCTCGGTGGTCAAAGCTGGGCAACTGCTTGTTCACTTGGACGATGAAGATCTGGCTCAACAAGTGCGCATGGCCACAGCGGGAATAAGTTCTTCAGAGGCAACCTTGGGTCGCTTTCGAGCTGAGATCTCGCAGGCTAAGTCTACCTACGCCAAGACAGAAGCGGATCTTGGTCGAACGCAGAAACTGATTGTTGCTAACTCGGTCAGCCAATCGGAGCTCGATCAAACACAGGAGGCTTTCGAGCTGGCCAAGTCTGGGCTACTGAGGGCAGAAGCCAACTTGTTGGAAGCCGAACAACAGGTCACACTCAATCGCGAGACGCTTAAGTTTCAAGAGGCGCGTTTGGCTGATGCCAAGCTGTTGGCTCCCTTTGATGGTTTGGTGATTGCAAGAGAACGAGACGCTGGCGCGATCGTTGTTCCCGGCTCACCCATTCTGCAATTGATTTCGCTCGACGAGCTTTGGGTTTCCGCCTGGGTTGATGAAACTGAGATGGATCAGCTCAAAGATGCGCAGCCTGCCAAGATCGTCTTTCGGTCCCAGCCAAGCGTTCCCTTCGACGGTGTCGTGGCGAGATTAGGAAAGCAGTCCGACCCTGAAACACGTGAGTTCACAGTCGACGTGCGTGCATTGAAACTGCCCGAGACCTGGGCCATAGGTCAGCGAGCCGAAGTCTTCATCGAAACTGGGCGAGTCAATGATTGCGTTTGGATGCCAACGCCCTTCCTATCCAAGCAAGGTGACGAACAAGGGGTATTTGTCAACAGCGGCGGGGTCGCGAAATGGCGAGCACTGAAGTTGGGTATTGCGGGGCGCGACACTGTTGCCGTTGTTGATGGCCTGTCGAGTGGCGATGTCATCATCAAACCAGCGCAACCCAGTGGGAAGCTCGCTGATGGTAGAAGGGTCTTGGTCCCATGAACCTCGCCTTCAAAGATATTCGCAAGAACCTCGGGCGTTTTGTGATGACAACTGTTGGCATCGGCATGTTGCTGATGATCGTCATGGGCATGGCAGGCATCTACCGTGGACTTCTGGAGGATGCAACGTTTCTAATAAATAAGATCGGCGCAGATCTGTGGATCGTTCAGCAAGACACACGCGGACCGTTCGCTGAGCTATCGCGGGTTCCGGCGAGTCTAGTTTATCGTGCTCAAGCAGTGCCCGGCGTAGCATCTGCCAGAGAGTTCGTGTTTCATACCATCCAACGCGAGCATCGTGGAGCGCTCCTGCGTATGTCGATCCTGGGACTAAGTTGGCCTGAAGACACTGGGGCATGGTTGCCACTGGTGGCTGGTCGACCGTTGCGCGAAAACCACTTTGAATTGATCGCCGACAAATCACTAGGGCTTGAACTCGGAGAGATACTGCGTTTAGGCAAGGACGAATACACGATTGTCGGCATCACCGCCGGCATGGTAAGCACCGGAGGCGATGGTATGGCCTTCACGACGCTGCTCGACTCGCAAGCCATCCAGTTTGACTCTCCGTCCGAAGCGATTCGCTTGGAAAGAGCAGCTCGGGACAATCGCGGACAAGGGAGTGAAGTCTTTCTGCAGCAACCGCAATTGACCGAGCAACTTGCGCTTCCGTCTTCCCAGTTGCCAGCGATTGCCGCGCCATCGCTGAGCGCGGTCCTAGTGAGCATTAAGCCAGGCGCAAGTCTCGACGCAATACAAACTCTCATTGAAAGCTGGCAAGACGTCTCCGTCTATACAACGCAGGGGCAGGAAGACTTGCTGGTCCAAGGTATTGTCGATAAAGCTCGCAAGCAGCTTTTTATGTTCCGCGTGCTGCTGACGATCATCGCTGCCATCATAATGGCACTGATCATTTACACGCTTACACTCGATAAGATCTATGCCATCGCACTGCTGAAACTAATCGGCGCGCCCAATCACGTCATCCTGGGCATGATCTTGCAACAATCTCTGCTTTTGGGAGGACTCGGGTACTCGGTCGCTTATACCGTGGGCATGCAACTATTTCCAATGTTTCCACGCCGCGTCGTGCTTACCAACGAAGACCTGATTCAACTGGCGATCGTTGTTTTCGCTATTTCAATACTCTCCAGCCTGATGGGTATTTGGAAAGCGCTAAAGGTCGAACCTAACGATGTGCTGATGAGCTAACAAAGGATCAACTATGAATACCACTGCAATCCACCTTAGCGAATCCGCCGAACCAACCTCTTCTAGATTGGCGATTGAAACGCGTGGACTTCGCAAAGTGTACGGCGAAGGCAACACCGAAGTGATCGCCATGCAGGATGCATCGGTATCGGTTCACCAAGGCGAAGTGGTCGCGTTGCTTGGTCCGAGTGGTTCCGGCAAATCGACGTTCCTGACAGCCATTGGACTGATCAATCCGCCCACCAGCGGCCAAATCTGGATCGGTGGTGAATTGGTCATGGATGGTCCCGAGGCACAGACTGATGTTAGAGCGTTTCGGCGCAAGCACATCGGTTTCGTATTTCAAAAGTCCAACTTAATCGACTTCTTGAATGCTCGCGAGAACGTGCAAATTGCAATGGAACTCAATGGATTGACGCACCGCGCCGCTGGCAAACGCGCACAAGAGCTGCTCGAGTCACTTGGCGTTGGCGATCGTGCCAATCATGAAGTATCCATGCTTTCGGGTGGCCAGCAGCAACGCGTCGCTGTCGCCCGAGCACTGGCCAATCATCCCAGCGTCTTGTTGGCAGACGAACCAACTGCTGCCCTCGATAGTTTTCGGGGACGACAGGTGATGGAGCTTTTCCGCGACGTCGCCAGGCAGCACGGAGCGGGAGTCATTGTCGTCACTCACGACCATAGAACACTTGATGTCTTTGACACTATCTACGAAATGGAAGACGGAGTCATTTCGGTCGCAGACAAGAGTACTGTCTAATTCGTTTCAACCACCATTTTCATAAAGGCCACCATCGCGAATGTCTCCAAATACACTGTCAAACTCTTCGGCTTCGTTTTTCCCTGCACTTTGTGAGTATTTGCAAAATGCACAATCGCAATTCGACGCGATTCCACGCGATCGCAGGGCTGACTTGGCGAAGGTTGCAGACTATGTGCGAGAACGACTCGCGAAGTCCGAGTCAGCAAAACTGACCTTCATCTGCACGCACAATTCACGACGTAGCCATATCTCGCAGATCTGGGCACAAGTTGCAGCTGAATACTTCGGCTTAGTCGGCGTTGAGACATTCTCAGGTGGCACCGAAGCAACGGCTTTTAATCCTCGCGCAGTCGCTGCTATGCAACGATGCGGACTAAAGATAGTTGCCGATGATTCTGCCGCGCCTAATCCACGATACCGCGTCTATACCTCGGACGTGACGATACCCATGGTTTGCTTCTCGAAAGCGTATGGTGAATTGCCGAACCCAGACACAGGATACTGTGCGGTGATGACCTGTTCGCAAGCTGATGATGCCTGTCCGCTGGTGATGGGCTGCGATCTTCGCATGCCGATACGCTATGAAGATCCCAAAGTTGCAGACGACACCGAGTTCGAAGCTCAACGATACGATGAGCGGTCCGCGCAGATCTGTACCGAAATGCTATATATGATGTCGCTTGTTTAGGGTACGAGCCAACATGCGACGTGTCGAATTTTTCTGCAACAACTGTTCGGTTTGCAGCGAGTGGAGACTAGAATTCTGCACCGGCACGTCAAAACCAGGACCTGCGTTTGTTCGCTAAATTGCTGGCCACCGAACGAGGGGCTTTGCCGCAACGGCGCGGGGCTTGTTGCGGCCTACTAGTACACATCGTAGGCCGAAAACATGAAAAGCTTCGACTAAAGGAGAAACTGCACCATCGTGGTGACTGTCCTTTAGAAACGTGGTAGACCTTGGAATATTGAAAACCCCAATTTCTCCACAAAAGGAAACTATTGTCATGCGATTTA
>JBGSJB010000068.1:0-1750 GCA_041742175.1 Pirellulaceae bacterium
TCGGGGAAGTGTGGAATGTTGGGTGGCTGATGAAACACCTCGCCCAAGCCGTGACCAACATATTCGCGCACAACGGAGTAACCGCGGCGATGCGCTTCATTCACTACCGTTTCGCCAATAATGCTGACGGTGCAGTTGGGGCGCAACGCGTCGATCGCTAGATAAAGGCAATCGAATGCGCACTGAGTCACTGCGCGAGCTTCTTCGCTGGCTGCGCCGATAATGAAAGTTTCCGACTGATCGCCGTGCCAACCATGGACGATTGACGTAATGTCGACGTTGACGATATCGCCCTCTTTCAGACGCGTCTTATCCGGGATCCCATGGCAGATCACATCGTTGATGCTAGTGCAGCAGCTTTTGGGGTAGCCTAAGTAGCCGAGCGTTGCGGGTGTGTGACCGTGGTCGAGCGTGTACTCGTGAACAAGTTTGTCGATCTCCTCAGTCGTTGTGCCGGGACGCATTATTTCGCGAACATGGTCCATCAACTGCGCATTGAATCTGCCAGCGGCCCGCATCTGGTCTCGCGCTTCGTTGCCCAGTAGCAGTTTTCTTGCACTTTGATTTTGGAGCATGAGCGGTCATTCATCCCATTCACAAGATACATCGCCGCCATCGTTTACGTCGCTTCGACGGGCGGGCGGTCAAGTTTCCATTCGTCGGCAACGTCGCGCTTTTGCGAACATTTTAAGAATTAAAGATGAATTATAGAGCGGATCGGCTGCGTTTGCATCACGATTTTGTGGCGGAAGGACCGAGTTGCGGCAACTCTGTGAAAGCGTCTTGCTTGAATTGCAACTCCTAGGCAAAATGTGAGCCTGCGCGGCAGCTTTTTAACCGCGGAACAGTGCCTCTGGGGGTCCCGAGCACTTTAAAACCCACTTTCCCTGCCACTTCTCGTGGCTGGATGCGAGTCCGCTCGGATTTATTACTAGCTGGAAATCTGAAAATGTTGGCCAAAGACATCAAGACCGGTGCTGTGATCGTGAACGATGGCGAGCCCATCATTATCGAATCGCTGTATGTTCAGTCGCCGAGTGCACGCGGGGCTGCGACGTTGTATAAGTTTCGCGGCCGCAACTTGATTACTAAGCAGAAGACCGACATCACGCTCAAGGGAACCGACAACCTTCCCGAAGCTGACTTTCGCAAGCGGATCGTCAAGATGATGTATAAGGACGCGGAGTCCGTCTATCTGATGGATCAAGAAGATTACAACCAGTTCTCGTTGAGCCTTGAGGATGCCGGTGAAGCGATGAACTATCTGACGGAGCATCTTGAAGGCACTTTTGCGCTGATTTACCAAGATGAATGCGTGGGACTGACTCTGCCGACGTCTGTCGAATTGACGGTCTCACAATGCGATCCCGCGATCCGCGGAAACTCTGCAACAGCTCGCACGAAGCCAGCGATCGTTGAAACGGGGATTACAGTCCACGTGCCTGAATACATCAAGGAAGGCGAGAAGATCAAAGTCGACACGCGGACGGGCGATTTTCTTTCGCGCGCCTAACTCGATCATCGCGGTTTAATGTCCACGCGAATCGCAAATTCGTATTCAGAATCCAAGTAGCAAAACGAAAAAAGCCGCCAAGGAGATGAATCCTTGACGGCCTATTCGAATCCTCCGACCGCTGGCGGCAAAAAGCGGAGCCGCTGCGAGACTGGCGAAGATCGTGCGTGCTACTGCACATGCAACTTTATGATCTAGGCCAACGCAAAAAATTGGTCCCTCTGCCGGAATGACGGC
>JBGSJB010000069.1:0-1520 GCA_041742175.1 Pirellulaceae bacterium
CCGCCATGGCAGTTGACCGCGGCTCGCCAAATTCGCAGCCGCTCCCCCTCGCAGCTTCTCAAATTGCTCTTGAGTCCAATACGTCTCGCCCTCACGTCGCTTGGGCATCTTCTTCTTCATCGCCTTCTTAGCTTTGAGCAACCCGGGGTCTTTGGTGTCCTCCGGAATCGAATTGTATTTCTCGCGCCAGCGAAGCAGTTTGACATCGTCTTCATGCGCGAGCGCGTACACAAAGCCCTCGCGATCAAACTGCGGCCGCCCAGCTCGACCGAAAATCTGCTGCGCAGTGCTGATCTCAATCGGTTTGCGTTTGTCGCGAGGTCCTTTCAAAATCGTTGGCAAGACGACGGACCGTGCTGGCAAGTTAATCCCTGCCGAAAGTGTTTCGGTGCAGACTGTGATGCTCAGCAGCTTGCGCTGAAAAAAATCCTCCACCACACGGCGGTACTTCGGCAGAATTCCAGCATGATGCATGCCGACGCCGCGCTGCAACAACTGTTTCAACTTCGGGCCAGCGCCCTCTGACCAATCATGCTTTTCCAGTTCATCGCTCAGTGCCGCTTGTTGACCTTTATCAACAACTTTCTTTCCCTTTAGCAACTCGGCAACTTGCCAACATTCATCGCGATTGAAGCAGAAGATCAGCGCTGGCGTTCGCCGCGCGACAGCATCACCTTCCACCATCTTCTCAACCCACTCGTCCAGCATAAAGTCATCGACCCACTGAAAACTGAGCGGCACTTTGCGTTCGGTACTTTGAACCAATTGCAAGTTGCGATTGCACGTTCGCGTCATCCAGCTCGTGAAATCGTAACTGTTGCCGACCGTCGCGCTCAGGAGCAGAGTGCGGACGTGCGCAGGCAACATGCCGAGCGTCAATTCCCAAACGATACCGCGCTCGGGATCATTGAAACTGTGAAACTCATCCATCACGACTGACGACACATCCGAAATGTCACACGACTCGGGTGTCAGCAAACGGTTGAGCAAGATCTCTGCCACCACAACGAGGATCGGTGCGTTCGCGTTGACTTTGCGATTGCCTGTCACCAAGCCGACAGTCGACTCGGGGAATCCCCAGCGCACGACCGATTGACGCAACTCGCTCAGCTTCTGATCCGTGAGCGCAATCAACGGCGTCGTATAGTATGCTTGCTTGCCAGTTCGCAGCGCTTCGTAAATGGCCGCTTCGGCGATCAGTGTTTTTCCAGTTCCCGTAGGCGCGCAAACCAAGACGCCTTGCTTCGAAGTGAACCAAGCCAGCAATGCTTCTTCTTGAACTGGGTAAGGTGCGAAGGGCAGCCGCTCGAAGTACTCTGCAGCTACTGCGTCGCGTGAAAGATCAGTTTTAGCGCCAGTCATGGAAGCCTGCGTCTGCGGAAACTCAACGTACGGAAAAATGTACAATGCTTTGTAACGAAGGGCATTGTGGCACTGCCAATCGAATGCGTCCAGGTAGCTGCAAATCGTTTTGCTTCAATGTCTTGCGGCAATCGATGAACCGCGACAAAGTTCGGCTC
>JBGSJB010000070.1:0-3381 GCA_041742175.1 Pirellulaceae bacterium
CATGGAGGGCATGTTCCGGCAATTCGGCATCTACAGCCAGGTCGGACAACTCTATCAGCCGGAAGATTCCGACACGCTGATGTATTATAAAGAGACCAAGACCGGTCAGATCCTCGAAGAGGGGATCAACGAGGCTGGCGCTATGGCGTCGTGGATTTCGGCGGCGACGTCTTACTCGGTCACGAACGAGCCGATGGTGCCGTTCTATATTTATTACTCGATGTTCGGATTCCAACGCGTCGGCGATTTAATCTGGGCCGCGAGCGATATGCGCGCGAAAGGATTCTTGCTGGGTGGAACGTCAGGTCGCACCACGCTGAACGGTGAAGGCTTGCAGCATCAAGACGGCCATAGCCACTTGAACGCAATTGCGTTTCCACTAGTTCGCGCTTACGACCCGGCGTTCGCGTACGAGACTACGGTGATTGTCTTGGACGGCTTGAAGAAGCTGTATGAAGAAGGTGAAACGGCGATCTACTACATCTCGGTCGGCAACGACAACTATCAGATGCCAGGCTTGCCTGAAGGTGTCGAAGACGGCATCATCAAGGGGATCTACAAGTTCGCCAGCCGCGAAGTTGCCGCGAAGCCAGAGGCCCGCGTGCAGTTGTTTGGCACCGGCCCGATTCTTTTGTGTGCTCAGAAGGCTCAAGAAATTCTCGCTGAGAAGTTCAACATCGCGAGTGACTTGTGGAGCGTGACAAGTTACACGCAACTGCGCCGCGACGCGCAGACTTGCGAGCGCTGGAATTTCTTGCACCCTGATGAAACTCCGAAAAAGAGCTACATCGAAACGGTGCTTGAAGGCGTCGAAGGTCCGTTCATTGCAGCCAGCGATCACGTCCGAGCTTTGCCCGAACAACTGACTCGCTACATTCCCGGCGATTACTTCGTGTTGGGAACGGACGGCATGGGGCGCAGTGAAACGCGTGAAGCTCTGCGTCGTCACTTTGAAATTGATGGCGAGTCGATCGCGCTGGCGGCTCTATATCGCTTAGCGAAAGCTGGCGTGCTCAAGTTGACTGACGTTGCCAAGGCGATCAAGGAACTGAATTACAACCCCGAGAAAGCCAATCCGCTCTATGCATAAGAATCGGTGCATAAGATACAGCGTTTGTGCGTGTTGAACCAATCAAGTCACTGGCCTAGCCGGTGCCCCACAAATTTGAATGGATAGTTGAGATAAACATGGCGATCGACGTAAAGCTTCCGGAACTGGGCGATGGTATTACTTCGGGCGATGTGCTGGAAGTTTTAGTAGCCGAAGGTGACACAGTCAAAAAAGATCAGGGCTTGCTGGAAATCGAAACTGACAAAGCTACGGTCACCGTGCCAAGCCCATCAGCGGGTAAGGTGGTGAAGGTGCTCGTTTCGGCTGGCCAAGCGGTTCCGATCGGGGGCGTGATTTTGCAATTGGAAGGTGCCTCAGCCGACTCTCCCAAAGCGGCTTCACCCAAGCCAGCACCAGCACAGGAACAACCGAAGCCAGAACTTCAGAAGCCAGAACAACCGAAGCCAGAGCAACCGAAGGCTGAAACGCCACAGGCCGAAGCGCCTAAACCGGTTGCACCGAAACCTGCTCCCGCACCGGCACCTGCAGCACCGAAACCAGCACCTGCTCCCGTTGCGACAAAATCTGCGCCCCAACCCGTCGCCGCTGAACCCGCTGAATATGCTGACGTGGGCGATATCGTTCCAGCCGGACCTGCCGTGCGTCGGTTCGCACGCGAGGTCGGTATTGACTTGACGACCGTAGCCGGCACTGGCGAAGGCGGTCGCATTACTCGTGAAGATGTGCTGGCCGCTGTTCGAAACGCTGGCGCCGCTCGAGCTCAGGTCGCAAACGCTGCCCAACCCTCCAATGTGATGACTTCCACGGCACCACCGTTGGCTTCGCCAGTCGGTGGCAACAAAGTGATTCCGTTGCCTGGCCAACCTTCGCAAGATGATTACGGCCCAGTTCGCATTGAACGCATGGCCAAGATCCGCAAAGTCATCGCGAATCAGATGCACAAGTCATGGAGCACTGTGCCGCGAGTGACGAACTTTGACGATGCTGACGTGACTGATCTGGAAGCGTTCCGCGCGACCAGCAAGGACGACTATGCTGCGCAGGGCATCAAACTGACAACGATGCCATTCTTGATCAAAGCGGTGGCAACGGCGCTGCGACATCATCCATCCATGAACGCCGTGATCGACATGGAAAATGATCAGATCGTCTACAAAGACTACGTCAACATCGGTATTGCTGTTGATACTGAACGCGGTTTGGTCGTACCCAACATTCGTCACGCTGACGCACTAACGATTCCCGATATTGCCCGCGCTTTGGCCGACCTAGCGGCTCGCGTTCGCGGTGGTGAGTTTGGTGTGAACGAATTGCGTGGTGGCACGTTTACGATCAGCAATCTAGGTGCGATTGGTGGCACTTACAGTACACCGATTGTAAACGTTCCCGAAGTTGCGATTCTGCTTGTTGGTCGCACACGCAAGCTGCCTGTCGTGATGCCAGACGATTCGATTAAGGCTCGCTTGATGATGCCACTAAGCCTTTCATACGATCATCGCTTGGTCGACGGCGGGACCGCAACGCGATTCTTGAACGATGTGATCGCATACTTGGAAGCGCCCAGTCGGCTGCTCTTGGCAATCAACTAGTTGCCGCGGGATTTGACAGGTGGCGTTGGGCGTGCCAAGATCACAATCGTTGGAACGCCCATCCCGCCTGCAAAACCATCCCGCCGAAGAGCCCTCACGATGCTGACTATTCCCAGTGTTGCTTCAAGCCGCTTTTGTGATGGACGTTCACGCCGAAATTTTCTGCAGATCGGCGCGCTAGGCTTCGGAGCGCTTTCGCTGCCGCAGTTGTTGAGGGCAGAGCAGGGGAGGGGGCGGTCGGCGAAGTCGATCATTATGGTCTACTTGCCTGGCGGCCCGCCGCATCAGGATATGTTCGACCTCAAGACCGAAGCTCCATCGGAGATTCGCGGCGAGTTTCAACCGATCGCAACCAACGTTCCTGGCATTCAGATCTGTGAGCACTTGCCGCAGTTGGCGAAAATTGCCGACAAGTACACGATTATCCGCTCGATGGTCGGCGCGAAGGATCGCCATGAATCGTTTCAGTGCATGACCGGTCGGCTGAACGAACGCAATCCGCCCGGCGGTTGGCCCGAGTTGGGATCCGTGATCTCGAAACTTCAAAGCGACCCGAATTCGGCTTTGGCTTCCTACGTTAATCTGTCGCCCAAGATGAGGCACACGCCGTACAACTTTGGAAAGCCGAGTTTCCTCGGAGTTGGGCATACGCCGTTCATGCCACTCGGCTCGATCAAGGATGATATGGTGCTGAACGGTGTTACTGCCGACCGGTTGGCG
>JBGSJB010000071.1:0-5127 GCA_041742175.1 Pirellulaceae bacterium
GTATCATTTGCAATGAAGGTCCGAAGCCTTCAGTTTAGAGCACGTCATCTTCGTCTTGACCATCAGCTTGGTGTCGATGTTCCGCGGCCAGGATCAAATACAGCGCGGGCACAACTAACAGGGTAAAGATCGTGCCAATCGCCATACCGGCAACAAGCACAATACCGATGCTGTTACGTGCTTCAGCGCCAGGACCCGTCACTAAGACCAACGGATAATGCCCGCAAACCGTCGCTGCGGAAGTCATCAAAACTGGGCGAAGGCGAGTCTGAGAAGCTTCGAAAATCGCATTGAATTTGGCCATTCCCGACTCCTGCAACGTGTTGGCAAACTCGACAATCAATATGCCGTTCTTGGCAACTAGACCAACAAGTGTGATCAAACCGACTTGCGAGTAGATATTGATGGTGGTGAGTCCTAGGAACGTCAGCACCAGCGCTCCGGAAATCGCCAGCGGGACGGAACCTAGCAAAACGATCAACGGATCGCGGAACGAACGAAACTGCGCTGCAAGAACTAAATAAATCATGATAAGTGCAAACCCAAGCGTCACTGTTAGAGCTGAACCTTCTTGCCGAAGTTGTCTTGATTCGCCCGCGTAGTCGATGCCAACATCAGGTCCCAAGACGCGTCGAGCGACTCCTTCCATGGCGTTCAAGCCGTCTTCTTTCGTGACGCCAGGCAAAACACCTGCGAACAACCTCAGCGAACTTTGCTGCTGGAACTTGGTCAACGTTCGCGGAGCTGTCACGGGTTCGATCTTGGCGAAGTTCGAAACTGGAATCAGTTGACCTTGAGGGCTGCGGATCTTCAGTTCCATCAAAGCACCAGCGGACTGACGATCCTCCTCAGCCAATTGCGGGATCACTTGGTAAGAGCGATTGAAGTAGTTGAATCGATTCACGTAGCCACCGCCGAGGAGCACGCCTAACTCCTGCGCAACCGAAGCCAGGTCCATGCCAAGGTCAGCGACCTTCTCGCGATCCACGGACACGCGCGCCTGCGGCAAGTCCAACTTGAGGTCGGTGTCCACGAACATGAACTTCCCAAGCGTCTGAGCTTCCACGGCAATCTCACCAGCCAACTCGGCCAACAGCTGCGGGTCCATGTCGCTCTTCACAATCAGCTCGACGTCGTACTGACCAGCGCCCGGTAAGGGCGGAAGTAAAATAGGAAACGGTTCGATGCCCGGAATCTGCGAAACCATTCCAAAGACTTCCGGGTACATTTCAGTCGTACTGCGCGTGCGCTCGCGGAAGTCTTTCGTAATGATTCCGCCGAAGCCGGTTCCGGGTGTAACGAGCGCCCACATGTACTTCGCTTCCGGCAACTTTTGCAAAGTAGAGGAAAGCTCCTTCGCCCAGCGCGTCGTCGACTTCAAAGTCGAGTCGGGTGCTCCCGACATGAAGACAGCGATCGCGCTTTGATCTTCAACCGGAGCAAGTTCTTTACTGCTGAATAGATACAGCGGCGGCGCGCCCATCGCAACCAAGATCGTCGCAGCAACGATGGACCAACGCAATTGCAGCGCGCCGCGCAACAACCATGAATAGCCTTTCCGCACCGTCTCGAAGCGTCGATTCACAAACCGGGTTAGAAATCCTTCTTTGCCTGAAGGATGAATCATGATCGAACTCATCACCGGCGACAGCGTCACCGCAACAACTCCGGAGACGACCACCGCGGCAGCTAAAGTGAACGCAAATTCGCGAAACAACATCCCGGTCAACCCGCCTTGGAATCCGATCGGTGCGTACACAACCGCCAAAGTAATCGTCATTGCAATGATGGGGCCAACCAGTTCTCGCGCGCCAAGCAACGCCGCTCGCGTGCGAGTCTTTCCTTCTTGCACATGCCGCTGAATATTTTCGACAACCACGATCGCATCATCGACCACCAAACCCACCGCAAGTACGATTGCGAGGATCGTCAGCAAGTTCAGCGAGAATCCAAGCAGCAGCATCAAAATCATCGCGCCGACAAGCGACACCGGCATGGCGATCAATGGAACTAAAGCGGTCCGCACTGAGCCCATAAACAGAAACACCACCACTCCGACAATCAAAATGGTTTCACCCAGCGTTCTCGAAATTTCCTGCAACGCTTCTTCCATGAACTTGGTGGCGTCAAAAGCCAACTGCATATCGATATGCTTTGGCAGGTTCGGTCGCATCTTCACAAGCTCAGCTCGAAGATTGTGTGCGACTTCGATTTCATTGCTGCCAGGCAGAGGCCAAACGGACACGTACACCGCTTCTTTGCCTTCATACATGGCGGTTGCGAGTGGTTCTTCGGAACCAAGTTCAATCGTTGCCACATCGCGCAGTCGCGTGATCGAACCATCGCGCTCGGAAACGATCAAGTCTTCGAACTGATCCACGCTTCGCAGATCTGTATTCGTTAGCAAATCGACTTGGATCGTTTCATTGCGAACTCGACCGATAGCTGCAATATAGTTGTTTCGCCGCAGCGCATTGAACAAGTCGCCAG
This sequence comes from Pirellulaceae bacterium, assembly GCA_041742175.1. Lineage (GTDB taxonomy): Bacteria > Planctomycetota > Planctomycetia > Pirellulales > Pirellulaceae > Aureliella. The sequence continues at coordinate 2,491 of JBGSJB010000071.1, forward strand.
GTGTAAGATTCAATTCGCCAAGTCGATTCGGAGAGATCCAAACCCGCATCGCAGGCATCTGCCCCGCTTCGACACCGACACGCTGTACGCCGGCAAGTATCGAAAGTTGCGGTTGGATCGATCGATTGATCCAGTCGGTTAGAGCCGAGATATTGATTTCGTCCGAAGTGAAACTGATGTAGAACGATGCGTAGGGACGGTCGGCGCGTTGCAGCTCAATCGCTGGCGGTTCCGCTTCAGCCGGCAACTGACGTCGCACTTGTTGCAACCTCGCGTTCACTTCCGCCAACGCTTGCGTGCTGTCGTGGTTCAGTTTCAATCGAACCGTGATGACGCTCGCGCCAGCCGTGGAACTCGACTCGATGTAATCTACTCCAGCGATCGAAGACACCGCCTGTTCGATGGGCGTCGTCAAGAATCCACGAATCGTTTCGGCGCTCGCTCCGATGTAATAAGTTGTTATGACAACCGAAGTGCTCTCCAGCTTTGGGTACTGCTGAATAGGCAGCAGCACCATCGCCCGCAGACCGATGAGCACGATGGCAAAGTTGACCACGATCGCCAGAACGGGATGGCGGATGAAAATGTCCGTAATTGACTTCACGTGCTTACTTTCCTGCTGTTTCTTGGGGTCCCGCAGTTGGATTAGCAGGTGCGGTGTTCAACTCGCTCGACTTTCCAATATCAACGATTGCCACGCCTTCTCGCAACTTGAATGAGCCGACCGCGACGACGCGCTCACCGGACTCGATACCGCTGAGAATGCTGAATCGATCACCCACCATTTGACCGACCGTGACCGTACGCTCGCGAGCTATGCAATTGCCTTGTGGATCTTGTTCCACCAGATATACGAACGCTCGCATAGGTGCGCGACGCACCGCTTCGACAGGCACCGCGGGAGTGTTCAACACCGGACCGTATTTGACCAGCACGCGAACAGACTCACCCGGTTGCAGTTGACTGGGCACCGGACTCAACTTGGCTCGAAGCATTAAGTTGCGAGTCGACCGGTCGGCTTGCGAGTCGATGGCAGCGATCTCAGCCTGATAAGTTCCGCTTTCATCGATCAACTCCACCGGGCTGCCAAGCTTAATAGAGTCCGCTGCGTCTTGCGAAACCATAAAGTCAACAAACACATAATCATCAATGCTCTGCAGCATCACAATCTGCGATCCGCTCGGTAGAAATTGACCCAAATGCGTATTCCTGAGTCCAATCCTAGCTTTAAATGGCGCTACTAACGTCTTCCTCGCGATAATCGCTTCCAACTGAGCAATCTCCGCGTTAGCTTGCGCAAAGACCGACTCGGCTTCTTCCACCTCTAACTCGCTAACCGCGCGATTCGTAGCCGCCTGTTTGGTGCGCGTCAGCGTCGACTGCGCCATCTTAAGTCTAGCGACAGCAGACTTTAACTGAGCCCTCTCGACACTCGAATCCAGTTCAACCAACTTCTGATTCGCGTCGACTTCTTGTCCCGAATCGAAGTTCAACGCAATTACAGTTCCGGCAATTTCATTGCTAAGCATTATCGATTGCGGGGCAATGACCGTCCCAATTACGGTCGTATTGTATTGATACTCAACATTGGAAGCGTCAGCAAAGGTGACGCCGATGGGCTGTACCGGAGGCGGTTCAGCCGTCATCGCAGCGGTAATTTCTTTATACTTGATCCAACCAAGCGTTCCGCCAATCGCCAGCACCGCTGCAATAACAAGAATCGATCCCAACCATATCGCGAGGCGATTCATAAATTTTTTCTCTAAGGGCAATGGCGACAAAAGAACTGCGGGAGTCCAACTCAACAAGAATGGTAGTTCGGGATTCCACTTCTGCTAACCCCGCAAGGCGATCTTCGAATCACTTTTACCGTTTAGTCGTGCAACCTGCAGGCGATCGACATAATCATAATAATGCGACTCGCTCTGCCCAATTTTGGTTCGCAAGGTAACTTGTTCAATAAATCAGATCTTCAAAAACAACAGCTAGCTCCGAGCTGGCGGCTCAGCGCCAGCCAAGAAGGTAGCTCTAGACGCTCCCGAGTCCGTTCTTCGTTCAGCTCTTATCCGCCGCTGCGGGCACATCACCCGGCGAATCTGTTGACGAAGCGGGAGACACAGATTCAGTTGATGGATTGACCACAGGCTGGCTGCTAGGAGCGTCATCGCTAGCCGGCCGCTGACCACCACCAGCTCCACTACGAACCCCGCTAGAAGTTTGGCGATTTTTAAACGCAGTGGTAAACTCTTCCTTGCTAATCGCCTTGTCCTGATCGGAATCGACCTCAGTCAAGCGAGCTTGCATACGCTCACTGATTTCATTGCCCTCCAGTTTCCCGTTACCATCTTTGTCGCGTTCGGCGAACAATGCATCGGGATCCATGTTTCCGCCGCTGGAGCCAGCGCCTCTAGTGCTACTTCCTGAAGGGCTACCTGCGCCAAGACCGCCTGGAACGTCGTCTATCGGACCACTAGGCCCAGAACCACTAGACCCAAAACCACTAGTGCAGCGTCACAGCTTGGAATTAGGGTTGGTAAATTGAGCGTTTTAAGCGAAGCTGATGGGAACCACGGAGGGATCCCATGCAAAAGAAGTATATTGTTCGGTTGAGCGATGACGAACGTGTTGAGCTAACCA
>JBGSJB010000072.1:0-11096 GCA_041742175.1 Pirellulaceae bacterium
TGGCGATCGCTTCGTTGTCATCGAGTGTATGGACGGCGGCGATCCCTTCGTCGCGGTCCTTCGCATCATCGCTATCGCTGCTGCTCGAACGGTTAAAGAACCACATATCTTGTTGCAACGTGTCGACTGAAAATTGCGAATGTAAGAAATCAGCCCAACGACGGATCGCAACAGGCTTTGATTTCGGGCTCTGCTTGGCTTGTTCCAGAGCCCATCGCATGCGTTCTCCGTCCGATTGGGCGTCATCAAAAGATTCTGGAATTTTGTACAGCACGGGTTCGTTGTCGACGGCGGGCGCGAATCGTGTCGGTGCTGAAGCGGGTGCTTCGAGATCGAGATAGTCTGGTTCCGAGGTGAGGTCGGTCAGCGCTTGCAGTTGCCAAGCTTGCTGGCCGTAGCGTCCAAGAAACAACAGATCCGCAAGCGCCAGTTGCATTCGGCCGAATTCCTCCGATGCATCTTCGACACCGTTATCTTTCGCGATCTTCATCGCAGAGCGCAACCACTTCAACGCTTGCAGCCGATCTTGTTCGATTACCTGGACGAAGACGCCGCCATTGCGCCGCGCGTAACCGCGCGTAAAACGCTGATCAGCGATAACGCCATGATGCTGAGTCGTAGTGAGCAGACGAGCGGCTGTTTCGAGGATTCGCCAATCGTTAGGATGCGCCGCAATCGCTTCGCGCAGAGTCGCGTCGAGTTTCTCGACTTGGTTTAAGCGGCCCTGGCAAGTGACCAACTGCGTCAGCGCTTCGCTCAGGATTTTGCTATCGATCTCTTTTTCGGCAACCAGCTTCGCGTAAACATCGGCCGCTTGCTGCCAATTACCCTGGTCCGAAAACTGTTTCGCGCGCTGCATTCGCTCCGCCGGTTCGCCATCTTGCATTGAAATCACCGCTCCACAAAAGACCGTTGCGCCGAGTCCGGTGAACATCAACAGAATCACGCGGCTGAAACACTTAGTAAACATGGGATGCACTCTTGCTGATAGGACTGGCATTGAAGTCGACGATCTCAGATCGAGTCTGCAAAAAACGAGCGAGTTGGCAACATGTGGGCAAATTGGTTGCTGCGACTTAAACACTGACGCGGATTATTTTATGGCAGTTCCCATAATTGAGGAATGGACGCAAAAAGTTACGCGCTTCCGCAAAGCGCGTTAAAAACGAAAAGCTGAGGCGGAGCACTTGGATCCTACTGCAAAGTGGTGTGTGGGTGTAATGCAAGGTAGTTTCGGGGAGGTTATCATCAAGCGTAGCGAGCTGCCGATCGTTCGCTGGACGAGTTGGAATGCTTTATGGAAAAAAGTTCATGACATTTCGGAACTTAAGATGCCTCTGCGAATTCGCAAAGCGGGGATCTCACCGAATCACGCGTACGCCCTCTGGGCTGCCGCTCAGTTGGTTGCAGTTAGGTTGTCTCACGCTTGCATTGCTCGGCCTCGATATCTCAATCGGTGAATGTCAATCGCAGTCGCTTGGTTCACACGCTCCACCCGCAGTTGCCACTGGAGCGGAGAGGATGCTGATCGAACAAGTCGAAGAGCTGGCGAAGTCGAAACAGTACGACGAAGCGGCGAATACACTTGAAAAGCTGTTTGAACAGAGTGACGGGCGACTGATTGAAGCTGAGGCTGTGCAACGTGCTGCGACACTTTCGATTCAGCGGTATATTCCGATTCGGCAGTGGGCACGATCCCGTTTGGCGCGCTTGCTAGTCGAGCGTGCGGAGCTGCGTAAAGCGTATCTTAAGAATCACGACGATGCCGCCGCAGCCGCGTTGGCTGACGTGCAGTCGAGTAAAGATCTGATTCGCGCCAAGCAGGCTGCGGAGCGTTTCGCGCAAGCGACATCCGGTAGCAAGCTGCAACTGATCCTGGCGGATCTCTACCTCGAACGTGGATGGGCTGTCGCAGCATTGCAGGCGGTGCAGCGGCAAATGCCATGCATGCGTTACGCGATGAATTTGTCGGACTCGTCAGATGGAACGCGACCGGTAAGTGGAAGTCTAGCGTGGCCGATTGTGGCCGATGCACTCACCGCGGCCGAACTGCGCCGCGCAATGAATAGCTGGCACGAACGCTTACTGACAGAATCTTGGCAAGCAGATGCACCGGAGAAATTAGTCGCAGAGTTGCTGAAGCGAACAGTCGATGCTTCGAGAATGAGCGACGGGGCGACCGATCGCGCGGAGCTGGTGAACTGGACGACCGCGATGGCCGCAACTTTGTCGCCGGAGCTCAAGAACCAGTTCGACGTTCATTTGAAAATGGCGAACACTTGGCAACTTCGATCACTTACCAGCGAGCCGAAGTGGCCGCTGTTCGCTGGCGATACGGATCGTAATGCAGGTCGTAACACAGACACTTCCTCGCGGCTGGATCCTGCGGGTTGGCCAACGTGGAACCAAGCGCTCGAGCGTTACAGTGGCAGCAGTGACCGCACGTCAGCATCGAAGCCCCGGGTCGGTGAGCTGGAGTCCGGTTTGCTGTCCTATCATCCGGCCGTTTACCACGGGCGTGTTTATTTGCATGAACTGAATCGCATCGTAGCGTACGACTTGAAATCGGGTTCGCAATGGCCGGAGTCGCGACCACCTTTGCCGTTGTTCGACAGTCACATAGCGCCGGCAGCACTTCTGCCACTTGGTTATCCGTTGGTCGGTGCGGCGCGTGGCACCCTCGTATTGCACGATGATTGTCTGTACGCGCGGATCGGTTCGCCGGTCACCGGTTGGTCCAATGGCGAACGCGCGGGTGACGGCGGCTCGATCGGCTACATCGTCGGTCTCGACCTGCAGCGCCAAGGCAGCCTGCTAAAAGGTTTTCCGCTGCACCTGTCGCAGTTTGATTTCGACGGAAGCGAACCGGAAGGCTGCCCGATCGTGCTGGGAGACAAGTTAATCGTAACCGTGGCCAAGCGCGACAACGTGGGGCTGCGACGCTCTGTGGCCGCATTCGATCGATTCAGCGGCCAATTGATTTGGAAGTCGCCATCGCTAGCTGGTGGAACGGTCGAAGGGACAGATCGCGCGAATCTCTTATCCCATCAGTTGCTGACGCTGGAAGGCGGCCGACTGTTTTACAACACCAACTTGGGAACAATCGCCTGTCTCGATCCGCTAACGGGCAGCATCGAATGGCTGGTTCGCTATCGACGTAGCGTCAAAGAAAAACAGGCGTATCCGCAACCGGATCGTTTTCGTTATCGGGATTTGAATCCGTGCGTTGTGCACGGCGGTTTAGTCTATTGTGCTCCGCAAGATTGTCCTGAAGTGTTCGCGCTTGATGCGATTACCGGTGATCTGGTTTGGTCGACCAACGATGCTGCGGTAGCCGATGTGGTGCATGTGTTGGGTGTTACGGACGCACATTTGATTGTTAGTGGCGATCGTCTGCTGTGGCTCGATCGACGCACTGGGAAGATAGGCGGGCGATTTCCTGCAGCCGGCGATGGCGGCAATGTCAGTGCGCTTCCAAGTCCGCGCGGCCTTGGGCGAGGGCTTATTTCTGGCGACGAGATTTATTGGCCGACCGCGAACGAAATTATTGTGTTCGCAACTGCCGTCAAAGAAAAACAACCGGTCGACGCGCCGCCTATGTTGCGACGTATCCGCTTGGACACGCGAGGTTCGGAAGGCGGCAATTTGGTCGCCGGCGATGGCTGGCTGCTCGTGGCAACCCCTAGTCGTTTGATGGCGTTTGCGCCAGCGGCGAGTAGCGAGTAGCGAGTTCAATGCGTACCGCTTTAGTTGCCAAGTATTGGAAAACTTTGAGCGGGGACGATGCGGCGCGCGTTGCCGAAGTGAAATACCGGCTGAGGGGGTCGTTCTTCGCTTGTTGCAGTGAAAAGTATGTCGGTCGAACCCAAGCGAACCGTAATGGTATTCGCGATTGGATTGCAGCCGATCGCGATTGGTCCCAACGAAGGCACCGGAATGGAATCATTTGCAAACGCTAGGCTGCCGTCGCGGAGGTCCACCAAGACCAACCCGACGCTCGCGTTCGCTCGCAAGTTAGATCCCTCCGGCGAACGATGCGCGACGAGGAATGGTGAGGCAGTCGGTTGAACCTTGGGGATAAGGTAGTTATGCAACCGAGCTGGCTTTGACCAAAGCTGGCTCCCATCCTTTACGTTCAGACCATACATTAGTCCGCAGGCCAGGATGTTATCGCGCGACTGAAGCGACTTCAGATTCTTGGCTTGAACGCTACCGTCTCGCCACTCTTTGATATCGAAGCTGGCGACAACTAGTCGATCTTCAAACCGCATAGCTTGAATCATATCGAGATTCGAATCGCGCTCGACTTCATGGACTGCATAACTGAGCGTTTCCAAATCCATGAAATGCAGTTTGCCACGCCTTGCATCGCTGGGCTCCATAAGCACAAGAAAGCGGTCTTCGCACAATGTGGCCAGCGAGCGACCCGGCAGCTCGATGCGTCGGACTTCCTCGCCATTGATCGCATTCCAGATGCGAACGGTACTTGGGTTGTCCGCTTCCGATGAAATGCCACTGGATGTTCGCGTTGCCTGGCCAACTTTGTAGTCGACCAACAACGAGCCGCGAGCATGCCAACGCTGCCAATCGCCTCGAAAGTCGTAACGGCGGATCTCATGTCCATCGCGGCAATCCAAAATCTGAACCACACCCGTGCTTGGTTCTACGACGGCGAGTTCCAAGCCGTTTGCAGCGAATCGCACTTGATCGCTATAACCTTCGCGAGTCCAAACTACCGATCCCGACATCGAATCTAACATAGACAGAGTTGGACCAGCTTGCACAACCACGCCGGTCGGGGTCAGTGGTCCCACAGCAGCCAATCGCGCTGCCGCACCCGCTCGCTCTTGAATTGAAAAACCGTAAGGAGTCGCGCGGGTTGTCGAAGCAACGAGGCTCGCCTCTCGAAACGGCGACGCGGACGGAGTCAACAGCGAATGGCGCCAGATCAATGAATCGGTCATGTCCGATTGCCGATAGAGGTCAATTGCCAACAATTCCGATAGCGTTTCTACCAATATCAAACCACCGTTGACCTGGCACCGCGCAAACGAATCTTGATGGTCACCGGTGGCCTGCTCGAACGATAACATTTTGATTCGCTGGCCAACGTCATTGACGATCAAAACATTCGATCCAAGCATGCGCACGGAGAACTTGGGTCGACCATAACGCATTTGCGGTCCAGCCAAAGGTGGACCCGCACTACTACGAATCGTCTCGATGTCGATGACTGGATCACCAGGATCACCTTTTCGATAATTCATCATGCCGCTCGGCCAACTGGGTTTTCTGCTTTGTAACTCTGCCAGTGACACATCAGCATTCTTGCTTGCGTCGTTGGCGTCATCACGTCCGATTGCAAGTCCCGAAGGTGTGAAACCGTTCAGTGGCAAGCGCACATCGCTGGTCAACATTCCTTGTGCAAATGTCCCGTAAGGGCCCATCGCATACCAATCGCCGACTGGGTTGTTGTAGAGCAACTCTGCAGCCTTACCATGCACCGACTTGTCGTCGCTCAGCCAAGCGGGCTGGAGTATTCGTTCGGCAGTCGTCACATCGCTGGCAATCAGTTGCTCCGCGACTGCCAATGTTGACGGTGCCGCTTCTGGCAGCCATGCGAGGTACCGCAGCAACTGACGTCGAGTTGTCAACATGGAATTGGCGACCGCTTTGAGTGACTGGTTGATGGAAGTCTTCATGCGCTCGCGATCTTCTGGCGACGCGTCGGCGTAGCATCGTGCAAGCTGCGTGGCGATCCAAGCGTCTGAGTCCACCGTGTGACCGGGGGCAATCGTCAACATTTCGCGACGTCGCTGTTGACCAGAGAAATTCTCAGCCAAGCGCGCACGCATCAATTCCATCATTCTTTCAAATGCGGAATAGTGCATGTTCTTGCGAACATTTCCAAGTGCCAAACTCTGCAGATATCGAAAACGCTGGTGACTGAGTTCGAACACATCGTCGTATCGCTGTGCGACCGTTTGATATTTTTCGAAATCAACGTCGAAAGCTTTGAGCAGTGTTTCAACGAGCAACGAACGCGTCTCGGCGTTGTTTGCGTCGAGCTTGAAAGAACGTTCAAGCAACGAGACCGCTTCGGGAAGTTTGCCGGCTGCGACGGTCAATTGCGATTGCTGATTAAGCGCCCAAATATCGTTTGGATCTTTCGCCAATCGAGCTTGGACTTCACGCGTGAGCGAATCGCGCGTGTAATAGACCGCCACCGCCGTCGGGCTCACCGATAGCATCTGTTCTTTGAATGCGAACAAATTGCCCAGTGGCGTATCGACGACCACCGACTCAATCAATTCGCCTGTGGCAGCGTTCACTTTGATCACTTGTTGATCTGACAGCGGAATCAACATGCTTTCGCCTTGCCAGATACCTTTGCCGGCCAAGGTCTGACCATTCGGATAACGCAGCTGCCAAACCGGTTTCGAATCCTTGCGATCAATCTTATAGGCATAAACCTCGTTGTTTCCAGCCATAACAACGAGCTCTTTGTTTAAGCCCATTACGTAACGACCGCTTGCCCGCCGCTCGCCTTCGACTTTCCATTTGCTCAACCCCGTCAAGATATCCAAGCAGAAGAGCAGATTTGAATCAGGAGGAGTCAGCACAACGGTGCCTTGATGCGCGACCACCGTCGGCTCATGCCAGCGTTCTTCTAGCGGATCAAAGCTGTCTTCGCCTCGGAAAGAACCGGCGATGACGTTCAAGTTACTCGAGTTTGGATTGCGTGTAGTCGGATACGATTTGCCCCATCGCAGACTTCGAGTCTGCATTTCAACTGCGACGATGGCTCCGTAGCCAGTTGGACAAACGATGATCCCATCGGAGATTGTCGGTGACAGCGCCATCGACCTGCGAAGTGCGTCTTGGTTCGCGGCTGCGTCTTGTGTTTGCGACAATTGTTGCTGCCATACCAGTTTGCCAGTCGCGGCTTCCAGCACAACCAAACGCGTCTCACCGTTGACTTCGACGAGCGAGTAAAGTTGGTCTTCGAAGGGTAAGGGAGGTCCGAGGAAGTATGCGCCGGCAAGCTCCGGCTCAGATTCGCCTTGCGCACCGCCTATACGCCAAAGAATCGCACCCTGGGAAGCAAGCCCAATACCTTCTAGATAATTCGTGTTGGAAGATACGCTCCGATTGAAGTTGAACATCGCCGCCGACTTGATCGGCTGCTCGTCGGCAGAACTTACGAAGTAGAAACGTTCGCTATCGCAACTGAAGTTCCCGAACGCGGAGCTGCCCCAAACGCGATTCTTCAACTCTGCCGAAACATTTTCGCTCGAATCACCGCTCTCCGAAGCCGCATAAAATCCACTGTTCAAGTCGACCGGAGCGCTATGGAAATAGAACACCCAGGGAAGTTTGCCCGTCTCAAAGTCGCGCGGGAAGACGCCATTATCGGTCGTTTTGGACATCACCAAATCATCGACCATCCTCAACTCAAACTTTGGCAAGATGACCTTCCGCTGCTGACGCGCCGCTGCCGCGACGCTTTTGAGCACATCTTCTTCTTTCGAACTGCGATGGATGCGTTCAACCCAACGGGCGTTCGAAAGCGGCATACCAACGGCGGCAATTGCATTGCGTTCAGGTGTTCCGCCAGAAACCATCCACGAATCCACCAACATGTTGTTTGTCAGCGGCAGCTGGTCAACTAATTGGTCGACGACGGTCGACCAATCAGTTCCAGAACCCAGTTTTAACGATCTTCCATTGGCTTGAATCTCGGCACCCACGAAATCCCGATCCGCGCGGGTCATCATCGCAACCGCCAAATCTTTACGACCCGCCTGACGCATTGCCCGTGCGGCCGAGGTCGCTAGCTGGACACCATAACGTTGGCGGGCGGCTGGATAGTCCAACATCGTCTGCAACAAAGTCGATGCAGCGAGCGGATAACCGGTAGCCAATTTGTATTGAGCACGCAAAACGATTGCGTCATAACCAGCTTCAGTGTGTACGTACTTGCGCGCGACGACCGCGACCGCATCGAAATCCCGCGATTCTACCGCCGCGTTCAATTCCTGACGTGCAGTTACGCCGAACTGAATCTCAAGCGAACGGCGACCTTCTTCCGGCAACTCGCTGAGCAAACGGATCGCTTCGCCCTTCAAACTCTTGGTGTAGTACCCTGGGCGATTCGGTTCGAGGAAGTAGTCTTGCCCCAGCGTATCGGCATCGCCGTTCAACAGCGAAACGAGCGCTGAGATTCCATCTGCATAGCGTTTTTCCCGAATCGCTTGATCGCCCTCGCGTAGCAAACGCGAAAGCGCGCGAGGTGCCAGCAAAAACAACTCTTCGTCTCTAGCAATGTTCTGGTTGTTGCCGAAGATTCCCTGCGCGCCAACTGATCGACAATCCAGCGCAAAATGAGCAACCAGCATGAACACCAGCAGTGAACAACGCACAGTTGTTCTACCAGTATGCGGGTTTGGAGTGTGCGGAGTTACATTTTGAGCACAGCATGCCATAGGGCGTCATCCTTCGAGAATTCGAGCCGATTGGACTGGCGAAGCCAACGCCGCCGCGGACAATCGTGTACCGTCAATCTACCAGTTAGCACCCGTTTCCGGCAACTCCGCTGCTGCCGCCCTCACTTGCCCCGCGTCGCGCCACCACAGCCAAACGAACACCGGGACGACCGCCATTGCGAACCACTGGTAACCAGTCATTCCAAACCAGAATTGCGGCTCGGGTCGAATGAACTCCGTCAACCAACGATAAACCAAGTAAGCGATGATGTAGAACTTGATCAATTGACCGCGCCACAGCCCGATCGCCTTAAATCGCGCAAGAACTAGCGCCATCACAAAGTGAAACGCCGATTCATAAAGTTGAGTTGGATGCCTAAGAAACTGGCTGCCATCCGCCAATTCGAATCGCACTCCCCAGGGCAAAGTCGTCGGTGTTCCATGGCAACATCCCGCTGCGAAACAACTGAGCCGTCCAATAGCAACACTCAGCGCTGCTGGTACGGCGAACGTGTCGCCTGTCTTTACCCGGACTCCGCAGATCCATTTCGCCAGTTCAACGCCGAAGTACGCTCCGACAATACCGCAAACAATCGTTTTGCCATTGGAGAACCAGACAGCGCCGCTGCGCAAGCCTTCCCAGTCATTCAATACAAACGGTAATTTCGCACCGATCATCGCCCCACAGAATGCACCTAAACCGATCGCCACTTTTTCAGCAGCTTGCAACTTCAGCCCGCTTTGATTGCGACGGAGGGACCACGCCCCAACCGCTAACGCAGCTAACATAATTAACGGATATAGCCAACTGATCATTGCAAGTTTCAAGTATACGCTTTGACCAAGTTGCAACCGTACGAAGTCGCACCCAGAGTCCTGTTAACTCGATAGTCCTGTTAATTCAGAGTCCTGTTAACCCAGCGTATTATAAAGCAACTCGCCGTCGAAGGTGACCAAAGTCTGATCGACTCTCACCGATTCTAATGCGCTACCGAGCTGAGATCCGACGCGGGCGTTCGTGCGGCTGGCTGCACGAGAGATTCCTGTTGCTTTCGATCTGTCGCGATCGAGACAGTTGGTAACGTGTAGGACCAGCGACTGAGGTCTTTGCCAAGCTTTTCCCCGAATCGCAGATTACTTGCCGCGAAGCGATCGCGCATGACCTCAATCAACTCACTCGAAGCCAGCTGGTAGGGACTCTCACAAGTCCAGCGACGCATTACGAAGTGCTCTATAACACGCGCAACGTTACAGATGGATTTATACGTCGAACGCGGCAGCCACATGTCGGGTTCAAATCGCGACGCATGTCGTCGTACAATCAAGCGATTCAAACCGCGAACGAATGGCATGCCGATACGCGACAGTCCAACGCGACGATCGCGAAACCTCGAATTGAATTCAATATAGGAGACATCCATAAATTCGCAGATGTAAGCTAATTGAGTATCGGTGTCTCGGGCCAGTTCCTCAGCGACAACCACTTTTAATTGCCCCGGGAAATGACGCTCGACGATATCTACGATTTCGTCAAAGAAGAAATTGAAGTAGCTCTCACCCGTTCGGAAGCACTTCATAGATTCCGTGGCAAAGTTATCCAACGCTAAAGTGCCGCCACCCAACAAATACTGCGAGTAGGTCGAGATCATCATCTCAAGCTGGTTGCGCACGACGAGCAGCAATTTCACATCGGGAACCACCGACTTGATGCGCACGCACGTTTGCTCGACAGAATCCAGTGTTAAGCCGCGAATGCCCAAGCTTGGATGCATCAGCCCCATCAGCATGTGTTCATCGCTCTCGATGAGCTTAGTGTGCGGCGCAGCGTCGCTGAACATGCTTGAATAATGTTCGGAACCTCGCGCGTAGTCACCATCAACAAGCGGGGCGAAGAAGTTCGCTTTGAAGACCATGTGGACTTGTGGGTGCTTGCGCCAAAATGCTTGCAGAAACGTAGAACCGCATTTCGCAAACCCCAGATGGATCGCGTTCGGATAAGGCATGATGTTACTAGCTTATGGGCGTCAACGTGCGGGCGTCGACTTTCATGCTAGTTCAACTCAAATTACATTTCCAAATATCGTGCCTAGAAGTCGTGCGATTTTGAATTGGTTCGTTCAGAATGTGCGGATGACGCGGACGGCACTCGTCGCACGGATCCTTAAGCCGGTGTTCCCCAGCGATTCTTGAAGACAAATTGCGAAAGCGGCTTGCGACTCCGCGGAGACTGGTCTCGGCCAATAAGTTCCTCTTGGCCCTCCTTCGGTTGCTGGGCGGCATAACCCACTGCAATCGCGGTTTGCGGCGAAAACCCGTCAGGAATCTGATACTCCGCGCGGATCTTGCCAATGTGGATGCCTGCCATCTGATGAACCGCCATCCCGTGTGCAGTGGCTTGTAAGGCAAAATGCGCGGCGGCTTGACCTAGGTCATGCTGATGAACCCGATTGGGATTCCCGTTTTTGCTAAAAGTCTCTTGGGTGACGGTGAGTATCAGCAGGCTAGCGAACTTTGCCCAACTTTGATTGGCTTCGAGCAAGCAACTCAACATCCGCTCAAACTCGACGGTGTCCTCGCGATACGCAAGCAAAAAGTACCAAGGTTGTTCGT
>JBGSJB010000073.1:0-2271 GCA_041742175.1 Pirellulaceae bacterium
GCCGAGGGCGACGCGAGCACGACGTTGTTGAGGTTGGCTGAGCGGCTGGGTGCGAGAGTGAAGAGCGGGGCGTAGAGCGTCGGTTGCGAACGATAAGGCCCGATGGTTCAGAATTGGATATTCGAGGGCTTGGGGTCTACATAGTAATCATTCAGTTGAGGGCTTCCATAGTGGTTATTTGCATACCTTTTCGCTCGCAGTTCAAGAAGCTCTAACGTGCTCGACATTCAGCCATACTCGTCAAACGTTAAGCTGACTTTGTCCGTTGCCGGACTTGAACTTAACGTTGCCCAGCTTGGAAGCGATTTTCTAATCCTTCGCGACAAGGTCACCATCAGTGCCACTGACGCGATGCTCACCATTGCTATCGATGGCAGAGTCCGCACCAAGCGTATCATATTATCGCAAGGAATCGCGGCGGATGTAGAACGCACGTTTTTTTGGTAGCGGGCGAGTTCCGCTCGGTCATTTTGCTAACTTCAATCACTAATGGAGCAACCGTGTTATCGAGTGATCTTACGGCTGAAGAATTGCGGTTGCGGGCTGCGAACGAGCGCACTGAAAATTGGCAGCGCTGGGGTTCTTATTTGTCGGAACGTCAGTGGGGGACGGTGCGCGAGGATTACTCCGCGAATCAGGACGCATGGAACTATCTTCCACACGATCACGCGCGCAGCCGCGCGTATCGGTGGGGCGAAGACGGTTTGCTTGGGATTTGTGATCGCGAATGCAGGTTGTGTTTTTCGTTTGCGTTATGGAACACTCGCGATGACATTTTGAAGGAACGCTTGTTTGGGTTGAGTGGACCGGAAGGCAACCATGGCGAAGACGTCAAGGAAGTTTACTTTTATGTCGATGCGACGCCTACGCATTCGTACATGAAAGCGATTTACAAATATCCGCAAGGCAAGTTTCCGTACGAGCAACTGGCTAACGAAAATCGCCGCCGCGGTCGTCAACAGACTGAATTGGAGCTGCGCGATCTGGGAGTGTTCGATAACCAGAACTACTTTGACTGCGAGATCGAATACGCGAAGCACTCACCAGACGACATTTTGATTCGCGCGACGATTCATAACCGCAGTGCAAAACCGGCTGCGATTCATGTGTTGCCGCAGTGGTGGTTTCGAAACACCTGGACTTGGGATTGCACGCACGAAGGGTGCGCTCCGAAGCCGACCATCCGCAAGCAAGGCGACCAGCTTGAAGCGATGCATTCAACGCTGGGAAAGTGGTTGATGCGCAGTGATGTCGCCTCGGATGGCGAGCAGCCGGTCTATCTATTCACTGACAACGAGACGAATCCCCAGCGGCATCCCGGTGTCCCCACGACTGGTGAGACTTACTACAAAGACGCCTTTCATTCTTATGCCGTTGAAGGAAACGAACAGGCTGTTGATTCACGGCTGTTGGGGACGAAGGTTGCTGCGCACACGATTCACTTAATTCCAGCGGGCGGCAGCGTTACGATTCGCGCGCGGATGTGTAGTGCGGCTGAATCGCCAGCAGTTTGGTTTGGTGCGGAGTTTGATGCCGTTTTCGAAGCTCGGAAAAGGGAAGCGGATGATTTTTACGCGCGTTGCATTCCCGGCGATCTAACCGATGATCAGAAGCTGGTCTCGCGTCAAGCTTACGCGGGGCTGTTATGGACGAAACAGTTCTATCACTATGTGGTTGACGCATGGTTGGATGGTGACAGTTCGAGTCCGCCGATACCTGAGTCGCGCGAGCATGGACGCAATCATGATTGGCGGCATTTGTTCAATCGCGACATCATCAGTATGCCGGATAAGTGGGAGTATCCGTGGTACGCGGCTTGGGACCTCGCGTTCCACATGCTGCCGATGGCGAGAATCGATCCAGAGTTCGCGAAGGATCAATTGGTTCTATTTCTGCGCGAATGGTACATGCATCCCAACGGTGAGTTGCCGGCTTACGAGTGGGCTTTGTCCGATGTGAACCCGCCTGTGCATGCTTGGGCGTGTTGGAATACGTACTTGATAAGTGGTGTGGAGGGGAAGCGCGATCGCGAGTTCTTGAAGCGAACGTTCCAAAAGCTGCTGATCAATTTCACTTGGTGGGTCAATCGCAAAGATCCGCAAGGTCGGAACATCTTCGCCGGCGGTTTCCTGGGGCTTGATAATATCGGTGTGTTTGATCGCAGCAAGCCGCTGCCAGGCGGCTATCTCGAGCAAGCCGACGGCACTGCCTGGATGGCGTTTTACTGTGGCTCGATGTTGCGGATCGCGCTGGAGTTGGCCGCTGACAACC
>JBGSJB010000074.1:0-5254 GCA_041742175.1 Pirellulaceae bacterium
TAACTGAGCTTGTTTGTAGCGAGGTAGTTCCTTGTCTTTCAGCGTGAGCATCAGTTGTTTTGAAGCGTCGCGGATCGCTGTCTGCATCGCGCTGTATTGCTCGGGCGATGCAGGCCGCACAGCTTTGGCGGTTTTGATCACCTTCTCCAACTCTGCGGCGGACGATCTGGGCGCGAACGAAAGATCCGGAAGCGGCGGCAAAGCAGCGGCCGGCTTTTCCGCTAGTTTCGCCTCTGCGTTCGCATCAACTGGCTTCGCCGAATCATTAGGTTGAACGGCCCCTGCTTTCTGATCTTGAGCAACAGTAGGCCGCGCGGCCATAGCCATTGTGAACAATAGAGTGAATCGAAGAATCGCAGATTGCAAAATGGGTTGGAACATTACCGAAGTAACCTTAAATGAACCGCGAAAGGAAATCGCTCGCAAATTGTGACGGAAACCATGCATGTGTGCATCGCGCGCTTCCCAAATGATACTCGAAACGACTCAGTGACGGACACCGCATTCTGACTTCGCGTTGCCAGCGTAAGAGGTCAGGTCGGCGGCTAGCGGTTGAACTGCTTTAAGAAGCTGCGGACGCCACTGCCCGGCCAGGCTAGCGAGCTGACCCTTCCCAAAACTGCGTTTGCGGAGGGCGAAGACGTTGGTTTTCAGGCAGATGTGTTACAAAACTAGTTGGAGTAAAGATGCAAAATCGAAAAACTCATGAGCCCGAGGTGCTAGCCGAGAATTACGCTTCTTTAGCACCAAACAGGCATGAAATCTAAGTGAATCGGCCAGTTTCAAGCAACGCGATCGCTTGGTTAGATGCTGGGGAATCGGCTAGCCTTCGGCTGATGCAGGTAAACTTGGAGAGAGTGGATCGGCTAGCTAGCGCCTCCGGCTCAATCATGCACCGAAGTCCGGGGGAATTTAAGTGCGGTCGAAGCAGCACCTAGCCGATCTTCAAACCGCAAATTCTCAAAACTCGAAATCGGCTAGCGCCTCAGGCTCAATCATGCATCGAAGTCCGGGGGATTTAAGCGCTGTCGAAGCAGCCAGTTTCGAGGATTGGTTAGGCACGGAGTGGTTCGCGTTTGGGACGGCGTGCTGCGGAAATGCGAACGGCCCACGCTGAGTTGCGTAGGCCGTTTTTTGTATGCTGTTTAAGAGCTAAACTGCGTTCCAAGTGCTTAGTTGTCGTTAGGGAAGCGCGATCGGGTTGCAGTCCTGGTCGCTAAGGAATCGAGGCGAGCGGTTTGGCGGCTTCTACGGTACCGGTTTTCGACTGGGTAACGATCTTGTAAGTCAAGTTCGAAGTGACTTTGGTGTCGTCCATGTCAGTCATAAAGGTTAGCGCCGAAGTGCCTTTTGCTTTCATTGGATCAGGCAACAGCTTCACGACAAGCAGGTGCACAACTTTCGCTTCCGCCGTCGGCTCGAACCGAACCTCCATATCTTCCGACTGAACATCCGTCACCTTGAACGGCTTTACGCCTCGCAACACGAATCGCTGCTCAGACAGTTCGCCAGCTTTAAGGTCGCCCAAAGCCAACTGCGCAGGGTTCACTTCTAACTTCGATTGCACTTGACCCAGCACTGAGAGTGGGACTTGTTTCAAGCGAATGTCGTTCGTCTGCAGAACCAATTGCGTGTTCAAGGGACCGACTGGAGCGTCGCCGGTAACTACTGCGGAAATTTTATATTGCACTTGTCCGTTCCGACGGGACACTTCCTTAACCGAAGGCTGCAAGAAAGGTTCGGATGCGGTGATGCCGAGGATCTGCCAATCGTTGCGGCCAGCGTAGGCGAGTTCGACATCCAACGATTTGCTTTCACCTTCCGCCAGGTTGCCGAAATTCAGCTCGCCGGGCTGGAAGACAATGTCGCTGCGAATGTAGCCGCGGACGGTCAATTGCAACTCAGTGAAAAACGGCTTCGTAATCGAGACCGTCAACGTGGCTTGCTTCTGGCCGGTATGGGTGCCGGTGTTGAAGCGAGCTAGGATCGTGCCGGTTTCTCCAGGGTTCAACACCTGTTTTTCGATGATCGGCGTTGTGCATCCGCAACTCGCTCGCACGGAGCTGATATGCATCGGTTGTTGATAGACGTTGGTGATTACGAAACGATGTTCAGTTTTGGCTGAACGAGCAACGGTCCCGAAGTCGTGCGAACGTTGATCGACGGGAATCATTTGGGGGGCTTGCTGCTGCACCGGTGCTTGCGCACACACTTGCGGTGCCAGCGACGCACTAAGCGCGCAGGTCAATAGGAGCGAACGCATGGACAGTAACTCCACGGAAGATTTGGATCGGACACCTTCCCATACGGGCAAGACGGCATGCTGCGGGGAGAGTTTGGAGCGGACCCAGCAGACATCAACTCAGGATGGTGGAGGCGGCTACCTCATTGCTATTTATCTTATGCAAGGAGCTTGAAAAACCAAACAGACCCTGCGAATTTCGTCAAGTATTAATAAGGTGTTTCTAAATTGGATAAGATCAGATAATCGAACAAATGCGGTCGTCCTTGCGCCTGCGGCATAGGTTGCCTAGGAGGTACGGGCGAGGGAGCGAGGGACTTTAAAATGTAGCGGGACTCGCCAGAGTCCCATTGCACGTTTGGGGGAACACCGAACTCTGGCGAGTCCGGCTACGAAGGGTTTTCGAAGCGGGGTGGGGGAAACTTGCCTTGTGACGCATTGCATCATCCGCTAATTAGTCGCTGGGGAAATTGCCAAGTCGCGCGACTGTGTCGGTTGCACGCTTTGCCTAACCTTCAAAAGAAGCTTGGGAGTTGCACATGCAGTTGCACATCGCAGACCGCTTGAATCGAAATTTTCGAATCTTCGCAGCCGCATTTCTGCTGGCGACAGCGATCCACAGCGGCGCTTTTGCGCAAGGCATGGGTGGCGGAACGGATCCAAACGCGGGTAATCCCGCAATTCAAGAGCCGAAGTTCCGCGATCGCATGTGGGAAGCCGGCGGTCCGCGGCTAAGCGGCGTCAACAACGGTAAACTGGTCGTCGGCATGGAAATCGTTGGCAACGTTTCGGTCAGCCAACACAAAGTTCTGTCGCATATGCAAACACGAGTTGACCGCAACTTTGACGAAAAACAGTTGCAAGCCGACCTTCATGAACTGTACCGCACCGAACTCTTCCGCAAAATCACTCCGACAATAAGCGATGTTGAAGGCGGAGTTGTGATTCGGCTGGAAATCCTCGAACAACCGACGATTACCGAAGTCATCTTCCATGGCAACCAGCGGTTAGATGATCGCATGTTGAAAAAGCATTGCGGCATCGAAGTTGGCGATCCCATCAATCCGTTTTCCGTCGATATGGCTCGCCAGCGCCTCGTTGATCTGTACCTCGAACACAGTTTCAATCACGCTGCGGTCACTGTTCGCGAAGGCAACAAAGCCAACGATCGACGTGTCTACTTTGAAATCTCCGAAGGCCAACTCGAGCGGATTTCGACGATCCAGTTCGAAGGCAATGTGATTTTTAGCGACGAAGTGCTGAAGACAAAGATCAAATCGCGCGACTCGCGGCATGGTCTGACGCGCTACATGTTTAACAAAGCGAACTTGAATCAGATTCAAGAAGACGCCGACCGTCTGACCACTTATTATCGATCGCTCGGATACTTCCAAGCTCGGATCGATTATCGCATGAACTACAACAAAACCGGCGATCTGGTGGATCTGAAGTTTATTGTCGACGAAGGTCCACAGTTCTTCGTGCGCAACATTTCGATCATCGGCAACAAGTTTTTTCCGACCGACCGGTTGCTAGCAGCAATGACGATGAAGACCGGCGAAGCGTTTAACTTGGGCAAGATGAGTCGCGATCAAAAGATGTTGCGGAACGAATTTTACGGACGCAATGGGTTTGTGTTTGTTGATATTCAACCCGAACCGCGATTTCTGGAAGAGCCTGGTCAATTGGATTTGGTTTACAAAATTACAGAAGGCGATGTTTACCGCGCGGGTGAAATTCATGTACATATCGAAGGCGACGCTAACAATACGCAACACAATGTCGTGACCAACATGATCGGATTGCGACCGGGCGCGATTATTGATTTGCGCGAGCTGGAAGCATCGGAACGGAGGTTGCGTTTTTCGCAGATTTTCGAGACCAACCCGAGTCAGGGACAAGAGCCAACGATCGAGGTCAGAAACCCTGACGCGAACGGGTTCTAAGCAGCAGGGACTCATCTGAGCGTCTAGCATCCAGATATAGATTTCAACAGGGACAGCGAGTCTTGGAAACCAACTCCTACAGCTTCGAAGAACATGCGGCCGCACTCAACCACGCGGCTCGTTCGACTGCTGCGCTGCGTCTGTTGCGGACCTGTCTCGTAAGCTTGTTGAGCGTCGCTGTGGCAGGTTGCCAACTCGGCACGCGGCCACCACTGAATCTTCCGCCCGGACTCGGATCGCCTCACAATTCATCGTTTAAACCCGATTCGGGTCAGACTCAACAGTCAACTCAGTTTTCCAACACCGCAAACGAATACACAGCCCGCGTTCGAGGGCAATCCGGCGATGAAAGAAACGGCACTTTCGGCGGCGATCTATCCAATCGTCCCATGCAACCCACTGTGGCGCCCAACAACCGCTATACCGGCCAAGGCACGTTGCTTTCACGCGACAATCCCTCGTACAACGCACCGCAAACTTCGCAACCAAGTTCGCAGTCACAGAACGCTCAGCAGTATTTCACTCAGCAAACAGCACCTCAGCAACCTCTAACGCAGCAACCAGCGGTTCAACAGCATTTTAATACGCAGCCAACTGGTATGCTCGTTTCGAACCCGTATCAAGTCCAGCAGCCACAAACCGGTGCTCCGCAACCACCTGCTTATCAACAGCCAACTTATCAGCAACAGCCAGCTTATCAGCAACCGGCTCCGGTGGCTTCGGACCCGTACGCTTCCAGCCCTTCGTACAATCAATTCAATCAAGGCAACTATCCAGGCGCGGTGACTCCGCCAGTAGGTTACGGAGCGCCGGGAAGTTATCAAACGCCCGGTCAATACGACTACAACGCTGCCGTCGCGCCGGGCACTACCGGTTACGCTTTGACCCCCGAAGCGACCGTAGCCCCAGGCGTCTATCTGGACCCGAACGATCCCAACTCAATGATCGCAACGCAACCGTTCACACCTTATCAACCGCGCGAGCGGATCGCTCCGATCGACGACTATGTACAAGAGGCCCGTACCGGTCGCATCATGATCGGTGGTTCGGTCAACAGCGACTTGGG
>JBGSJB010000075.1:0-3873 GCA_041742175.1 Pirellulaceae bacterium
TTGCCAATTGAATGGATGGGCCTTGGCTTAGTTCTGATGTCAAGCACGGTGTTGATGACGACGCAAGCCATCGCAAGCGTGCATCGACAGCGAACCGGTGGTAGCCTGCGACCTCTACCATGGAACATTCTTGCTCCGTTAGTGGTCGGTATTGTGCTGGCACTGTTCGGCGTAGTCGTCTCGCTTCACGGTTTTTCGTACGGCTCGCAAACTACTTACGCAATTGTTCCCACCGCGCTCTTGGCTGGCAGTTTGATGTTCCAAGTGACTCGCGAAACGAATCAGCGTTCGTTTGTATGGATCGGTCTGATCCTGATGGCGATCAGCTACCAGTGTGCTCCAACGTTAGTCGCCGGATTCGTGCAGCAAGTAAAGTCGAGCGCTGCATCCGCAGTCGGCGAAGAACGTTTGCCAATCGCTTTCTACGGACTCAGCTACCTGCCGTTTCTCTTAACTGTTGCCGCAAGCAGCGCTGTACTCGCACGTCGTCGTCAGCCAGACTTCGCCGTTCCAATGCGTCACTTCGCAACGTTCCTTGCCCTGGCTTTGTTCGCCCTTTCATGGATGCATTTGAAGGCGATCTTTCCAGTGGCCAGCGTAAGCGTTTGCCTTTTCAGTTTCTATGCAATGTTGTTTCGCGATCGACGCTACGCTCTGCCAGCGATCGCTGCGCTCACGGTCGCGGCAGGCAGTTGGATTCCGTTCGTCAACGCCATGCAAATTGCTGATGTCCATTATTTCCACATCGTCACCAGCCTCAGTGTGCTCGCGACGGCACTCACAGCACTCAAGCCACTGGATCGCTTGATCAACCAACTTCCGCAACCGTCACCTGCTTGGGATCGAGACCTAGCCAACATCTTCGGCGAACCCAATCAGATCAGTCTGCGCTGGTCATCTGCACTCAGCATCATCCTTGTTCCACTCTGGGCGATGTGGTGCCTTCGAGGTGTGTTGCTCAACATTGTAGATTACCCGCTGCAGGTCATCGTGAAACCAAGTCTGCAAGACGCTATGAATAATCTTGGCGGCTTGGCGCTGGTCGCACTGTTAACGAACTTCGCACTTGCAACCATTCGAACTCGATCGGTTTACAGCAGCTTCACAATGTGGGCGATGGTTGTGTTCAGCGGCGTGACTACCGCCTTCTACATGCAAGTTCCGATACAGTTGATTGCCAACGGTACAACGCTTGCCTTCATCGTGGTGAATTTGGTCACGCTGATTTCACTGAGAAAACTGCCGAACGGCTGTACGCTAAAAGCCTACGCGCAACTGCTCTCCAATCAACGAGAACAAATCGCACGACGTTCGATGACTGCTGCGTTTCTGCTTCCGCTGCACACGATGAGTGTCGCCGCACTGATGTTCTTGATCGGCATCCTGATTATCCCAAGCGTGTTGGCTTCGAATGTAATACTTCAAGGTTTACCCTTCGCAGTTTCAGCGATCGCCGTGCTGGCTTGGTTGGTTGTGCTGAAAGTTGGCTTTCGAAATCGCATCGCTGGAATTGGTGCCGCGGTCGCATTCCCACTGATCTGCTCCTCAGGCTTACTCACAAGCGGGCTGCTGCCGATCACCTACTCAACTCTGCCACTGGTATGGACGCTGGCAGCGGTTGCTGTATCCATCGTGGCTTATCGCAGTGAACCGCAAGAACGATTCTCGATTCAAACTGTCTCCCTGTGCTGGGTTCTCGTGTGTGCGGTGCTCAGTCTCAGTTCATTCGACTTCGTTGCACGCATTACAGCATTCGTTGCACTCGGTAGCTTGGCGATTACAGAACGCTATCGGCTCAAACGTCAAGGCTGGACCACTCTGGCGATTGCCGCAAATGTTCAAGTCTTAATGGTAGTCGCAGGGCTGAGCGGTCTGAGTTCTTGGTCAGTTATTCCAATGCATCCTGAACTCGCATTATCCGTACTCCCCAAGGTCTTAGCGACGTTAGCATTTAGTGCGATCGTCTGGGATGTTCGCCGCCTGCAACTCGACGAAGAATTGCGAATTGCTTTTGCATCCGTCTTGCGAGTCTGCTTTGTGTTGGCTGCAATGTTGACCTTAGCAATTCAAACGCTTGGGCAGATCGATATCGCAATCATGCTAGTCGCATTTGCGGTCGCGGTCGTGGTCGAGTTCGTCGAAGCGATGCGCAAGCAGCATGTGGCCCACGTTTGGACTAGCTTTGCAATCGTTGCGAGCGCACTCGCTTGGTTGATCGTTCACCAGCAGCTTGTCATTGGCAGCGGTGTCAGCCAGGTTGCATTGATCGCACTCTCCGGCACCGGCTTGCTAGCGGCATCTGCGATTCGTGAACATCATCGCTTGGGATTCGCAGCTAAGCCGTTTGCGCAACTGGGACTGACTTGTCCAGCGGTCGTCGTCGGGCTAACACTCTTCCGTAGCGCGATGGGAGTGCCTGCGTTGTTGCCTGGCATCGATTCAGCGATGTTACTCTTCGCGGCAGCAATCTACTTCTACCGCGGAGTTGCCGACTCGAATCGCTGGTTCCTGATTGCTGCTGCAGCGATCCTCAATATCGCGCTGGCACATCTGTGGCTGACGCTGGGCCTGAGCGACTCGCAGCTCTACCTCGTCCCACTCGGTCTGACGATCATCGGGATGGTTGAACTGCTGAAGAGAGAGATTCCCGTAGCCGCACACAACACGCTGCGCAATATCGGCTCAATGGTGATCCTGGTCTCGCCCGTAATTCAGATTCTTACAGGCAGTTGGCTGCACATGGTCACTCTGATGCTCCTGAGCGTTCTGGTGATTCTGCTCGCCATCGGCTTACGGATTCGCACGCTGGTCTACATGGGTACTGCGTTCTTGTTAGCCGATCTCGTTGCGATGGTCATCCAATCCGCAGTCGCGAATCCAGGAATGTTGTGGATCGGTGGTCTCGCGACCGGCGTTGCAGTCATCGCACTTGCTGCGTATTGCGAAAACCACCGCGAGCAGTTGCTATCGAAAATCCGAATTTTGAACGCCGAGTTAGCGACTTGGAATTGAGGTCAAGCTGGCTCGCTCTACTTCGAGCGAGACTTTGAACGACGAGTAACTTGCAGGAATAGTTGTTGATTTCACTTTGTTTTGAAAGGTTAACGAGATGAAATGGTTAAGTCAGTTTAGTTTGGTAATGCGTTCGAGTATCACTTCGCTGAAGGAGTTAGTCGAAGATCCGGAACGCATGCTGTATCAGTTGATCATCGATATGGAAAATGAACTGGAAGAGGTTCGAGCTAGCGTGGCTGAAGCGGTTGCCGATGAGATTCAAATGCGTAAGCGCGCCGAGACTGAGCGGGCTGAGGCTGACAAGTGGCTTGAGCGCGCGACAGCCGCGATCAAACGCAAAGACGACAACGCTGCGCGGTCAGCTCTCGATCAGAAGCTCGCCGCTCAAGCTCGCGCGGATCAGTATGCGGCTGAATATGAGAAGCAACGCGCGGAGGTGAACAAGTTGCAAAGATCGGTGCGAGATCTCGAAGACAAAATTCGACAAGCTCGGCAAAAGAAAACGTTGTTGACCGCACGCATGGCACGAGCCACTTCGGTGCAGAAAATCCACTCCGCGATGGATCGTTGCCACAGTCAATCTGCGTTTGCGCAGTTCTCGCGGTTGGAAGGAAAAGTGGATCGGCAGGAAGCGATGTGCGAAGCCTGGGATCGCATGGACGGCAAAGACCCCGAGGCAGAAGCGCTGCAGGAGCAATTTGAAATCGAAGAACGCCGCGAGCAGTTGTCGGTCGAACTCGAGAAACTGAAATCGCAAATGGAGTAATCGCCATGGGGTTAAATCTTCGCGCGTGGACGCAATTGTTCATGGTTTGGTGGACCAAAGACCGAATTCGCGTTCCTCGCGCTGAAGGGAAA
>JBGSJB010000076.1:0-3631 GCA_041742175.1 Pirellulaceae bacterium
TTTTGGTGCTAAATGTATAAGCGCCACAACCACTGAGCTACGGCGATCGCCAACGAAGTCAGAATGGAAATGCCCAGCGCCATTGAGAACCAACCGCTGCGCGTACATCGACCTCGACATGTGAAATAACAACTCGCTGGCAAATATGCCATAGCGATTATCGCTAACAAGGCTCCACCCGCATTGACTTGAATTGCTGCCAGAAATTCGCCCCGCGTCATTAGGCTCCAAGACGTAGTCATACCGCACGAAGGACACTTCAGCCCAAACAATGCTACTGATGTACAAGGTGGCAAACCCAGTTGCTGGTGCGTTCCGAACCCGCTGCTATCCGGATTCAAATTGCGAGCTATCAATAGCACCGCAAGCACAGCTAAACCGGAAAGCAATGCTAGCGATCGCCAGGTTGTCGAAAGGTCCATTGCATTCAAATCATAAAAAATGAAAGCGGTCGAGGTTGATCGCTTGCTCGCAGCGAACTTATAGCAGCATTCTAGCAACCAAGTTTGTAAAACCGCAGGATCAGAATCGCATCAACTCGGTTAAATACGTAGAATGCGATCGTCTCATGGGGAGCCGATTCAGATGGCTCTTGGGCTGATCGAGCCGCCATGAATTCCCTACGCCAAAAGGAGTGCGCTATGACTCGCTGGAGTCTGACTGTTACGATTTTCGCTTGCTGTTCGGTTCTTTGCATCGGAAACCGCCCCGCTGCTGCCCAAGAACGTGCTGGGACGAAGCCCACGCAAGGGCAGCTTTCGGTCTCTGAGATGGTCTCGTTGCTGCAAGCTATCGATCCCTACTTGCCGCCCAAACCGAACGCGCCCCAGTTGACCGGTACTGTCGTTGTCCACGGTTCAACCGCGATGGATGCAATGGCGCATATCTGGTCGACCGGTTTCAGAGAGTTCCATAAGGATGTCAAAGTCGAAGTAGCTGCGTCGGGTTCGCACGAAGCGTTTGAGCACTTGGTAAAGAATCCGAGCTGCGTTGCGATGCTCTCGCGACCTGTCCACGATGATGAACTCACTGCTCTCAAATCAAAAGGGTTGAAGGATCCAGTCGCCTTTGTCGTCGCTCGCGAAGCACTCGGCGTATTCGTCCACAAGTCGAACTCCGTCCAAGCGATCACTGGCGAACAACTGCGAGCCGTTTTCACCACGGACGCGAAAGGTGATGTGCCGACTTGGGGAATGCTGGGTGCGACCGGTGACTGGGCTAACAAACCAGTCCACGTAATTGCCCGCAGTGAAAGCAGCGGTACGCAAGTCTTTCTGCGCGATGTTGTGTTTGGCGGTTCCACTATGCGTGAAGGCATTTCCAAACACATTTCCAACGCTGAGACGCTCACCGCCGTTACCGCCGACCCGCTTAGCATCGCCATCTGCGGCTTGAAAAGCTCCGGTGCGTCCGTTCGTTCTCTAAGTCTTAAAGCCGGCGATACGCTGATTCCAAGTGACGAACATGCAGTGCTCAATGGTCAATATCCGTTGACGCGGCCGATGACAGTTGTCATTGATTTGGGACAAACCGATGCCAACGCCAAAGCGGCGCAAGCGTTCGTACGCTACTCACTTTGCCAAGCTGGACAAGCCGCCGCGATCAGCGCTTCGTACTTCCCGGTAGACTTGCCACTTCTCCGCGCTAGCCTCCACAAGATTCAGGGCGAGCAGTTCCGCTAACGCTTCTTTAGTTCGACAAATTAGTCGCGAAGAAAAAGAGTCGCAAAGAAACAAAAAAGAAAAACGGCGATGCAGCATTTGCATCGCCGTTCGAGCTTTTTGTCAGTGCAAGATAGAGCAAGCACGTCTTAAGGCGGATCTGCATTCTGAGCTGATCTGCGTTCCGGGGCATGAACACCTAGCAGCTCGCGTTCTATAAAACTAGAACGGGCAGAAATTACATGCCGCAACCACAGCTTGGCGCTGCATCGCAACCGCAGCTTGGCGCAACATCGCAACCACAGCTAGGTGCTGAGAAACAACCCTTGAAACCACCGAGGCGGCTCTTCAAGCCACCGAGCAGCTTGTGGTGACGTGGAGCTGCGCATGGATCGCAAACCGAAACTTCACATCCGCAGCTTGGTGCTGGTGCGCAGCAAACTGGTGCTGGTGCTGGAGCACAGCAAACTGGGGCTGGAGCGCAGCAGCTTGGTGCTACTTCGCAACCGCAGCTTGGAGCTGCATCGCAGCATGAACCAGCGCTGTGCAGCTTGCTGAACAGCTTGCCGAACAGACGAGGACGTGCACATGGGTCGCAGCTTGGAGCGATTTCGCAACCGCAGCTTGGTGCAACTTCGCAACCACAGCTAGGAGCGACATCACAACCACAGCTTGGAGCTGGGCTGCAACAACCACGACCGAACAGACCAGCGCTTGCAGTCGACGGAGCGAATGCAGCAGCGATGGCCAACAGAGCGAGAATACGAACTGACATTTTGGTGTCTCCAAAAACTAAACTTACGTGGGTTAGGTTCTGTCAGCAGCATTGATTGAACAAGCGATCCCGACAACCGTTGGTTTTGTTTAGGTCGGACTGATCGTTGACAACTTCCGCAGTAGCCGCAGAACGAGTTACATCACCGTCAAGTTTCGAACATTGTTATGCTAGCAGTTTACGGAAACCTCAGTATTTGCCTAATTAGCTCGCATTACCCAGCCGGAATGGATTAGTTAATCGTTTCGTTCTCGACCTGCCGACATTTAGGATTGAAACACTTGTAGCGGTGCCGGACGACTTTCTCGGTTGGACCACTTGGCCTGGACCGTCACTCGCAATTCGTCTATCAGATGCGATGGCAATTCAAAGTGTTTGAGTACTGTCGCGAGGCAATCCCTCGCAATCGGCAAAGAAGCCAACTTGTCACTCGCTAGGAAGCCATCATGGTCGAGATCCACACGCTCGTTTCCCATCGCCTCGGTCGCATCGCGGCTCTCGAACGCATGCACCAAATGGCCGACTCGCTCAGCCAACGCTTTCCCCAACAAGTCCACCAAGTAAGTAGCACTTGGAACGGCAACAAGTTGAACATCCGCTTCGCAGCTTACGGGTTTCTCGTTCAGTGGGAAGCCATCGTGCAAGAGCAGCAGATTGCGCTGCTCGGTCAGATCCCCGACGCTGCCCGCGCTTTCAAAAGCAAGATCGAGCAAGCCATCGTGTCGCGACTAGAAACCGTTCTCAATGAGTCGGTCGGCGTGAAAGCTTCGGACTCCAGCGCTGAACAAACAGCAACCGGAACACAACTTCGCAAAGTTGCCTAACAACTGCAACCAGGCGACGCAGCCGGCGCAAGTTGCAACTAGACGAGGTAACGTCGGCAATCTATACCGGTTCGCACAACCAACTCGCAGTTCTCAACCGGGATCGCCGATGGAAGAACGTGAGGTACAGAATAGATGCTCCCTCTGATCGGGCAAAGGACTGCTAGCGATGAGATTTCTACTGGTTGTTGTCACAGTTGTTGTTAGTGCAGCGGAAGTACAGCCAGCGCCCAGTGCGCACCCAACGAAGGCTCGTCATGCAAGTACGACTATTAACGCAACAAAATGTGGCCAGCTCCGTTCACCGCCGCTGACACCAACTCAGTCGTAGCGATTTTCGATCAACAGCGCACCAACGGCTGGCGGTTGCA
>JBGSJB010000077.1:0-3581 GCA_041742175.1 Pirellulaceae bacterium
GCTGGTTAGCTCAACACGTTCGTCATCGCTCAACCGAACAATATACTTCTTTTGCATGGGATCCCTCCGTGGTTCCCATCAGCTTCGCTTAAAACGCTCAATTTACCAACCCTAATTCCAAGCTGTGACGCTGCACTAGCAGCAGTTGGTCTCGATTCGCGAACAGACCGCGAGGAATGCAGTTGTGTTCCGTTACAACATGTGTTGTTGCCAGCAGTTTTGTCTCGACGTTGCCGAACACCGCCGAACGGGCATCGTTGAGCTTCTGGAAGCGCTTACGCAGTTCAGCAGCCGATTCACGCAATCGGTTGCGCAGAACTTCATAGGTACCAGTTGCTAAAGCAGAATCTGTCATAGAGTGAATCGATCGCTCAGTGCCGGAAGCATACTTGGTTGCAGTGTTTCTTTATCCCACGACTAATTCTGTCTCAGGAAGTTGCTAATCGGTTTGTTGGCTAAGTTCAAAGTGCCTGCCATTCCAAGTAGGTTGACCAGTTGGGCATGGATGGTCGTCGAGTCGCCGTTGCCAAGCAGTTTTGCAACAAGCGCGGCCACAGTAAGATCGCGTACGTCACTGGCGTTCAATTGCAGTTGATCGACCAGCCCAGCCAGTTGCTCTTTGAAGTACTCGGGGCTGCCATTGAAAAACGTCTCCTTGATGTCAGTCGCTACCTTCGACGACAGGACAAAGCGGTCGATCGCTTTGCCACCTTGGACGGCCGACGATATCTGATCGAAGAACTGTCCATCGCCGCCGACGATGTCGATCTTGGCTGACTTGAGCGCCTCGCCAATCACCAGTGCTTGACTTTCCGCAATCGATTTGTTGGCATTGATCGCGACGATTTCAATCTGCTTGTCCTTCTCCAAACGCAGCTTAAATTCTTCGTGATCGCGACCGACGCCATCGAGTTCCTTCATCGCTTTAGCCTTTTCGGTAATCCCTTGTGCTTCGGCGTTGTATTTCTCTAGCATCACGCGGGCTTCAGCCAATCCTTGCTCTTGCGAGGCGGCTGCTTTCGCTTGAATCACTTCCGCTTCAGCTAATCCTTGCGCAGCGTGTTCGGCGCGAGTGGCTTCAGCGATCAGTTTGGTGGCTGCGGCATTCTGTTCCGCTTCGTCACGGTGCGCTTCCGCTTCAATGCGCACTTTGGCAGCCAAACTTTCGGCGGCCTTCTTCGCTGCCTCAGCCGCTTTGATCTCACGCACCAGCGCTTGCTCAGCAGCCATTTCAGCGGCGGTAACTTCGATTCGCTTGGTGCGATCGGCGCCCGCGAACGCTTCGGTATCTTTGATCTTCTGTTGCTCTTCCACCACTGACCGCTCGACGATCACTCGCTCGCGAATCACTTCTTGAATGTTTCGCTTTTCGGTTTCAAGAGCTTTTTCTTTTTCGACAATTGCCAATCCTACAACTCGTTCGCGCTCGGTCGCTTCCAGCGTCTTGTCGCGAGCAATGCGCTCGATCTCGACCGCATCGGTTCGTTCTTTGTTGCGTTGGGCAACCAAAATCGTTCGCTGCTTGTTCTCTGTCGCAATACCGATCTCCTCGTCCGCAGCAATCTTAGCGCGTTCCGAAGCCAAGCGATTCTCTTCGATGACCTTCGCCGCGGTAGCGTTCTCGCGTGCTTGAATCTCAGCGACTTCACGTTTCTGGCGTTCGAACGCTTCGATACGTTGCCGCTCCAATTCTAAGATCGCCTCAGCCGCTTCGACGTCTTGTTTCTTCAGCGTCTTCTCGCGTTCTCGCGTGAAGTGATTTTCTTTGATCTTTTCATTCGAAGTCAGTTCGGTGATCTTCTTGATACCTTCCGCATCCAAAATGTTGTTCGGATTCAGCAGTTCAAGTCGCGTTTGTTCAAGGTAATCAATCGCGCAGTCGTCGAGTCGGTAACCGTTAAGATCCGTACCGATCACTTTCAAGATTTCATTCTTAAACTTATCGCGTTTGTCATACAGCTCTACAAATTCAAACTGCTTGCCCACTGTCTTGAGCGCCTCCGAGAACTTTGCGTCGAACAACTCTCGCAACGTTTCAACTTGGCTGGCGCGCTTGCAACCGATTGACTGAGCGACCTCTTTGATCTCTTCAGTTGTCTTATCAACCCGAATAAAGAAGGCGGTTTTGATATCTGCCCGGATGTTGTCTTTGCAAATTAAACCTTCCGCGCCTTCGCGAGCAATCTCAAAGCTCTTTAACGTCAAATCCATCTTCTCGTAACGGTGGATCACTGGCCAAACTAGCGCGCCACCATCGATGATGACATTCATTCCACCCATGCCCGTTTTTACAATCGCTTCGTCTGGTCCAACTTTGATGTAGAACTTACTTGCGACAACGATGAAGGCGGTCGCAATTAGGAACAGCGAAGCAATCAAGATAAGCAGACCGACCGCCATTTGCGATGTTGTTGCTGCCAAAACAAATGTACTCATGATGATTTACCGTAAACTAAGAGGAACTGGTTGAATCGGTTGTCGTCGGTGAAACAAGATAGATCCGTCGGTTGGCGTCGTAATGCGTGATCCACACGCGAGTCCCTTTGATCAGATGCGGACCATCGGTGCGGACGTTCAACAACAACGGTGCTGCGCCTGTCTTGTACTTCGCTTGTCCATTTTCCGGAGTCGCATCGAACGAGCAGATTTCAGCTTCTTCGCCGATCAACGATTTCGAATCGAGACTGCTTGTGTCAGAAAAGAGCTTTACCATCGGCTGTGTGAGAAGCTTGGTAATCGGCAAGGCGCAGGCGATGTTTCGAGCTATTAGTAACGACGTCGTGATCGTACCCGGAGCTTTGAATAGCCATTCGTCTACCACCATCCACCACGCGACTGATGTCGTCCACCAAGTAAGTGTGAACACGCCTAACCAAAGCAGCAATGGAACGCTTCGCAGATTCAACCACTTGGTCGGCGTCAATACAAAAGAGCCCAGCGTGTCGCCGAGAAAATGCGAAATGGAATGTCCGATGCCGGCATGCGGGTCGGAGTGCAGAACGCTGGAAAGCGGATTGTGAAAATGGAATGACCAGCCATCCGAACTCAGCCCAGCTCCCACCAACACCGTGAATAGACTCCAACAGACCATCATTCCCAGCATTACGGTCGCAGGTAGCACGGGACTAGCGATCAGCGGTTGAAATAACTCAATCACGATATTTTGCGGTCGAAGAGGGCATAGCATGCGAGTTTTAGCGGATTTGTCGTTGCATGGCAGTTTGATTGCTCTTCACGAAATACGCAAACTGTGCGGTTCTTAAGCGTTCACGAACTGCTTTTGTTGCCTTGCACTAGGTATACATGGCCTGATCACCAAGCATTCTAGGCGCGGCAGAAAACGCAGTTTTCACCAGCCAGCGGACGGCTCATTTCAAGCGTTTCGCCAGCTACGGTGTCTGGCTTGACTTAGGACTGACATCCACGTTGATGTCGAGAGCCGACTGGGCGTGAGCTGTGGCAGCGTCAGCTACTGCGGACGAAATGGCTTTGATGGGGCCGATGTACTCGCGCGCTACGACGACATCATCAAACCAGACTCGATTGACATGTCCGGCAGTTCCCTTGGTGATGTAGGTGTA
>JBGSJB010000078.1:0-3623 GCA_041742175.1 Pirellulaceae bacterium
GGGTTACGGCAAGTCGAATGGCTCTTGAGTTCATGTACAGTTCGAATCACGTTTTGCGGGACGAAAAATCTGCCATGTGTGAATTGAAGATCTTCAGCGGAAGAGCCAATCCAAAGTTAGCGGGCGACATTTGCGAGTCGCTGCACTTGGAGTTGGGATCAATCTCATTGGGCAAGTTCCCAGACGGTGAGAATTATTGCAAGATCGACGACGACGTGCGTGGTCGGGACGTGTTTTTGATTCAGCCCACGTGCCCGCCCGTCAACGATAACTTGATGGAGCTGTTGATCATGATCGACAGTTGCAAACGCGCTAGCGCTTCACGCATCACCGCGGTTGTTCCGTACTACGGCTATGCTCGGCAAGATCGCAAAGACGAAGGACGTGTGCCGATCACGGCCAAGCTGGTTGCGAACATGATCACTCGTGCCGGCGCCGATCGCGTACTAACGATGGACTTGCACGCCCCGCAAATCCAAGGCTTTTTCGACGTTCCCGTCGATCACTTGTACGCCGCTCCTGTGCTCAATGCGCATTTCCTGGCCAAGGGTTACGATACGGACGATATTGTCGTGGTCAGCCCCGATGAAGGCAGTATCAAGCGCGCCATCGGCCATTCAAAACGACTTGGCGGACGCTTAGCGATCGTCGACAAACGCCGCGACAATTCCTTGATCACAGTTCAGAAGAACATTATCGGCGGACCCGTCGAAGGCAAAATCTGCTTTATGTTCGACGACATGATCAGTACGGCTGGATCGATTCTTGGCGCAGCGGACTTGATCCGCAAAGCCGGCGCGAAGGAGATTCATCTCGGCGCAACTCACGGGGTTTTGTGTGGCCAAGCGATCGAGAAAATTAGCCAAGCTGACATCAACAGCATTTGTGTGACGAATACGATTCCATTGCCACCTGAGAAGCAATTGGATTGTATCGAAGTTTTGTCAGTTGCTGGTCTGTTGGCAGAAGCGATTCGTCGCATTCACCACCATCAATCACTGAGCGAAATGTTTCGCCCGCCTGAGAGTCCGGCGGAAAAGTAGCGATCCAAGTACGGCTCCGACCGGTTACTCGTCAGTTGGTGCTTCCGATCGAAACACCGCGACAACGTCTTCGACTGGGATCACAAAAAGCTGGTTGTCGGGTTCGAAATCGACCGGAATTGCGTTTTTGGGATGAAAGAGAATTTTATCGTATTGCCGCAGTGGCATGTCTTCGTCGTGGGCGACTTGCCGGCTAATTGTGACGATTCGGCCAGTGATTGTCGGGATTTCGGCAGCATCAGGTAAGGCGATTCCACCCTTGGTTTCCCGTTTCGGCTCATCTTTTCGAACGAGGACGCGAGCCCCAATGGGCTCGATGTATTGCATCTGGGTGCTTTTCTTTGCCATTACGAACGACTTTTCGAATCAGTTACGAGGCATTTCGCCTTCTTGGTTTGGGAACTTGCAAACCTACTTGACCGCTAGCGAATGGGCAAGGCGACTGGAAACCAGGAAAATCGGGCTGGAGACACGCGACTTAGGGGCTGCACAATGCTGCTTCAGTCTGTAGAACAAATTTCTCTGCAGGATGATGGGCAGTTGCTCTTGAAAGAACTGATCATTTTGAGATACTTGCCCGTTTAGAAAATCCAGACGCAGATACCTCGCCACAAGG
Source organism: Pirellulaceae bacterium (assembly GCA_041742175.1). Taxonomy (GTDB): domain Bacteria; phylum Planctomycetota; class Planctomycetia; order Pirellulales; family Pirellulaceae; genus Aureliella. Next base: position 1,660 of record JBGSJB010000078.1, read on the forward strand.
CGGGGTGCATTCGTCCAACCACGAGATTATTCGCTAAGCCTCAAGCAGGATGGCGATCGGAACAGTCCATGAGCGAAACTATCGAAGTCAAAACGCGTGATCTAGTCGGTTCCCGCGCAGTCAAAAAACTCCGCGACCAAGGTTTGGTACCAGCCATCCTTTACGGTCACGGTGAAGAGAATGTAAACCTTAGCGTTCGTCGTGACGCTTTGGGTTTGGTAATCCGCCATGGCAGCAAGATTCTCTCTTTGACTGGCGATATCAACGACACTGCTTTGTTGCGCGAAGTGCAGTGGGATACTTTCGGTACCGAAATTCTGCACATCGACTTAAACCGCGTTTCGCAATCGGAAACCGTTGAAGTGACGTTGCCAGTTGAATTGCATGGAGAAGCTCCTGGCGTCAGCGAAGGCGGCCAGTTGAACTTTGTAACTCATGAACTCACGATCAATTGCCCAGCCGCCGTTATCCCTGAGCACTTAGTGGTCTCGGTGAATGGTTTGCATTTAGGGCAGAGCATCCATGCAAATGAAGTAAAGCTGCCTGAAGGTGCTTCGGTGGTGACACCAGGTTCAGTCGTAGTAGTTCAAGTTACCAAGCCGCACTTGGTAGCCGACGATGAGGCAGCAACCTCAGAACCTGAACTGATCCGCAAGGCGAAGGAAGACGCTGAAAAAGTCAAGTAATGTTGCCTTTTGAACCACTGGGAGCCAGGCTGTGAGCGACCAAGGTTCTGGGTTGAAGGTTGTGGTTGGTTTAGGCAATCCGGGCTCCAAGTACAATGGAACTCGGCATAACATTGGGTTCGAAGTTCTTGCTAAACTTCAATCTCGCTTAAACGCTCCCACTCCGAAAGCGAAATACGAAGGGCAGTTGACGACTGCGACAACGAATGGTGTCAGCCTGATATTGGTCTGGCCCTTGACGTTTATGAACAACAGTGGCCGTTGCGTACACCCGCTGGCCAATTTTTATAAAGTGAACCATGAGCAAGACTTGCTTGTAGTTTGCGACGACCTGAGTCTTCCACTCGGTAAGTTGAGGTTTCGAACCTCGGGCTCGGCGGGTGGGCAAAAGGGACTGAGTGACATATTGAGAGCGTTCGGCGGGCAGTCGGTGCCAAGGTTAAGGATCGGAATTGATCCTGTTCCCGATCGGTGGGATGCAGCGGACTATGTGTTAGGGCGATTTCGCGAGGATGAGCGAGCGACGGTCGACAAGGCGGTCGCTGACGCAACTGAGGCGGTTCTCAGTTGGGCGACTCAGGGAATTGGCTTTTGCATGAACAAGTACAACTGAAACAAACTTGAGACTTCATTCAACTCGCGATTCCCGCGACCGTTGAACGGAAGACCGAGTGAATGAAGACTAATTGATTTCGACGGGAGTTCGGATTTTGGCTACTCAGTGCTACGACTGCTTTTTGATTTTTGACAGCAATAAATACAACCGCGATCCAGGTGGCGTGGCTGGAACCTTGCAACAACTCATTGAAAATCTCGGCGGCGAGATTCTCGCTAGCCGCCTGTGGGAAGAACGCAAACTGGCTTATCCTATTGATGGTCAGTCGAAAGGCACCTACTGGATCACCTATTTCAATATGGACACCAGCCGAATGACCGAGTTCAACCGAGCTTGCCAACTCGACGAAAATATCCTTCGATTCCTGGTAACTACGGTCGATCCACGTCTGGTCGAAACCTTGGTCTCGCATGCTCTCGGCAAGGTTACCGAGACTCGCGCGGAAGAGCCAGTTGCAGTCGGCGTTGGTATCGATCTCGATGATGATGAGGAAGAAATCGACGAGTAAGCGATAGGGTGAGAAAGCCAAACTAGTTGCCTGGTGTTCCCAAATTGGCTAGGCTGTTGGCTTGTCAAACCTCACCCCTTTCACGCTCGTCCATGGAGATCCAACTATGGCAAGTTACAACCGCGTTATCCTCATGGGAAACCTAACTCGCGAC
>JBGSJB010000079.1:0-2606 GCA_041742175.1 Pirellulaceae bacterium
CCTCAGCGTTGATCTCTTTGCTCCAACCTTGCTGACCGCGGTCGAGTCCATACAGTCGCAAAGCGTGCTCGGGCTCAGCGGAGAAATCAAGCGCTTCCGGCGCAGCCATTTGCATCTTCGCCGCCAATTCATAACTGCGAATGCGGCCCTCAAGCCGCAAATCGTCCGCACGCGAGGATGCATGTCGCCGATTGAGGCTGGCCATTAGCTCCTGCGACGAGCGTTCGCCGCGGTCAGTTATGAACGCACCTGCGCGATGCGGATACAAGTCAGCGATCGGATCTGGACGACCCGGATAGATAATGGTGCCAGCATGTTGCGAAGGTAAGAAGGCAGCGTCCCAGTTCTTAACTCCGTTCGAACCGAAACCACGATGGTCCGGCAGCACCACAAAGCTTGGCAAATTCTCGTTGATCGACCCCAGACCGTAGCTGACCCAACAACCAGCGCCGGGAAATCCCGGCAACTGAAATCCAGTCGACTGCAACAACGTCGCCGTGCTGTGGACGCCAGACTTGCTGACCATGTTATGAATGAACGAGATATCGTCGACCACCGTTCCAAGCGGCGCAACGATGTCGCTGAGCATTTTTCCTGACTCACCATAAGGCCTGAAGTTCCAAACCGGTTTCATCCACGGACCAAGACCGTTTTGGAAAGTCTCAACCGGCTCCCCAAAATCGCTCGCCTGACCATGGCGTTTGATGAGATCCGGTTTGTAATCAAACAGGTCGATGTGACTGGCCGCGCCGGACATGAAGAACTGCACCACTCGTTTCGCTTTCGCCGGATGATGCAGACCTTCTGAAATTCCCCCGCGCTCTGCTTCCTCTGCCGGTAAAGCTCCGTCAGTCGCCAACATCGAAGCGAGCGCCACGCCTCCCAAACCTTTACCAAGCAGCCCGCGACCCAGCAGGCAACTGCCCAAGCTCCTGCTCGATTCCTGTAGGAATGAACGTCGAGATTGCATGATGTCAACTCAATCTACAAATGTGAATGCGTTTAAGTTCAGTAACACGCGACAGAGGTAAGGCAAGCCGTGCTCTTCCGCAAAACGAACCAACGCTTCGTGATCCGCTTTCAACGGTGACGAACCGATTGCGAGTCGATAAGCTCGATCAACTTGTACACTCAGCGTCTCTCCTTCGCGCGTCACTCGATCGGCGAAGTGCTTCGCCTGACTGAGCATGAATCCGTTATTCAATAACGCTAACGCTTGAATTGCCGACTGACTTTCATTTCGCTTGTCGACTCGCATCGATGGATCGGCGCAATCGAGCGATGTCATCCATGGCTGTGTCTGAGATCGGACGATGAAGCGATAGATCGAGCGCCGCCACGTCGACTTGTCGTCAGGATCCGCCAAGCCATATTCGTAGTGCGGCGAATGTTCCGGATGCTCAATCACAAAATCTTGCCACCCAGGTCCGCCCATCTTCAAATCGAGATTGCCGCTTGCCGCTAGCACAGCATCCCGAATCGATTCGGCTTCCAGTCGTCGCCGGTTCTGCCGCCATAGTAAGCGATTTTCTGAATCAACGCGTTCGCCGTCTGCGTGACCATCAGATGTCTGACGATACGTCGCACTTTTTACAATCATCCGATGCAGGTCCTTCAGCGATCCGCCGCAGTCTCGGAATTCCACTGCCAACCAGTCGAGCAGCTCAGGGTGCGATGGCAGGCCACCGTTGCGGCCCAGGTCATTCGCGGTACCAACGAACCCGCGACCGAAATGATACTGCCAGACTCGATTCACAACACTGCGCCACGTCAACGGATTGTTTCGGTCAGTGATCCACTTTGCAAGCGCAACGCGTCGCTGCCCTTCATCGGAGTCGTTTGGCAAAGCAAATCGCGCAGGTTGGAATGAAAAAGCCGACAGTGCTCCGGGTGATACTGCGCGCCCAGGCTGAGTCACCTGCCCGCGCGCCAACAGGAAAATCGGCCGCGGCTTTCCACCGTTTGCACCCGTCCCAACAAACGTACCGCTTCCCTGATGTATCCCAGCCGCATAGACCGCATCCGGAGCTGGCAACGCTTTCAACTCCGCGTCGACCAACTCAAGCGACTGAACCAACTGACGACGAACCGATCGGTCCGCATCACTTGCGAAGGATTCAAGCAGTTGCTCGCGAGCCGCGATTAGTTCAAGTTTACTGTGCTTCGTAGCTTCCGCCGGAGCGATGCCGTCCGTCAAGTTCGATCGTCGCCATCGCGGAGCCGCTTCAATCGAGTCGAGCGAAGTGACGGGTCGGCCGAGTGCAACATTCCCGACAGCCGCATCGACGACTTGCACCTCAGCTAACGCGAAGATGAAATCGTTTTGCCGCGGCGCGAGCTTCGTCGCTGTGATGCGAACGAATCGGCCCGCAATCGGTTTAGCATCCACCGCGCGCACCGTGAACGGCTGCAAGCCTGGGTTCGCAAAGTCACTTTCAAACGTCGACTCGTACTTATCCCGGAATAGTCTCACATCGGAATCGAATTCTGCATCATCGCTGGCTTCGATCTTAAAGCGCATTGGAAAACCAAACCCTGCGCCAATCGAATTGAAATCGTCGTAACAAGGCAGCAGAGTTACTTGTTTGATCTCCGTACCTTGGCCG
>JBGSJB010000080.1:0-8397 GCA_041742175.1 Pirellulaceae bacterium
GCTCAACACGTTCGTCATCGCTCAACCGAACAATATACTTCTTTTGCATGGGATCCCTCCGTGGTTCCCATCAGCTTCGCTTAAAACGCTCAATTTACCAACCCTAATTCCAAGCTGTGACGCTGCACTAGTTGCAACTCGTGCTAACTTCTAATTTCGCTACTCGAAAGAATAACTGCTGTCTGCTTTCCTTCATAAAGCGATCGCGTTCCAACAGACTTTCGCATCGTCTTTTCGAATTTCCAATTGAGAGTTGTCTGCCGAGCAAATGCTCACCATTTCTTTGGCTATTCACCATTCAGTCTGATAGAATCCGTGAAACTACTTCGGAGGTTGCTTTATTCATTCCTCTCGATAGCGAAGGTTAGCATGTCGAATATTTTACTGGTCGAGGACAGTGCAACTCAAGCTATGCAGATGAAGTTGCTGCTTGAGTCGGCTGCGCATAGCGTTACTTGTGTTGACGACGGGACGGTTGCCTTAGAGCGACTGGCCGATGGCTACAACGAGTTGGTGGTCACAGACCTGGAGTTGCCGGTTCTTAGTGGGCTGGAACTCATCAAGAAAATGCAGGCTGACTTTCCTGATATTCCGGCTGTGTTGGTTACAGCACAGGGGTCCGAGCGGTTGGCCGCGGAAGCGTTGAAGCATGGAGCTGCGGCTTATGTACCAAAGTCGATGCTGTCCGAAATGTTGTTGGGAACGGTGGAAGATGTGCTGGGAGTCCTGCGGACTGATCGCAGTTACGCCGAGTTGATCGATCATTTGACTGAAAATCGTTTAGTCTTCGATTTGCCGATGAAGCCTGAGTTCATTGAACCGGTCGTCGATTTAACAATGCACATGGCGGCGGGGATGGAGTTGCTGTGCGGGACAGAGCGGCATCGCGTCAGTATTGCACTCAAACAAGCGCTTTCCAACGCTTTTTATCGCGGCAACCTAGAACTGTCGCATGCGCAGTGGCACGAGAGCGACGAGGTGGCAGAGCAAGAATTAATGCAGCAGCGACTAACGCACGCTCCTTTCAAGAATCGCAAAGTGCATTTTGATGCGCGGTTGATGCGTGACACGCTGCGCGTCACGATTCGCGATGAGGGGCACGGTTTCGACACCCATAAACTACGTCACTTGAACGCAGCGGCGATGGATGGGTCTTCGGGGCGTGGATTAATCTTGATCCACAGCTTTATGGACAAGGTGGCTTACAACGAGCGCGGTAACGAAATAACTTTGGTCAAGCATTGCGCGGTGAAAACTGATGTCTCCCCTGCTGGTTGAAGAATCAGTTGTACCCTTCGCTTCGCTGCCGTCATCGATTTTCGATCGACATAGCGACTTGGTATTGGTCTGTTCCCGCGATGGGGCGCGTTTGATCTACTTGAATCCTGCTACGCGAGACTTTCTCGGCTGGCGAGTCGAGGAGCTATCGACAGCCGACTGGTGGAAGCAATTGGTAACAGCCGAATGCGCTGCGCAATTTTTGCGATTGCTGCAAGTCGGCTGTAAGTCGGGCGAAGAGGCAATCACGATTGCGATGAAAAGTTTGACTGGAATCGAAAGTCCAGTTACGTTTCATGCGTTGTGCAAAACTCCCAGTGAACTGATCTTGATCGGCAGCCTTCCAGTTGAAGAGGAGTCAGCGAAGCAGGTCTTTCAGCAATCGCAGGCTCGCTTTCGGTCGATCATCGACAGTTTGGGCATCAATCTGCTTTTGAAAGACGCTCATGGTCGCCGGATCTATGCCAACAAGATGTATCTCGACAGTCGCCAGTTATCCTTAGCTGATATTGTGGGGCGCACCGACAGCGACTTGTTCACTCCAGAAGTTGCAGCGCGGTGCTTGGCAGACGATCAGCATGTGATGGCAACCGGAGCGGTGCTGCACCAATTCGAAGAGAACTTCGATGCGAGCGGTAACAGTCGCTGGATTGAGATTGTGAAAGGTCCACTGCTGGATGCGGATGGTAAAATCTGCGGAGTGCAGCTTTTATTCTGGGATGCTTCGGAGCGCAAGCAGGCCGAAATCGCGCTTGAGCAAGAGCGTTACTTGTTGCACGCGCTGCTCGACAACATCCCGGACTCGATCTACTTCAAGGACAATCAGAGTCGGTTTGTTCGCATCAGCCGCAGTATGGCTGAGAAGTTTCATATTGCAGAGCCCGCAGCGATCATTGGTAAATCGGATGCCGATATTTTCACTTCGCACCACGCCGATCAAGCGCGACGCGATGAAGTTGAAATCATGCGCTCAGGCAAACCTGTTGTGGCTCTCATTGAACGCGAGACTTGGCCGGATCGCGATGATACATGGTGTTCGACAACGAAGATGCCGCTGCGCGATAGCTCCGGTGGAGTTGTCGGAACGTTTGGTGTATCGCGTGACATCACGGAACTGAAACGAATCGAAGCCGAACTGCGAATTGCACGCGATCAGGCGGACCGTGCGAGTCAGGCGAAGAGCGAGTTCCTTGCCAACATGAGCCACGAGATTCGCACGCCGATGAATGGTGTGATCGGCATGGCGGAATTGCTGAGCGAAACTTCACTTGACGATCAACAGCGGTCGTTCTTAGCGATGATGAAACAATCCGCACAGGCGCTATTGAGGATATTGAATGACATTCTTGACTTCTCGAAAATTGAAGCGGGCAAATTGGATGTTGAAGAGTTGCCCTATGATCTGCGAGCTTGCGTTGGTCACGCGGTAAAAAGCCAAGCTGCTCGGGCAGCGCAGAAGTCGCTCGAGTTGCTGTTGAAAGTCGATCGAAATGTGCCTGATTATGTGCTTGGCGATCCGGGGCGACTGGCGCAGATTATCATGAATCTGGTGGGCAACGGGATCAAGTTTACGGACTCCGGTGAAGTCATTGTGTGCGTATCGTTGGAGGATACGTTGCCACTGAGCAGTCCCCGCAAGTTGCGATTCTCGGTTAGCGACACTGGGATAGGGATCGCGCCGGAGCAGCAAGCCGCCATTTTTGAAGCGTTCACGCAAGCGGACGCATCGATGACACGTCGATTCGGTGGCACTGGTTTAGGACTGGCCATCTCGGCTCAGTTGATCGAAATTATGGGTGGTCGCGTGTGGGTTGAAAGCGAGCTTAACGAGGGTGCGACTTTCCACTTCGAATTGCCTTGCAAAGCGGTTTCCGCGCAGGCCGCCGGCGCGCATCCTGAATCGCTGAGGTTGGAGCACTGTAGAGCGTTGGTCGTCGATCATAATGCGACCAATCTAGCGATTCTTGAAGAGCAGCTTGCAAGGTATGGCCTTTCGGTAGCCGTAGCGAAATCGGCTGAGGCGGCTCTGGAAGTTTGGCGGTCCGAGGAGTTCGACTTGGTCGTTGTCGATCGCATGCTACCCGGTTCGGATGGTTTCGCTCTAGTCGAACAATTGCAAAGCAACTGCAGTGCACGGCGGGCGAAACCGATGTTTGTGGTGCTCAGTTCGAACCATCAGTCGAGCGATGCAGCACGTGCGAAAGAGTTGCACATCGCGCGGTACTTACAGAAGCCTGTGCTGCAATCCGAGTGGTTTCAGATGCTGCAGGGTTTTCAAGCGAGATCGAGCGGGGCAACGAGTCCCGCAGCGAATGTGCCACAAATGAAGAAACGTTCGCTCTCGATATTGCTTGCTGAAGACGGTGAAGTGAATCGCGCGGTGATGGTCGAGTTGCTCAAGCGCGAGGGGCATCGAGTAACATTGGTCGAAGATGGCAGTGAAGCGATCGAAGCGTGGCGTCAAACGAACTTCGACGCGATCTTCATGGACCTGCAGATGCCGACCGTCGATGGAATAGCAGCAACCATCCAGATACGCAGTGAAGAGCAAGCTGAAGACCACATACCGATCATAGCGATTACTGCCGCAGCGATGAGAAGCGACCAAGAGCAGTGTCTTGCGGCGGGTATGGACGCGTACATCAGCAAGCCGATCGACTTTGGTGAGTTTCGAAATTTGTTGATTAAGCTGAGTGCCGGCGAGCCGCTGGAAAACGGCAAGCTTGCTGCGGCGCGCGTGTCAGAGACTGCAAGCGATTGGGATGAGCGGCGAGGTTTGATCGACTTCGATGCACCGTTTTCGATGATGAAATGTCCGTTGGACCAGCAGATATTGTTGGTGCAAACATTACAGCGCGAAACGCATCAGCGGCTGGATGAAATCGAGCAGGGGATTCGGCGGCAAGATTTGCGATTGTTAGTGCGGGCTTCACACTCGCTCAAGAGCGCAGCCGGTCTATTTGTTGCTCAAGAAGTCACTGCTGCGGCCGACGCGATCGAAGTCGCCAGTCGAGCTGACCGCATCGAAAACGCGCAAGTCAACTTCGAAAAATTGAATGCCGCTTGCAGCGAAATGTTGTCGGCAATCGACGCATGGCTGAAAGAAAAAAGCGTCACAGCTTAAGCTCGGGTAGGGTTTTTCAGGTGAGAACGAGCGCGGACTCAGATTGCTACGTTTCAGAATGCTGACGTGAGGATTGCGACAAGATCGCTTTCGGTCGGACGTTTGGGATTCACGTCCATTAGTCGTTTGATCTGGAAGGCTTTCTGCGCGACCTGCGGGATCTGCTCGGCTTGAAGCCCTAGTTCGCGGAGCGTTGTTCGAATGCCGATTCGCTTCTGCAGCTTGACGACCTCATCGATCGCGAGGTTTGCTGCGACGTGCTCCGGTTGCAATGCGTTTGACGGAACCAAGCAGCTTGCAATCACTGCGAATTCAGCAGCACAAGCGTCCAGATTGAAGCGCATGACATGCGGAAGCAGCAAACCGTTTCCCTCGCCGTGGCTACAATGAGTGAGCGCACCGATGGGATACTCGAGCGCATGGACGATCGCGACGCCGCTGTTCGAAAAAGCCATACCGGCGAGTGTTGCAGCGAGTGCCATGTCATCACGAGCCGCTTGATCGGTAGGGTTTTCATACGCGATTGCGAGAGAACGGCCTATCAATCGAATGGCTTCAGCAGCTAGCAGTCGTGTTAGCGGATAGCTGCCTTCGTACGCGCGAGCTTGGGGATCGACACCGACCATTTCTTGAAAGTTTCGATTGGAATAGGCTTCGATTGCGTGGACGAGTGCGTCGATACCCGAGTGAGCGGTAACGCGGGGCGGGCACGAGTCGGTTAGGGCCGGATCGATGATCGCAGCGGCGGGTCGCAGCCAGCGGCTGAGCGTGCTGACCTTGATCTGCGCAGCGGAATCGGTGAGCACGGCGGAATGCGAAACTTCGCTGCCGGTTCCGGCGGTGGTCGGTAGAGCGACGAGCGGCAGGATGGGACCTGGAATTGCGTCGAAACCGAAGTAATCCTCGGGTTGGCCGCCATGTTTGAGCACCGTAGCGGTCATTTTGGCTACGTCCAGATTGCTGCCTCCACCGATGCCAACCACTCCGTCGACTTTGCCGACGCGACCGGACTCAATCGCGTTTTTTGCGGTATCAATTGCAGGTTCGGCAACGCAAGCGTCGAAGATCAGGGGACTTAAGCCTGCAAATTCAAGGTCAGCGACTAATTTCCGAACTGCTGGCAAGGCGATTACGATTGGATCGGAAACGATCAGCGGGTTTCGAATCTTGAGACGGATGAGCTCTGCGGCTGTGAACGAGGAACTACCGCGACCGAACTTGATATTGCCAGGCATCGCGAACTGCCAGACAGAGTTTCGGGCTGTTGAAAACTCAGCAGAGCCAGCAGCGCTGTTGTTGACTTGCATAGATCGCTTCAATTCTGGATACGCGGGCGAGGAGTAGGTTGTGGAGAAAGCAGGTGATTTAAGTCATCGTAACAAAGTTGGAAAGCTATCGTCTGCTGGCAGATTGCACGAAGCCATGAGGCGGTTCAGAAAAAAACAAGTTCATCAAGCACTTTGGCGTTGACGGCTTTTTGAAGCTCCCTTAAACTCGCTCGCTTCCAATTTACTTTGGTACACACACTCATCGAGGATGTGGGCGTCCAAGTAATTGGGCTCCGAATGTAGTTCTGAATTCTCTGTGTAAAAGAGGTTTACTGTGTCGGCTGGTTCGCACGAAGTCATTAGAATCCGAATGGAAGCTTACGATCATTCCGTGCTCGACCAAAGCGCACAGGAGATCGTAGAGACTGCGAAGCGAACGCACTCTGAAGTGCATGGGCCGATTCCGTTGCCTACTCGCATCGAGCGTTACACTGTGTTGTCTGGCCCTCACATTGACAAGAAGGCTCGTCAGCAATTCGAAATTCGAACTCACAAGCGGCTGATTGACATCAAGCAAGCGACAGCTCGAACGATCGAAGCGTTGAATAAGCTGAGTCTGCCTGCTGGTGTTGATATCAAGATTAAGGCAACAGCTCGATAGGGCGTGTTGGCTTGTCAGTGACCTGTTCAAAGCGACTGGTTCGCTGTTTGTATTTATTTAATTGTAGAGTCTCGCAGTATGACACGGAGGCTGGCGGGTAATCTGGTAACGGGTCCTGGCTGGCAAGCGTTCAACGGGAAATATGAAGATGGTTAAGGGCATTCTCGGCCGAAAGGTCGGTACTACACAGATTTTCCAGGAAAACGGCATTGCTGTTCCTGTGACTGTATTAGAAGTTGGTCCATGCCACGTTCTTCAGGTTCGTACCGTTGATCGTGATGGCTATGACGCAGTCCAGATGGGCTTTCTTGATAAGCCGCGTCGATTGGCTTCTCGCAGTGAGCGCGGCCAAGTTGCTGCGATTGGAAGCAAGCGTGCCAAGAATCGTGCAGCTGGTGGCGTGGCGGTTGTTGCGAAGCCAAATTGTGAGCCGAAGCGGTTTGTGCGAGAGTTCCGCGGCTCAATGGAGTCGGCTGAAGTCGGTGCTGCCATTACTGCTGCGGTGCTGGACGGCGTGAAGGCGGTCGACGTTACTGGCACGAGCAAGGGTTCTGGGTTCTCGGGTGTTATGAAGCGACATAATTTCCGTGGCCAGCGGGCGACGCACGGCGTGAAGAAGTGTCACCGTCACGCTGGTGGTACTAGTATGAATACCTACCCTGGTCGTACGTTTCGTGGAAAGAAGATGGCTGGGCAATACGGTGCAACTCGCGTGACGAGCCGCAATTTGAAGGTTGCTCGCGTTGATGTTGAGAACAATCTGATCCTAGTTGAAGGCGCTGTGCCTGGTCCAACGGGTGGATACGTGATTGTGCGTGAAACGAACAAAGTCGGTTAGTCGTTTGTGGTTGATTGAACGTTCTAGCGGTCGCAAAAGCAAAGTGTAGGTTGGATAGCTCGATGATTACATTGCCTGTTTACAATTCGAGTGGTGCTGAAGTCGGAAAGGTCGATGTCGACCCGGCGACTATTGCGCCGAAGATCAACAAGCAGTTGCTTCACGATGCAGTCGTCATGTACTTGGCTAACCAGCGGCAGGGAACGAAGAAGACAAAGGGTCGTGGCGAAGTTTCGGGGTCAACGAAGAAGCTCTTTCGCCAAAAGGGCACGGGTAACGCTCGCGTCGGTTCCAAGCGAACTCCGCAGCGGCGTGGTGGTGGGCACGCGATGCAGCTTAAGCCGCGTTCGTTCTACTATCGCTTGCCTAAGAAAGCGATTCGCATCGCGACCAAGATGGCAATCGCTTCGAAGTTGATTGACGGTGAAGTGGTTGTGATTGACCAGTTGAGTATGGCTGCACCGAAAACGAAAGAGTTCGCTGGAGTCCTGAAAGCTCTGGGGTTGGCCGGTCAGACGACTTTGGTCACTACTAGTGATTATTCAGTTAATGTGCATATGAGCGGTCGCAATATCCCTGGTGTGAATGTAACTCGCGTGGCGGATTTGAACGCCTTGAGTTTGATTCGTCCGCGGAAGGTGTTGATGACCAAGGATGCGTTGGAATTGATTAAGTCGCAAGCGTCGGGCACGACTGCGGCGGCTTAGTGAGTTCGCGTTGGCTAATTTGTATTGGGTTGGATGATGAGTAAAGCAGAAGTACCGACGGTAAGTTTGAAGCTCGATTCACACCAGGTCATTTTGCGACCATTGGTAACTGAAAAGGGTATTCATCGTGCTGGGCGTCACAATCAATATGCGTTTGAGGTTCATCCGCTGGCGACGAAGATTGATATTCGACGCGCGGTCGAAGAGTTGTTCAATGTAGTGGTCGATAAGGTCTGCACTCAGACGCGCAAGGGCAAGACTCGACGTTTTCGCCATCGTGCGGGTGTGACGAGTTCGTGGAAGCGGGCGATTGTGAAGCTTAACGCTGAGCACAAGATCGACTTCTTCTAGACGATTGTTTGAATGTTGGTTGCTGCGAGAGCGGCTGGTAACGATCAAGTTTCACGGTGTTCAGTCAGTAGGTAGTTTCAATGGGTATACGCAAATATCGACCGACATCCGCAGGCCGTCGCAACGCCTCGGTCAGCGATTTTGCTGAGCTGACGAAGGGCGCGAAGCCT
>JBGSJB010000081.1:0-1658 GCA_041742175.1 Pirellulaceae bacterium
TGGACACTCATGCCGGTCAAACCAACGATGTCGGCGCGTGCGATCCGTTCAAAATCCAGCGCAGCGACGTTCTCGTCCATGAGCGTGATGGTATGTTCGGGTGGGGTTAGCGCTGCGAGCAACGGCAAGCAAGCGGTCGGCAGGTTGGATTTCTTACCGATCAGCGGCATTGCATATTCGAAACCCCAGTACGAGGCTTCGAAGCGAGGATTGATTAAAACGATGTCAGCCAAGCTGTTGAATCCCAATCAAGACTAAGTGCCAGTTCATTCAAGTGCCAGTTCGTTCAAGTGCGTTGCCCAGCAATCGTTATCGTAACCGAAAGCCTACAGACTCGTGTCGGGTAGCATGTGTAGTCAGCTCGGTCATCCGCCTTTTTGCAGGCTGCGAAGCCGCTTTCAGCTCGGGCTGAACCGCATTTTTTAATTTTTTTGAGCTGCGTGACCGAAGGTGTCCGCCCGGTGCTGATAATTAATCCTGTTGGGACGCTGCAACCCAGCAATGTCACTCCGCCGCAGCACTCAAAGCTCAAGGAAGAATTCGATGCTCGTTCTAAGTCGCAAAGCTGGTGAGAAGATTGTTCTTGACAACAACATCAGCGTTGAAATCATCCGCGTCCAAGGCAACCGAGTTACGATTGGTATTAGTGCTCCCGCAGATGTGAAGATTCTGCGAGGCGAACTGACTGCGCACGACGCGAAGCCCAAAGTTCTTGAAATCACTGTCGAAGACGGATTGCTTACCGCGCTAGCCGTTGCCCTTTAGGCGGAATTCGTTGACCCGCATCGCGACTCTTGGTAATTTGCAGAGCCCTCAATCGGGAACTTGGCAATTTTCAATCGGACGCGGTAATGTTTAAATTGATCGCACGAAACGTGCTAGCTGTGGTGCTTGGAATTGTGATCGGCAGCGTCGTCAATATGGGCATCATCAACGTCGGTTCCGCCGTCGTGCCGCTGCCAGACGGCGCCGATGTGTCGACGATGGAGAAGCTTCGCGAAAGCATGAAGCTGTTCAAGCCAATAAATTTCCTTGTTCCCTTTGCAGCTCATGCGCTGGGCACGTTAGTAGGCGCATTCGTTGCCGCGAAACTTGCGAGCGGAGACCCCATGAGGTTCGCGATCGGTATCAGTTGTTTCTTTCTTCTGGGCGGCGTGACGGCGGTTTTGATGGCCGGCGCACCGCTGTGGTTTAACGTTACGGATTTGCTGCTCGCTTATGTCCCGATGGGATATCTCGGAGGATTCTTGGCCGGCGGGTCGCGAGCGACTTCGGTTGAGGCTGCGGTCGCGTAGACGAGAGCTTCATCTCTAAAAGAGCTGCAGATGAAACTTTAGTAAGCTAAACGCGGGTGCAAACACTAAAATTCTTCATTCGCAAAATGGATTGCGGGGCGTCGCGTTTGCGCACTTTTTAGCATTGTCTGCTATATTTGTCGCGTGCGCCCGCGTGTGTTCACGCCCGAAACAAAAGTCCGATCGCGGTTCGCTGGCTTTGCCTAACCGCTGGGTGTATTCACCAGTGCTTTGAAGGTCGCAAATTAGGCTACGCATTGGTTGAATTCGCGGATTCGTTTAACAATTGGTATGTTGAGACGTGTGGTGTGCCTTTGAAACGGGTTCGAGGAGTTGGTGGTTTCTTCGGGCCGCGTGTGTTTT
>JBGSJB010000082.1:0-3922 GCA_041742175.1 Pirellulaceae bacterium
CGATTCACCATCGATGACACTTCAGGTGGCGAGCCCTGTATCGACGAGCTTCAAGTCTTCGTTGGTGACGAGAATGTGGCGCTAGCGTCTGCGGGTGCGAAGGCGAGTTCATCGGGCGATTTCGTGCATCCGTTTCATAAACTGGAACACTTGATTGACGGACAATTTGGTAACGGTCGCAGTTGGATCGCCAGTAAGCGAGCAGGCGTTTGGGCGCAGGTGGAGTTTGCGAAGCCGGTATTGATTGAGCGCGTTGTCTGGGGGCGCGATCGGGAGCGAAAGTTTGCGGATCGGTTAGCGACGGAGTATCGCATTGAGCTTTCGTTGGATGGCGACAAATGGAAGGAAGTGGCGAGTTCTAAAGATCGTCGACCGGTGAAGCACGTTGAAACGTCCATCGACAACTTTGAGTTGAAGGGATTGTCGCCTGAGGAAGCGGATGCGGTACGGGCAGAAGTGGCACGTCTGCGTGAGGCTGAAGAAGAGCAGCGGCGATTCGTGAGTTCGTCTCGAGTTTATGCAGGTGCGTTCAATCAGCCTGGGCCAACGCGGCGGCTTTACCGAGGTGATCCAACGACCCCGCGGGAAGAGATCGCTCCGGGAGCCATCGCAACGCTCGCTTCACTTTCCTTGCAAATTGATGCACCGGAGCAGCAGCGACGTTTGGCCTTGGCGAACTGGATTGCCAGTCGTGACAATCCGCTAACGGCGCGGGTGCTGGTTAACCGAGTTTGGCAATTTCACTTCGGTACAGGGATTGTCGATACACCGTCGGACTTGGGGGCGAACGGCACTCAGCCGACTCACCCAGAGCTGCTCGATTGGTTGGCTTGTGAGTTAATGGATTCCGGGTGGTCGGTGAAGAAACTGCATCGATTGATTTTGAGTTCCCGAACGTGGCGGCAGGACAGTCGACCGCGTGAGGCTGGGATGAATGCGGATGCGAGTTCGCGCTTGCTGTGGCGATTTCCAACTCGGCGATTGGAGGCGGAGGGAATTCGCGATTGCATCTTGGCGGCAACTGGCAAGTTGGATTTGCGTGTGGGAGGACCGGGGTTCAGCGCGTTTGAAGTGGAACTTGAAAATGTTCGTCACTATTTTCCGAAAGCGGATTATGGGCCCGAGGATTGGCGGCGGATGGTTTACATGACCAAAGTGAGGATGGAAAAAGACTCCGTGTTTGGTGTGTTTGATTGTCCGGATGGTAGTCAAGTCACGCCGCGGCGCAGTCGATCGACGACTCCGTTGCAAGCGCTGAATTTGCTGAACAGTCGATTCGTGTTGCAGTAAGCGGAGATGTTGGCGGAGCGGGTGCACAGGGAGCGTGAGTCGACTGCGGAACAGGTCGCATACGTTTATGAGTTGAGTTTCGGTCGCGAAGTTCGTAACGATGAGCTGGAAGATGCAGTCGCTTTCATTCAACGGTTTGGTTGGGTGCAGTTTGCGAGGGCGTTGTTGAATGCGAACGAGTTTGTATTTATTCCTTAGTGCATCTTGCAGAGTTGAGACTTGGCTATGATTCGATCGCTTTCTAACATGCTCGATCGTCGCCGTTTTATCGGTCATGCTGCGCAGGGTTTAAGCGGCATTGCGTTGGCTAGTTTGCTGAGTGGTGAAGGGTTGTTGGCTGAGGACGAAGGACCCCTGCGGCCGGTGATCGATCCGGGTAAACCATTCGCAGCTCGCGCGTCGCATTTCCCGGCTCGTGCGAAAAACGTGTTGATGATTTTCTGCGCGGGTGCGTGTAGCCAATTGGACACTTTTGATTACAAGCCGGAGTTGATTAAGCGGCATGGAGAGCCGATGCCGGGCGCGGATGGGTTGGTGACGTTTCAGGGCAAGCAGGGCAATTTGACCAAGAGCCCGTGGGAGTTTCGACCGCGTGGCGAATGCGGCAAGATGATTTCAGATCTCGTGCCGATGTTGGGTGAATTGGCTGATGAGATGTGTTTTATTCATTCGTTGACTGGCAAGACGAACACGCATGGGCCGGGTGAGAATTTTATGTCGACCGGTTTTACGCTGGATGGATTTCCAAGCGTGGGTGCTTGGGTCACTTGGGGGCTGGGTACAGATAATCAGGATTTGCCAGCATATGTTGCGATTCCTGATCCGCGTGGCACTCCGCAGTCGAGCGTGAACAATTGGGGTTGTGGTTTCTTGCCGGCGGCGTTTCAAGGTACCGATTTCAATGCGACGAAACCGCTGCGCAATTTGGAGCGTCCCGCTGCGATCGATTCAGCGACGGATGAAGCCACTCGCGATTTTCTGCAGCGTATGAATCGTCGGCATCTGGAAGAGTATCCTGGTGACAGCGAGTTAGCGGCGCGCATTTCCAGTTACGAGTTGGCGGCTCGGATGCAGTTGAGTGTTCCGGCGGTCACGGATCTCTCGACTGAGACGGCTGCTACGTTGGCGATGTACGGTGCTGATGATGCATCGAATGAACTGAAAGCGAAGTATGCGAAGAACTGCATTCTGGCGAGACGATTAGTTGAGCAGGGAGTTCGGTTCGTGCAGTTGTTCAACGGGGCTTATCAGACGGGCGGCGAGGGAGTTAGCAACTGGGATGGTCACAAGCAGTTGCAGGAGCAGTACAGCAAGCACGGTCCGGTGCTGGATCAACCCACGGCAGCGCTGCTTCGTGACTTGAAGCAACGCGGATTGTTGAAAGATACGTTAGTGGTGTGGTGCACTGAGTTCGGGCGCATGCCGACGTTTCAGGCTGGTGCGAGTGGTCGCGACCACAACCCGGCTGGCTTCACGGCTTGGATGGCTGGTGCGGGCGTTAAGGCTCCATTCACTTACGGGGCTACGGACGAGTTTGGATACAAGGCGGTTGAGAACGTGGCGACTGTGTATGATTTTCATGCAACGATCTTGCATCTGTTGGGGATGGATCACAAGCGGCTGACGTATTATCACAACGGCATTGAGCGTCGGTTGACGGATGTACATGGTCAGGTGATTGAGGGTGTTTTGGGTTAGTTGGCGGGGCGTGTCGTGCGTGGGGGAGCGAGGCAGAGCTTGGGGGGCAGTGCGTTCCGAGCTGGGAGCCTGGGGACGAGAAGATTTTCCAAAGGGCATTACTGTGAAGCTGATAATGGGGCTTGGGTTGGTTTTGTTGGTAGTCGCTAGTTCGTTGAGCGTGGGTGCGGACGAACCGGTCGAAAAAGTCATGGTGCATGCGAATGCGCATGCGCACAACGATTACTATCACAAGCGACCGTTGTTGGATGCGCTTGAGCAGGGGTTTGGCAGCGTCGAAGCGGATGTGTTCTTGGTCGATGGCGAGTTGCTGGTGGCGCATTCCAGTTTCGAAGTGCGACGTGAACGGACGTTAGAGAAATTGTATTTAGATCCGTTGGCGGAACGCTGCAAAGCGAACGATGGTCGAGTCTATCGCGACGGACCAGAGTTAACTTTGTTGGTTGACTTGAAGACAGATTCAGAAGCGACTTATGCAAAGTTGCTGGAGAAGTTGGCAAAGTATGATTCGATGTTGACGCAGTTAGTTGATGGTAAGGTGCAAGGCGGTGCGGTCTTGGTTGTTGTGTCGGGAAATCGGCCGGTGGAGACGATGGCTAAGCAGCGTTCACGGTTAGCATTCTTGGATGGTCGGATGAATGATCTTGAAGTGAATTCGCCGGTTGAGTTGGCACCGCTGGTGAGCGACGCTTGGGGGAATCATTTCAAATGGCGCGGTCGTGGCGAGATGCCTCAAGCGGAACTTGAGAAGTTGAATTCGATGGTGGCGAAAGCGCACGAGCAACATCGTCGACTGCGGTTCTGGGCAGCGCCTGATAACGTTGCGACTTGGGAACAACTGGCCGCATCCGAAGTCGACTTGATCAACACGGATAAGTTGCCTGAGTTGGCTGGGTTCTTGAAAGCGCGGGTGAAGTGAGGTTTAGGCTTTGAT
>JBGSJB010000083.1:0-9806 GCA_041742175.1 Pirellulaceae bacterium
AGGCAAGTACGATGCGGCGTTCTGGAAAGAACAGACCGGAAAGTCCGAGCAAGAGCTGGACGAAGAATGGAAGAATTTTCATAAGCAAAAGATCGAAGCTGGCAAGTGACCAACGCGAGTTAGTCACCGACTCAAGCAGTAGCAATACTCTCCGGCGCGGGCAACTACAGCAGTTAGTGGAGCCGGTGTGCCGTCAATGGCTACGTCGCTACATCTGTCGTTGACTTTTTGCGTGAGGAGTTAATGCGGCTTGGCGAGTCGTTTTCGTACGAAACCGTGATGTCTCATCGCAGCAAAGTCGACTTCTTTGGTCGCGCTCGAACTGACGGATACAAAACGTACCTGTACTTTGTTTGTACGAACTCGGCAGAACTCAATGTTGCGAGAGTGCGCTCGCGAGTACGCTCAGGTGGACATTCTGTACCGGAAGAAAAAATTCTCGAACGATACATGCGTTCAGTAGCATTGGCTCGCGAAGCCATCAGCAACTCTTATCGTGCCTACATCTTCGACAACTCAGGATCCGAACCGATTTGGCTGGCTGAATTCGATCCCGACGGGCTTTGCGAGCTGAAGATCCAAGAAGACGAACTTCCCAATCGGTTTCGCAAATGGGGTTGGAACGATAGTTAGTTGTGCTTGAGGACGCCGCTCGTGTGAATAACAATCATCGGCGGGCCGAGGTTCAGTAAACTAAAGCGTTGCTTCGCAGATGACAACGTTCAACGGTTGATCGTGACTGGTCATGAGCATTTCACTGACGACGTCGGCACCGGTTAGCCGGAAATTAAAATCTGGTCCGCGAGTGACACTGGGAAGCGACAGGTAGGAAGGACTTGGTACTTGGCTCTTGATATTGCCGCCAATCATGTTGGTGATTTCGGCGAGCGTATCTTCCATGTCAGCGATAGTAACATCTTGGCATTCGATGTCCAGCATTTCACTTGCAGCTTGACGAACAAATCCCTCTGTCGTCTGCAGAACAATTGCACCGCGCCACGTACCGCTGATCTGCACACAACCGGTCATTCGTTCATGCTTTGCCGGCTGTGCAGTTGCTTCGCCTTCGCAAACGCCCATGTTTACCATGGTTTCGAGGACGTTTTGAGTGATCGCTAAGATGTCGGAATTGCATACTGTCATTGGGAATCACCTGATTGAACAAAGATTGATGGCCGAATTTGACTCTGGCGCAAACGTTGTTCCGGAGTCACTTAAGTTTTCACATAAGTCGCATTAAACCGGTTTGTAGACAGTCGCCTTACCAAGTTGCAAGCGCTCGAAAGGTACATCGAGATTCATCGTGGTTTCCGCGCCGCCCAGGAACAGCAGTCCGTCTGGCCGAATGACTCGGCGAACTTTGCACAGAATCTCGCGCTTGGTTTCAGGTGAAAAGTAGATCAACACGTTGCGTAGAAAGACAATGTCCATTGGCGGCAACTGTGGGAACGTCTCAACAAGATTCACTTGCCGGAACTCGACCATCTTGCGCAATTCGTCTTTGATCTGCCAAGTCAGGCCGTTTTTCTGAAAGTACTTCAACAGCATCGGCAAAGGCAGACCACGATTGACTTCGGTCTGATTGAAAATACCTTCGCGAGCCTTGTCGAGGATCTGTGTCGAGAGATCACTGGCGATCAATCGGACTTTCCAACCTCCGAGGTCTGGAAAGCTGTCTTTGAGCAGCATCGCGATCGTGTAGACTTCTTGGCCGCTTGAGCAGGCGTTTGACCAAATGTTGATCGCGCGCTCGCGCGATCGCTTCTCAATCAGTTCGGGTAGCACTTGTGTCTTGAGCACATCAAACGGATGCAGGTCGCGGAAAAAGCTGGTCTCGTTTGTCGTCATCGCTTCGATCACGGCCTGCGTCAGTCTCGAAGAATTTGGTCGGCGTAACGCGTCGACCAGTTCTTCGATGGAAGCCATACCGTTGGATCGTGCCACTGGGTTTAGACGCGATTCGACCAGATAGGTCTTGCTTGGTTCAAGCACGATTGCAGACTTCTCGCGGACGAGAGTGCAAATGTACTCAAACGCGTTCGAGTTCAGAGTAGCAGTGCTCATTTAAGTTCCTACTTTTTCATAGTTGCGTGTCTTGCGTCCCAGGGTTGTCTCGCGCACGATTTCATCAGCGATCTTGTCGAGCGGGAGTATGTGATCAGCTAAACCGGCTTGTGCAACGGCCCCGGGCATACCCCAAACAACCGAGGTTGTTTCGTCTTGTGCAATGATGCGTCCACCTAAGCTTCGAATCGCATCGCTTCCGCGCGCACCGTCTTGTCCCATACCTGTGAGCACGACCGAAAGGACGTTACCCCCAAATACATCTGCAACCGAGCGGAAGAGAACATCGACAGCGGGACGACAGGAATTTTCCGGCGTTCCTTGATTCAAGTCGATGCGCACATCAGTGCCATCACGCCGCAGTAACATATGGAAATCACCAGGCGCCACCCACACTCCACCAGGTGCTACCGAATCACCGCGCTGCGCTTCAACAACTCGCAACGGGCAGAGTTGATCGAGGCGATTCGCCAAGTGCTTGGTAAAGATCGGCGGCATGTGCTGCACGACCACAATGGGAACCGGAAAATCTTCCGGAATGCGCCCCAGTACAACCTGCAGCGCGCTGGGTCCTCCTGTGGACGAACCAATGGCCACTACGTCGATGCGATTCAATTTACCGACTGCTTTATTCTGACTTGAGTCCTGAGGCCGATAAGCCGGGCGAGTGGTGGATACCGACGCACTACGTGCAAACCATGGACAGAACGCTTTGATTTTCGGCGCCAGTTCGTTTCGGACGTTCTGCATCGCCGCTGTCACGCTCCCCACGTTGGCTGGCTTCGTCACATAGTCATTAGCACCTTTCGAAAGTGCATCGAGCGTTGCTTCTGCGCCGCGCTGCGTCAAAGTGCTAAACATGATTACGGGCAACTTTGGATACAGCTTGCGAATTTCGACCAACGTGGTGATGCCGTCCATCTCAGGCATTTCCATGTCGAGCGTGATCACATCTGGATTTATCTGCGGAATCTTCGCAAGCGCGATCTTACCATTCGCAGCCGTACCAGCCACTTCCAATTCAATGTCGTTTGAAAGTGAATCGCTAAGCAAACGACGTATGACTGTCGAGTCGTCGACTACAAGCACTCGTATTTTACGCATGCGACTTAAACTCCGATGCCGAGCAGTTGTAGCTTGTCGAGAATTGTCGCTTTATCAAAGGGCTTCATCACGTATTCATTGACGCCAGCCATGAAGGCGAGTGCCATACGCTCCATCTCCGTCTCCGTGGTAACCATCATCAATGGCAGGTCGGAATAAGCTGGGTTGGCGCGGACCGCTTTGATAAAATCCAAGCCATTCATCTCTGGCATATTCCAGTCGACTAACACCAATTCCGGCGCTCCGAGTTCTTCGAGCCGTTGAAGCGCCTCGATGCCGTTGCCTGCTTCGGTCACTTCAAATCCGAGCTGCTTCATAATCTCGCCGATAATCCGACGAATGGCACGAGAGTCGTCAACTACAAGAACACGCATGGTAGCGTTCCTTTCCAAAAATCTACGGGTGTTTTAGGTTACTGCGATCGAACCTACCTGGGTCAAACTGCAGCTCGTAGCACGCAAAAATGTCGACTACGATCGTTCAGCAATGGCATCGTCAGTGTTAGCCGCAAATGGCGATCCTGCGAACACAGTCGACGAACGCACCTCGCTCTGGGACTTAGCCCACTGTTGCGTTGGTTCTTCAAAATCACGCAAAGCTTGACATTCGTCCGCATTCGAAGTCGCTACCGAGCATTGCTTGGCTGGAATAGCTTGGGTTATTTTTTCCGCAACTGCGCGAAATTTAAGCAAGTAAACGGTACTCATCAAGCAACAAAAAACGTTGATACTTACAATCAGATAGCTTGCGAGGCCTATGCCGTACAGACAAGCACAAGTAACGATCAAGTTCCCCCAAAGGTAGATCGCAAACCCCGCTCGCGTAGAGCTTGTCATTTTGCGCGACCCATCAAGGTATCTGAAGAACCTACCGACAAGCGGCAGATTATTAATACGATATTGCAGCTCGGGAATACTGCGATTTAGAAAAAAGGTCGAGGCAAGCAATGTGCTGACGACCGGGACGACGGGCAGGAAAACAGCTATCGCACCGACGGCCGTTAGCAGAACGCCTAATGAAAGGTAGGCGTAATGTATTAATCGGTCTGTTACTACGGCAAACTTATATGCAAAAGATGCCTTGCGTAGTCGAATTGGAAAATCTATCGACATGATGGATTCTCCGTACGTTCAATTCCGATCAGCGTCCACGACGGAAAAGAGATTGCGCCCATAGCAGTGCTCACAAATAGTTGAATCCACGTCTGCTAACACTGCCTTCTCGGAACTTCGGGGCGCTGAAGTACAAGAAAGTTAATGTCAGTGCATTTTCATCATGTCATTCGGCAGAGTTGCCGAACTCGAATCCGCGTGGCGAATCGTGCGCCACGCGGTTAGTACTTATGTTTATGTCTAGCGACATCTGTAGAGTAGCGACGGAGAGTCGCCTCCACTAGCTCGGCGTCTGACCCTAAACAGCTTGATAACTGTTGGCTGAGGAAGTTGAACGAATAGGTGCACCGATCGGTCGCTTTGTAATCAGCTCATCTTTTCGGAACTTGAACTGACTGACCAGCTGTTGTAGCTCTGCAGCCATGCGACTCAGTTCGCCAGCTGCTTGCTGGGTGTTGTTCGCACCCTGTGAAGTGCTCTGCGCGGCAGTTGCGACGGCGGTGATATTCTGCGCGATCTCACCGGATCCCTTGGATGCTTCTGCGACGTTACGTCCCATTTCGTTCGCTGTCGCAGTTTGTTCTTCGACAGCACTGGCGATCGTGTTGGAGATGTCATTGATCTGATTGATCACTTCGCTGATTTGACGAATCGCTTCAACAGCACCTTGAGTATCGGTCTGAATCGTTTCGATCTTCATGCTGATGTCTTCGGTCGCCTTGGCGGTCTCTTTCGCAAGTTCTTTAACTTCATTTGCAACAACTGCGAACCCCTTGCCATCTTCACCGGCTCGGGCCGCTTCGATCGTCGCATTGAGAGCCAATAGGTTGGTCTGCTCAGCGATCGATGTAATCACTTTCACAACTTTACCGATCTCCGCGCTGCTTTCGCCGAGCTTTGAGATTGTGATGTTTGTGGTGTTAGCGACCGACACCGCTTGTTGCGAAACCTTTGCAGCATCGGAAGCATTCTTTGCAATTTCGCGAATCGCTGCGTTCATCTCGTCGACGCCCGTGGTAACGGTGTGAACGTTCTGGCTAACTTGTTCCGAAGCGGCTGAGACGATGGTTGCTTGCGACGATGTTTCATCTGCGTTTGAACTCATCTGTGTGCTAACGGCAGAAAGTTCTTCCGATGCGCCGGCCAGTGCGGTTGCATTTTCGGAAATCGAAGCAACGCTATTTCGCAAATCACTAAAGAAGCGTTCGAGGCTGGCACCAACTTGTCCGACTGGATCATCCCCGAAAACTGTTATTTCCTGCGTCAGATCTCCAGTTGCTGCAGCATTTACGACTGTAAGGATGCTCGCTACCTTCCTCTTTAGGTCCTCTCGAGCTTCAACCTGGCTGGTAGTATCTACAGCAAACTTCACTACTTTGTAGACTTTTCCGTTCGCATCTAAGATTGGGTTGTAAGAAGCTTGAATATAAACTTCTTTACCGTGCTTACCGATGCGCCGAAACTCACCTGGGAAATACTCGCCGCGCGCCAGTTTCGCCCAGAATTCTTTATATTCCGACGTCACTCTAAAAGCCTCGTCGACGAACATGCTGTGGTGACGCCCAACTACTTCTTCTTTCGTATATCCAAGTGTGGACAAAAAGTTTTCATTCGCGTCAACGATAGTTCCATCGGTGGTAAATTCAATAGTCGCCTGAGAGCGATTAATGGCGGTGATCACGCCTGCGTTGTCGCGGTCCTTCAATTCCTGTGCGACAATCGATTGGCGAAGCAGATAGGCAATCCCGAGAACGGTCGCCAGCAATCCGCAACCTACTATTGCTAGCAGCCAAATACCAGCAGCCGCTTCGCCTTCAGCATTAGCTTGATCGACGGCGAGTTGCGTTGTCACCAGTTTAACTAGCTCGTTGAGCGGCACTTGATGCTTAGCAAACAATTGCCTCAATTTTGCGTTTGCGATTTCAATAGCTGCTGGATTTTTTTCTGACATGGCAGGAAGGAGTTCCCGGTCGACAACATTGAAGACCTCTTGGGCTGTGCTCGCGACTTCCTTGCGAAGTTTGTCTTTGATTTTCCCCTCTGGGAACTTTTCCATCCAAGCCTGCAAACTTGTGTCGAACGCAGCCTTGAAGTCCGCGTAGTTCTTCAACGCAACTTCGCGCTCATTGTTGACAGCGCTAACCTGAACTAGCTGTGAATTCAAGAAACTCTCGATGACATATAGCGTTGGCGGCAGGCTGTCAGCCAGCAGGTCTTTCTGCATTACAATATTTGTGTACTGCGGGCCGCCAACTCGGATTTTTTGAAGCGTGCTGTATGCGAGAATTGCGAAGACTGAGAAGCCAACCACAAAACTGCCGGCTAACCACAGTGTTTTGGCTTGCATACTTAAGTTATTGAACTTTGACATTTGAACTGCATTCCTTGTAGGGTGAGAAAATTCTTCTAAGGTTTACGATGAACTTTGTTTCAGGGAGGTTCCCTTCAACAATAACTAGTTGTTTACCACTTGGACGGTTTTCTGCCAGTTAAGTACCAGCAGCAGCTTTTCGTTCAGTTTGTAGGCACCTTGGACTAATTCCGCAGCGTGTCCGCGGAGTGTTTCAGGCGGCGTTTCGAAATCCTCGCTAGAGACTTCAATGACGTCACCGATTTGATCGACGAGTAAGCTGACGGCACCTTCGTCGCTGCGGACGACCACGTTCATCGGCAGCTTGTCGGCCGGGCGATCGCGAAGTCCCAGCCGCTTGCGCATATCGATGGCTGTAACTATCTGGCCTCGGAGATTGATCAATCCGTTAACACAGTCCGGAGTTAGTGGCACACGTGTCATCTCTTGGTAACGAATCACCTCCTGGACCGACTGCGCGTCGACTCCAAAGAAATGTCCATCCAAATAGAAAGTACAAAGTTGTCTGGTTACGATCATTCTTTTGCTTTCGATAAGTCGTTTTCTTGAGCATAATGCAATTACGCAAGTTGACCGTTGTTGAATACTGGATCTGACTGCCGAATGATTGTGGGCAAATCGAGTAGGTCTGTGACGTGATCCTGGACGACCGCCGATCCCAGCAAACCGTGTCGGGCTGCGGGGCGCGTGATCGCAAGCGTTGTCTCAACAATGTCGACGATACGATCGACCACAATCCCGACACTCCGGCCGTTTTCGGTGTAAACAACGACTTCCAGTAGTGCGTTCGCGTCTGTAGGTAGACAGTCAATTCCCATTTGGTTGCCGAGCCGAATGAGTGGAAGTATCTCGCCACGATACTGCACCACCTCTTGATGATCCGCAGTCTCGACAATCGCTGGCTCGATCTTCTCAAGTCGCGTGACTTGCGACAGCGGCAAAGCATAACGATGACTCGCTCCAACCCCGAGTACCAAAAGTGTCTGGCTGTCGCTGTTTCGTGCAGGGCCGCGCTCGTGGGATTCTGTCACGCTCCTATCTCGGCCTTGTGATATTACGTTGGATGTGTGAGCCAGTCCCAGCACGTCCAGAATCAAGGCAACTTTGCCATCACCCATGATCGTTGTGCCCGAGTAGACCGGAATTCCTTTTAGTTGTTTGCTGAGCGGCTTGACGACAATTTCTTCGGTATCGCTGATGCGATCGACGACTAAACCAAATTGACGATCATCAGCGCGGAGAACAACAATGTTCAGCGCGTCGGAGTTCATCCCAATATTCGACTCGGTTTTCAATTGCTCGCGCAAGTAGACCAACGGTAGTAATCGTCCTCGCAATCGATACACTGGCGAACCCTGAATCCACTCAATTCCGGACTTTACCTGTTCACCGTCCAGCCGCACCAACTCCAACACGTTCACTTGCGGAATCGCATAACGGTTGCCATCGTTTGACACGATCAGAGCTGGAATGATGGCGAGTGTAAGCGGGATTTTAATCTTGATCGTCGTGCCAAGACCAGCTTGGCTTTGCAGGTCGACGGTACCACCAATCTTCTCGATATTCGTCTTAACCACATCCATGCCTACGCCGCGTCCGGATACATTCGAGACTTTTTCAGCCGTCGAAAACCCGGGGAGGAAAATGAGATTGCCGACATCGCGATCCGCCATGCGGGAAACTTGCTCAGCCGTCATTAGCCCTCGGTCTACCGCCTTAGCTTTGATGCGCTCGTAGTTTAGCCCAGCTCCATCATCGCAGATCTCGATATTAACTTGACCACCTTCGTGATATGCTCGTAGCGTTAAGCATCCCTCCGCCGGCTTGGCTTTTTGAATTCTTACGTCAGGTCGTTCAATTCCATGGTCGACGGTGTTTCGTACCAAGTGTGTAAGTGGGTCCTTAATCGCTTCGATGATGGTCTTGTCCAACTCTGTTTCCTTGCCCTCCATCTCGATTCTGACTTGCTTTTCGCAGATCGTCGCAAGGTCACGCACTAGCCGCGGAAACTTACTCCAGACATTTCCGATAGGCTGCATGCGAGTCTTCATCACGCTCTCTTGCAACTCCGTTGTGATGATATTCAAACGCTGTGAAGTGCTATGCAACTCGCTATCCGTATTGCCGCTGCTGAATTGAAGAATCTGATTGCGAGCTAGCACCA
Source organism: Pirellulaceae bacterium (assembly GCA_041742175.1). GTDB lineage: Bacteria > Planctomycetota > Planctomycetia > Pirellulales > Pirellulaceae > Aureliella. Next base: position 8,816 of record JBGSJB010000083.1, read on the forward strand.
ATTCTCCGACGCACGTCATTAATTTGTCGAGTAGTGCCACATCGACGCGAATCGTGCTATCCGCTGCGCTCGCTTCGTTTTCTTTCCCGGCGGCTCGCGCCGCTTGAGCTGCGACTTGGTCGACTGCGGGCTGTTGAACTTCTGGCGACGAAATAGCTCGGTGCGCAGATGCATCGACTGTAGCTACCGGTTCTATGCTTTTGAAGGCAGGGGACACGCTCGCCGGGGAGGTGACATTCGTGCTTACTGCTGCGTCAGTGCCGGGGTTGGACGCTTCGTGTTTCGCCGGATTGATGGCCGAGGCCGACTTCTTGGCGGCGCGCTTCGTGGTTGGGCTTTTAGCTGCAGGTGCTTTCTTGGAAGCAGACTTTTTAGCAACAGGCTTTCCATCGCCCAGTTGATTCAACAGAGTCACAAGCAAAGCGAACTCGTCACTGCCTTCTGACTGATTGCTTTCGATGTTGGTGAGGATACTGCGAACAGCGTCGATCACTTGGAACAGACCGCCACTGATCTCTGGATTGAACTCAAGAGTTTCGCTCCGGATACTACCTAAAAGGGACTCAGCGGCATGTGTCAACTTCTCTAACTTTGAGAAACCAAGAAAGCCCGCTGTGCCTTTGATCGTGTGAATATTCCTAAATGCACTGTTGATTAGTTCGGAAGTTTTGCTACTTCGTTCGAGCGACATTAAATCGCGTTCAAGTTGCTCAAGATTGTCATAGCTTTCGATCAGGAACTCGCGAAGTGCCTCACTCGATAGACCCTCTACTGCAGTAGTTGCTGGAGCTGTTGCCACCTGGGATTGTGGCGGAGGCGTCGGTTGCACTCCTACATTCAAAATGTGCTCAAGAGCGACAAGGTGCTCCGAGACATCTTGACCGTTTGAATTCTCAATGTCATCGAGTAAGCCCTTCAATCGATCTGTGGCTTTGAGAAGTGTATTGACGACTACTGATGTTGGCCGCAGTTCACTATTGCGAAGTCGATT
>JBGSJB010000084.1:0-3644 GCA_041742175.1 Pirellulaceae bacterium
GCCGCAGCGACATCTTTAGATTCGCTGATATCGGTGTCGAGGTTGTACAACTCTAATCCGCACGTCTTCTGTTCGTACGGCCCCGGTCGACCATCTTTGCCAGGCGACTTCAGCGAACGATAGGGATGTGGAAAGTGGAGCTTCCAGGGACCGCTGCGAACGGCATGCAATTCCTTACCCCAGTAATAGTAAAATGCTTCGTGCGGGCTCTTCGCATCCGCTGCGCCGGCAAGGATCGGCCAAATATTCTTGCCGTCAATCTTATTCTTCGGCAGATCGGATCCGGACAGATACGCGAGCGTCGGCAGAACGTCGATCGTGCCTGCAACTTCATCACAAACGGTGCCCGGCGGAATCTGCCCCGGCCAATAAGCGATCGTAGGTTCGCGCTGGCCGCCTTCCCAAGCGGTGCCTTTGCCTTCGCGCAGCGGAAAAGCAGAGCCTGCATGGTTGCCGTACGACAGCCAAGGGCCGTTGTCAGAAGTAAACAGCACACAAGTTTTCTCGCTCAAGCCATGTTTCTTCAACGCTGCCACAACTTCGCCGACGCTCCAGTCGATCTCGGCGACCACGTCCGTAAACAGACCTTTCCCAGTGGAATCACGAAATTTCTCGGAAGCGTAGATCGGAACGTGCGGCATGCTGTAGGGCATGTAAATGAAGAATGATTCGTTCCGATTGCGTCAATAAAATCGAGTGCGTGTTCGGTGTTCCAACGCGTGAGGTACTGCTGGTCTTCCGCAGTGACGTTGGCGTTGATCGTCTTCGTGCCTTCGATCAGCGGCAGCGCTGGAAAGTCTTTGCTGGTCGGATGGTAAGGCCACATGTCGTTTGAATAAGGCAGACCAAAGTACTCGTCAAAGCCGTGATTAGTGGGCAAGCCTGCGCCGCGATCTCCCAAATGCCACTTGCCGTAGATGGCTGTTTTGTAACCGCGAGGCTTTAGCACTTCGGCCACCGTCTGTTCGTTCGGATTCAAGCAAGTTTTGGAACCTGGTCCAAGCGCCCCCAGGATGCCGACTCGGACGTTATAGCAACCGGTAACCATTGAGCAGCGAGAAGCGCTGCAGACAGCCTGCGAAGCATAAAAGCTGGTCATGCGCCGCCCTTCGCTAGCCAGTCTATCCAAGTTCGGTGTAACCATTTGTTCACCACCAAAGCATTTCAGGTCAGCGTAACCGAGATCATCGGCGAAGAAGACCACAAAGTTTGGGCGGTCGATTGGCGGTTTCTCATCCGCTTGTGCGCCCCATGCACTTAAGTCCAGCGAAACAAGAATGAACCAGCTCATATAAAAAAGGTATCGAATGAACATCAAGGTTGCCTTGTGCGCGGAGATCGATGTGGATGGTTTTGAGGGTCGTAGATAGAAATGCTAACTCGCTGGGGCTCGACAAACTAGCAGGTGGAACAAGCCACGCCGCACCGGTCTTCGGCTTTCAACCAAGGAACCTTTACGTGAACTAGGGTCGTGAAGTTGCTCGAGCAAGCACTTTGGATGCTGCACTCTTTGCACAAAATGGCCAACATCCTGCCCATTGGTCCAAACTGGATGGTAGTTCCCACAACAATAAGTCTGTTGAGATGCTGAAAACACGCTGAGACTTACTTTGCGATTGCGAACCTGTGATATCGCTTGTTATCTTTCCCGCAGCGCATCGGGAACTGATCGATTGTCAGCGATGCCGTGAGCTGGACGGTTGTTTGTCTATTGGAGCATGGATATGAGTTTCTTCACAGAGTTCAAAGAGTTTGCGATGCGCGGCAATGTTGTCGATCTCGCAGTAGGCGTCGTTATTGGCGGAGCCTTTGGAAAGATCGTCGGTTCGTTGGTCAGCGATATGATCATGCCATCCCTTAACTTGATTACTGCCAAAAGCGGTGTGAATTTCAAAGACATGGCGTTGAAGTATCCGGTCAGCTTGCAGAAAGAGGTTGATGGCAAACCCGTCTTGGATGACGCTGGACAGCCGGTGATGGAAATCGTCCAGTACAGCATTTTGAACTACGGCGCGTTCATTCAGACCGTTCTTGATTTCACATTGATCGCCTTGGCGATTTTCGCCGCCATCAAAGTCATGAACTCCATAAAGAAAAAAGAAGAAGCGGCGGCACCTGCGGCGCCGCCTGAAGACGTTGTACTGCTGCGCGAAATTCGGGATTCGCTTCGCAAGTAGTGGCCTTGCGCCTGCGATGAGTTTTGTAGCGACTCGTCGGAGAACTGCTGCCCGCTCGCTAGCAAATTGCAAAATCTCCCTTTCGGCTGCCGGACAAAAATACTACTGTCCAAATCGGAAAATTTCCGACATTTTTTCTTCACGGAGAACAACCATGTTTAGCGCAATGGATGTGAGTACAAGCGCCCTGGTCGCCCAGCGCATTCGACTCAACACAATCTCTGGAAACATCGCCAACATGTCTTCGCTGCAAAACGAGCAGGGGGAAGCGGAACCCTACCAACCTCGACACGTCATCTTTCAAACGGATGAATTCCAAGCATCCGGTGGTGCGCCGGGCGTGAAGGTGTCATCCGTCGAGACGTCTGATAAAGAACCGCTTTACCGCTACCAACCAGATCATCCACTCGCTGCAAAAGAAGGCAAGTGGAAGGGCTATGTCGCATATCCGAACGTCAACTTAAACGAACAATTCGTCGACGCGCTCGAAGCAACTCGATCATACGAAGCTAACATTGGTGCGATGGAGATCAGCAAAAATCTCTCACGGCAGTCACTTTCGATTTTAGCTTAGCAACCGCTCAGCAACCAATTAGCAGAAGCATGTCCGCAGTTTGCTCTGCTCAGCGATCAACTAGCTAGCAACTAGCCTCTGAAAGTGGTCATGCGTTTCGCGATAAGAAATTAAAAAGGTTTGCGACATGGAAATGATTGGTCGAGTTGGCCCGCAACGGCTGAACATGCCGTTGACTCAGCGGCTAACGCACGCCAGCCAATCGCATGCCAACACTGGACCAACGAATTTCATTGAACTGATTCAGTCGGGTGTAACGAACGTCAACACGGCTCAAAACGATGCGGCCTCGCAAGTAAACAAACTGATGACGGGTGGAGACGTTTCTGAAGTTGAGGTGTTCACCTCAGTTCAGAAGGCCGACATGGCGTTCCGCATGCTAGTGCAGGTTCGCAACAAACTGATGCAAGCGTACGAAGAGATCAACGCCATTCGCATTTAAGAGGTGAACATTGAATCCACTCAACCAATTCACGAAACAAATCTCGGAACTAATCGCTTCCATGACACCCGCATCGCGGATCATGGCTGGATTGATGTTTGCGACAATCGTAATTAGTTTGGGTTGGATCGTAACAGTTCAGCAATCAACCACCTACGAATATTTGCTCGGCGGCCAAGTCTTTACAGCCGACGAATTGAATCGAATCGAGGAAGCGTTCGGCGACGCCTCTCTAGCCGATTTCAGCCGCGAGGGTCTGCGAATGAAAGTTCCACGCGACAAGAAGAGTCTCTATCTGAAAGCGATGTCGGACAACGACGCACTGCCTAACGAGTGGGGAAATGACATCCAACGTTCACTCAGTTCCACGAACCCTTTCGAGTCCGCGGAATTGATAAAAATGCGGTTCGAGGTCGCTCGCGAACGGGAACTAGCTGGAATTCTCAAACGC
>JBGSJB010000085.1:0-3450 GCA_041742175.1 Pirellulaceae bacterium
CACGCACCTGTTTGACTTTTCGAGTTGGCATCAACTCGAGATCAAAGAACATCATCTCTTCAGTTGCGGTATTATGCTGGCCACCAATGAAGTGCGTTTCATCTGGTATCTCTATTCCGTTTTTAGATAAATTACGTCGGACCCGCGCGTCGTTCAACATCATCGCCAGCGCTCGAGCATTAGGCCCCCCGGCGTTACCTGCACAAGCTCCGCAATGATAAGCCGACTCGTGAGGGTTGTTGATGCAACTGGAACCATGTCCAAGCAGCAAAACAAGCGGTGCAAAATTCGCCGTCAATCCGATGTCACGTAGCGCGCGCTCGGCCAGTTCCGTCATCTCTTCCAGTGTGAATCCGACTCCTGAGTCATCAACAATTCCGTCGCTGTTTGAGACCGGTTTCGCAGGATCAAATTCAGCAGAGCGTTCCAAGTTCAGCCGTGTTATCGTTGGCGGAGCGATAAACTGACGCGCAGTTTGATTCATCATGGCAGTTGTGCGCGGCAACAATATGCGACTCAACATCGGAATGGTTGCTAATGGGCCGACCAGTGTGGACATAATCGCGCCGCCAATAGAGCCGCGTGACTGCGATTGAAATCGACGCTGCGCAGTTCCGAGAAACCGCCTCGCTTTGGCGCGAGTTCGATCCACCTGCTCAAGCGAGTAAACTGCGTCTTCAGTTACCCAATGTCGTGGCTTCAGGATGATCGGACAAAGGGCGGAAAAATCTGCGTCACCTGCACCGCGATAGTACATGGCAACACCAAAGAACCCAGCGATACCGAAGGTTTCAACCGATGGATCCAACTCTTCAAGATGCCGTCGCAACGACTCCTCACGAGCATCAATACAACAGACGACCTGTAAACTCGGCAGCTTCGGTTGTACCGATGGCTCGTTTGTGCGAATCCAAAACGAACGCAAAGCCATCTTTGCAAGCTGGCGTTCAAAGGCTGCATGAAAGATCTTTCGCCGCTGATGATCGCCAAATTCATCCATCTCACTAGTTAGCCTGATCCACTGATCGCGCGAAAGTCCAGCCAGCGTTCTGGGCGTCCATTGCAAAACCTGTGCAAGCTCAAATAGGAGAAACGCAAGTTGTTCGGAGTCGATCCCACCAGGTTTAACTGAATCCATCAATCGCGTATTGACTGACGAAGAACTCGCTGGCTTTCTCTCCGGTTGAAGACGAGCAAGTTTCAGCAGCAAGAGCCGAACAGCGAGAAACTCAATCAGCGTTCCCGGCGGCGAAGCCTTCCGAAACAAGTCCGGACGCATTTCCGTTTGCCAAATCATTCCGGCATAACCGCGCAGCGAGAGCAGTGCAGCGGAGATAAAAGCTGCGGTTTCATCCGCACCTATATTCCTACTCTGAAGTGAACACCGGATGCTCTCTAGCGGTGTAGTGCCCGCTTGCGCAATCAACTGCAACTCGCTCGCAAGCGACTTTCGCCACTTTGGAGCAAGTCGCGAGGGCCGCGAATAGAGCGTTTGGAAGCACTGCCAATAACCTGACTCAACAGCCGGCAGTGCTGACGATGCATAACCCTGATCCAAAAACGCGGCCGTAAACTGAATCATCAACGAATCGACGCGACTGTCTGCACACGCAACGCGAAACTCACCCATGCGAGGCTGCGACAAGATCGAGCAAGTTTGAGATTCGCACGCTTGTATCGATTCAGTCTTCAATAATCGGTCTTTGCGACTGCTGCGTACACCTTCAAGAATGATCTTCCACAACGTGTGCAAGTAGATAGTTTCCCAGCGGGGCTCCGGTACCGCATCACGAAAATCTGCATCCGTTAACTGTCGCAGCTTGACTTCTGACAACCCCAGCAACTGGGCGATCGTTGTGATTGAAGCCGACGGTCGTGATTGAATTGCCCATTGAGCATGCTGACTCAGCAAGCGATCTCTATCGACGACAGAGACTTCAGGTCGAAACTGTTTTAACGACTCAGTTTCAGCAAGTACCCAGTCGAGCTCTCGTCGTTCTCCGAAGTGCAGCGGGTTCAGCAACATCGCAAGTCGCAGTTCAATGCGATCGGTCAAGTAAACCACTTTCTCATCCGCACGTGCTCCTAGTTCTTCGGTAAGCACCTCGCGTAGATCGCTCTCGACAATGCGCCCCCGCCAGAGCTTCTGACGATAACGATTGTCATCGAGATAAGCCTCATTGCCGTAAACCGATCCAACATGCCTCATGACTTCATCGAAGTGCTCGTGCTCCAGTCCTTGCAATGGATTTAAGAACGCAAACTTGGTTATGGGACCCTGACGCGGCAACAAACCGGCGGCCTCGCTAACCGCTTGCGCAATCTGTTCGAGAGTTAATGTCATTTAGCAACCCTTTCGTCGAACTCAATCTCTATCAAAAATCCGCGCAGTTCGATTGCGTGTCACGCCATTCGATCCGATCGCGCAGAAGTCATCGCAACACGAACCAAAACGGCTGGTCTGGTGATCCCATGAACGAAATCTACCGAGCGCAAAACGAAGTAACTACCAGTTAGAGAACTTCACAATTCAGACGCTACCGCTGTCACTTCGTACTAGAAAACGAGTCGTGCAAGCTGTAGCCCACAGTCGATTAGCAGCTCGGTGGTCCGCGCTCGAAATTCAGCAAAAGATCGACCTGACCGGTCAGCGAGCAGGTGAAAACCTGGACTTCTTGCCAGGCTTGAGAGGTAGATCGTTCTTCGATCTGGGTAAAGAGGATAAAGTCCGGTCCCCGCGATTCGGATCGTTCATCGTCGATTTCCAACTCGACAACACGTTCTTCCGCACAGACAAGAGCCGCCTTAGAGAGCGGCACTGAATTCAATAGACAACACGCGAGCAGCACCCCGGATAGCAACCAGCTAACCGAAAAACCGTTCTTATGCTGAGACGAATTTTTACGCATGGGCTAGATACTAGCCACTGGCTGCCTGACCGTCAAGCAATCTGGTAATCAGTGAACACATCAAGCTCTCGCTGACCGTCGCATCTTGAAGGAATCCGAGATTGCAACCAGACACCTGATTCAACTGGCACATTGATCAAATCCGCCAAAGTCCGCCGATCTATTGAATCCCTACTTACCGTCTGGAACCTCACCGCCTGCTTTTCAGTTTGGTCGGAATGCGTCGTTTAAGTCATTGAGCTGAAGATGACGCTCACTCAGGACGATGAGTTGATCAACGAGTATCGTCATCTGCGATGCTTGCGGGGCAATCGAACAACGAGGCTTTTGTAATGCTGACCATCGTTGGTTTCATAGTGGTAGTGGGTTCCGTCCTAGGCGGATTTTCGATGGCGGGAGGCCATTTCGGTGCGCTCGTTCACCCGTCGGAAATTGTGACGATCGGTGGCGCCGCGCTCGGCGCGATGATCGTGATGTCACCGATGAACGTTCTCAAGGACTTAGCGAAAGGGCTCCTGCAAACGGTGAAGGGCAATCCCTT
>JBGSJB010000086.1:0-8903 GCA_041742175.1 Pirellulaceae bacterium
CGCTGGTTAGCTCAACACGTTCGTCATCGCTCAACCGAACAATATACTTCTTTTGCATGGGATCCCTCCGTGGTTCCCATCAGCTTCGCTTAAAACGCTCAATTTACCAACCCTAATTCCAAGCTGTGACGCTGCACTAGCCTCGAAGAAGATCGCAAACGACGCCCTTAGTCTGAAAACCGGAACAATCAGTTAAGCAAAATGCTTTCCGGTTGGCCAACGGCGCCTGTAATTGAGGCGACAAAGTGGTTTCCGAATTGGCGCATGGCGCGCGCCCACATCTCATCTTCGCTCGAAAAGACCAACTGAGGTGAGATGGGTAGAGGCAGCCACTTTCCTTGTTGCAATTCGCTATCCAATTCACCTGGTTTCCAAGCCGCTTGCCCGACGATAATCCGCACTTCGGCTTCATCGCTCGCTTGCAGCAATCGCTGCAAATTTTCTAGTTGGGCAGCAAAATAGACGCCGTCAACAGGTGTGTATTCAGCGAGGTCTTCGCGGTTGTGCAACGCAATCACAGGTCCTGACATTGGTCCGCCAAAATGCACGGTGCGCGGCGAACCAACAGGTGCTGTATCGCCCGCCAAGTGCTTCCACAATTCCGCTGGACTCTCCGGAAGACTACGATTTAGGAACACTCCGACCGAACCGTCCTTCCCGTGGTGGACCAACAGACAAACACTCCGAGCGTACAACTCGTTGCTCCACGACGGTGCAGCGACCAAGATGCAGCCTGAAAAGTGTTCGTCAGTTTCCAACCGGTTAGTCATCGGTAGCCTCAATATCGGATGCTCAATTCGTCTTATTCACTATGTCAACGTGGCAACCTCAACCGCGTATCCCCAAGTTTTGCAACTCATGTGCCAACCTGTGCGCTCGCGACCAATACAGGGGGACAGCTCGATAACTTTGCGGCATTTTAAAAACTACCATACAATTACTGACATTCACCCTAACCTCTCGCTTTGGATTTTGCTCAATTGGAAATTCAGGATTTTCGCCGCAGTTACGAACAGAATTCACTAACCGAAAAGTCGTTAGAATCGGATCCAATCGCCCAGTTCCGGCAATGGTTGGAGTTGGCGGGCGCGACGCCTGCTCCGGATTGGCTGGAGATTACAGCCATGACGCTGGCAACCGCCGACACCTCCGGGCGAGTGTCCGCTCGCATCGTGCTGTTGAAAACGGTGGACGAAAGCGGATTCACCTTCTTTACAAATTATCGCTCCGACAAGGCTCAGCAGTTGTTGAATAATCCGCACGCAGCCTTAGTGCTTTATTGGCCGCATGTTGAACGGCAAGTCCGCATTGAAGGCACGGTCACACAAACGGGCGCAGAAGTCAGCGATAAGTACTTTCACGCGCGGCCACGTGGGAGCCAGATCGGAGCCATCGTCAGCCCGCAGTCCCAACCACTGGCCGATCGCGATCAGTTGGAACAAAGTGCCGCTGAGCTGGCTGAAAAGTACGCGAGCGATCAGACGATCCCACGACCCGAGTACTGGGGCGGATACCTGCTCAAGCCTGAACGTATCGAGTTTTGGCAAGGTCGACCCAATCGACTACACGATCGATTTCTGTTTTCGAAAAACACCGACGCTGCGAACTGGTCGCTTACGAGATTGGCTCCGTAGCCGGATCGCGATAGAGATGCGCCGCTGCGATGTAAGCTTCGACCGCAGCCGGAACCTGATAACGGATGCTCTTGCCGTTGCGAACGCGGGTACGAATTTCAGTGCTGCTGATTTCCACTTGCGGAACGGAAACCAAATGCGTATCGACGTGAGCGGATTGTACTTTAGGTACATACTTTCGAAGCTGATCAAGGTCGGGGGCAGGACGACCACCGCGAGCCACAACCGCAATAAACGCCAGTTCACAAATCCTCGCTGGCTCACGCCAAGCATGAAAGTCGGCCAGCGAGTCAGCGCCCATCAAGAACACCAGTTCAGCGCTCGGTTGCTCCGCTTTCAAATCCGCCAACGTATCGACTGTGTACGAAGCGCCTCCGCGGCGCAGCTCACGCTCATCTAACTTAAAATACGAATTGCCGCCGATCGCCAACCTGATCATTTCGACTCGGTGCTTGGCCTCAGTCGGTTTTTGATCCTGCTTCAGCGGCGAAAGCGCAGCCGGCATGAAGCGCACTTCGCTCAGATTCAGCTGCTCGCGAGCGATTTCAGCGATTAATAAATGACCGAGGTGAATTGGATCAAACGATCCGCCGTAAACGCCGACGCGATCTACTTCAACTTGCTGACGAATCGCCGCTGCTGACATATAAATAGAACCTCAGGAAAACGATCCAATCGGGTCGCACGGATCACAACAGGCCATCCATGTCCAAGCAGCAACCAGAACTGTTCGCCACAGATGTTCCTCCATGGGAGCTGGATCTGCAAGGCGAGTGCCGGGTGGCGAAGATCGTTTTCGCCGAGCCGCCGCACGGTCCGCTCGACTACCTTGTGCCCGACGAGCTCGCTGCGGAAGTGCGGTTGGGCGTGCGGGTGAAAGTTCCGCTTGGTCGCGGCAATCGCGAGATGCTGGGCTACGTCGTGGCAGTCGAGATGATTCGCCAGTCTGCAGACGCGTTCAAGCCGATCACTACGGTTCTCGATCCCGAGCCGTTGTGTACGCCGAAGTTGCTTGAGTTGTTTCAGTGGATGAGCCGCTACTACATCGCGCCGCTCGGACAAGTCTTCGAAGCAGCGGTGCCAGCCGGCGTGCGAGCTTCTGCGGGCAGCCGCGAACGTGTGATGCTCTACCCGACCGCTACGGCGAATGATGACGCAAAGTTGCAGCGACTCTCGCCGAAGCAGCAAAGTGTTCTGCGGCAGTTAATTCTGGCTGGCGGCGGCGTGACGATCGACCAACTTCAAAAGCTAGCAGAATGCTCGACCGGCCCGATCAATTCGCTTCGCGAAACCGGCTTTATCGACGCGAGGTCGGAACGCGTTTTCGATGACCTCGGTGCACGCGCTGCGCGGCCGCATGGACCGCCCTTGGCCCTGAGCGTCGACCAACGTCAAGCTCTCGCACACGTGATGGACGCACTCAATTCAGGCAAACAGCAGACGATCTTGCTGTACGGAATCACCGGCAGCGGCAAGACCGAAGTTTACATGCAAGCGATCCACGAAGTGCTGTCGTACGGTCGGCAAGCCATTGTGCTCGTACCTGAGATCAGCCTCACTCCACAAACTCGTCAACGTTTCGTTCAACGCTTTGGTCAAGTTGCGGTGCTGCACAGCAACATGAGTCCGGTGGAGCGCCATCATCAGTGGCGCATGATTGCGGCTGGCCAAGTGCCTGTGGTGATCGGTCCGCGCAGCGCGATCTTCGCTCCCGTCCCGCGACTTGGCTTGATCGTTATCGACGAAGAACATGAGCAATCGTTCAAGCAAGATACACTGCCGAGATACCACGCCCGCGATGTCGCTTTGCATCGATCATTTCTGGAACAAATTCCACTTGTGCTCGGCTCCGCCACACCATCGCTCGAAAGTTGGCGGCGAGCTCAGATGGGCCAGTATCGATTGGCGACTTTGCCGCGACGCATTCACAATCGACCGCTGCCCCATGTGACAACGATCGATATGCGACAAGGTTCTTCAGAGCCATCGCGAGGGTCATTGTCGCGCCAACTACAACAAGCGATTCACGAGACGCTCGGCACAAAAGGCCAAATCATTCTGCTGCTGAATCGCCGCGGTTTTGCGACGACGATTCAATGCCCTTCGTGCGGCGATGTTGTCACTTGCCCGGACTGCGATCTGCCGCTGACACATCATCGCGATGGAGGCAAAGCGATCTGCCACTACTGCGATTACCAGATCGGTACACCGCCAGTTTGCCCTAAGTGCAACTTCGATGGCATTCGCTTTAGCGGCTTGGGAACGCAACGTTTGGAAATCGAAGTGCAGCAGCGATTTCCGAAAGCGACGATCGCGAGAATGGATAGCGATACGATGCGCAAGCCGGGCAGTCATGAACGCGTCTTTACCGAGTTTCGTGAAGGGCGTGTCGATATCTTGCTCGGCACTCAGATGATCGCCAAAGGTTTGGATTTTCCGAACGTGCTGCTGGTCGGCGTGATCAACGCAGACAGTGCATTGCACTTTCCAGATTTCCGCGCGGCGGAGCGAACGTTTCAGTTGGTAACACAGGTGGCTGGACGCACCGGCCGCGGCGAAAAACCCGGTCACGTGATGGTGCAAACCTATTCCCCTGATCACCCTTCGATTATCGCCGCGTCGAAACACGACTTCATGGGCTTTGCTGCGGATGAACTGATGAAGCGCGAGCAGTTTGGTTATCCGCCATTCGGTTGCCTAGCACGCATCATCATGCGCGGACCGGTTCTAGAAGAAGTTGAAGAGTTCGCCGAGTCGTTCGTAAAGCGATTGCAAGCCACTCGCAAACAACAAGGAATCGACTGTCGTATTCTCGGCCCGGCACCACCACCACTTGCGAAACTGCGCGGCAAGTATCGTTTTCATGCGCTAATGATGTCGACTCAAGCTGAACCGCTGAATCGCTTGATTCTGCGTACGATTGCGGAAATCAAGCCGCCGAAAGATGTGCAATACGTAATCGATATCGATCCACTCGATACCCTGTGAGCGCGTGTGAATTTATGCTTCGGTTCGTTTCCCGACGCGGGTGAGTGATAAACCTTCGCGCGCGTCGTAGCGCATGTAAAGTGCATTTCGATTTGCGTGACGTTTCATGATACTGCGATAGATGCCATGTTCATCCGGCCAAGGAAAAGCGTATACCAAATCAAAGTCTCGCAGCTCCATATCGAGTTCTTCGTAAGCTGGCGCGAGGTTCGTCAAAGTCCGCCCAAACTCTTCGCCAGCTCCGAAATCCTCTTCAAACTCGGCGGGTATGAACGAACCGATCGCGAACTGCGGAGTCGCTGAGTACTTCGTCGCCAGCCCTTCGGCTAACTTGACTAAATCCGCTTCCGCTTCGATTCCGTAAGCGTCGAAGCCCAAGCGATTGGCCATGATCGTTACGACCCCCAAGCCCGATCCCCATTCGAGAATCGTTTCAACGCGGCCACGCAATTCACATAGTTTCTCGAAGATCGCTGTGTAGTCAGCGCTAACATACAGCGCATAAGCCGGTGCGTTCCCGTTGGCTTCCCAGATCGCATCTGCCTCGGCCCACAACAACTTGAAGGAGGACAGTAATTCGGAATCAGTCAAGTGACGGAGCTTTGTTGGAGTAAAGGTTGCGAATGCAACTAGCTGTTAAAGAGGAGCACTTGGCAGGCAGAACATTTAAGCCTTTGTTGCCATACGTTTTCGCAGCGCTGCGTCGTGATGTCGAACATGCCCAGCGAGTATGTAAGCGAGTCCGCGAACGGTTACCCGGGCACCACTCGCCGAGCCAGCTCGATCCCAAGCCTCTGCCGGCAAACTCTTCAGCACACATAAGTTGGCTTGCCGCAGCGCCGCGAACTCGTTAACGATGTCAGCCAACGAGCACTCGAGCTCCAACGTCTTGTCGGCGTACTCGTTCTCTTCGAAACCTTGCAACGGAGTTTGATCACCGCGAGCGATACGCAGTAACCGATAACCGAATATGCGTTCGGCATCTGCAATGTGATGCAACACTTGCCGCAACTCCCACGTGTAAGGCGGATGCACGGTACATTTCGCAGACTCTGGAAACGTTCGCCACCAGGACACCGCCGCATCCAATTGGTGCTGCAACACCGGCAGAACATCCTCTTCGGGAACCAGCGCCACATAACCTGCGGCTTGGGGGGAATAATCGTGGGGCTCGGGTCGCATTGGATCGCTAACTTCAAATCAATTTAATCACTGGGAAGCAATCAATTTTAAACATTTTTCAACGTTTGCTGTTAAATGATCTGCGATAAATTGGCCCGCGATAGGCGAACTGTGCCCACATGAGCGGAAACATGATGTAATCCAAAAGCGTTGATCCAGTTCGATACTCGATGTCATCAGTGATTTGCGTCCCGGATTCAGTTTTCAACAAGCGGTGTCGGTGCAGCCAGAATTTCAAGAAAAACGGTAGGCGCGTTCCTCGATCTACGAACCAAATCTCCGCATCCGACTCGCCATGATCCACAATCTCGCTCTGCCAAATCTGGCGGAATAGTACGAAATTAAGTTCGACTTCTACGAAACAGCCCGTTGTGCTGCCTTCAAATCTCAGCAGTCGGATGCGAGGAAACGGTGGCGCGAGCTTTTCAAAAAGCGACTGATCAAAACCTGACCAAACCTGCTTCGGGTCTTGGTTGACGTCGTGTTTTAAGATGAGTTTCATTGCTTTCCAATAGTGCAGAAGGAGGGGAATAGTCTAAATTAGTCCGCTCAAAGATTTAACAGCGATCGGACTGCGCCCGATTGCCCCCTGTTTGTGCTTTGCTGCAATTAGTACGATCTACCTCGGAATGAGTGGTAAAGTATAAATTGCTGGCTTAGCATGCTCGAAAAACTCAGAAACAGATGAGGTCAAAGTGGCTGGTGTTGTTGAACTGACGCATCCATTGGTTAGCCATCACCTCACGATTCTTCGTGACAAAACGACCCCGCCCTCTCTTTTCCGCCAGCAAACCTATCGCTTGGCGACGTTGCTTGCGTTTGCCGCGACCGAGGACTTGCCACTAAGAACGAAGCGAATCGAGACGCCAATCACGGAAATGGATGGAGCCGAACTAGCACCGAAAATTGCGCTCGTTCCTATCTTGCGTGCCGGCTTGGGCATGATTGAGCCACTTCAACAGCTTTTGCCCGACGCGGCGGTCTGGCATCTCGGCATGTACCGCGACGAAAAAACTTCACTGCCTGTAGAATACTATTGCAAGTTGCAAGTGGGCGGAGCGAGCGATATCGGTTTTGTGATCGATCCGATGTTGGCGACCGGCGGAAGCGTGGTGTCCGCAATCGAAGCTCTCCATCGCTGGGGATGCCCGGATGTACGAGTTCTTAGCATTATCGCGTCACGACCAGGAATTGAGCGACTTCAGAGCGAGTTTCCGCAAGTCAGCGTCTATGTTTGTGCGATAGATCCGGAGTTGAACGAACATAAGTTCATCGTGCCGGGCTTGGGTGACGCGGGCGACCGAATTTTTAACACAGTTCCTTGAGAGTGAACCGAGCCTGCCAATGCGGATCACGCTGACTTGGCGGCTTGGGCTAGCTTGACAGGTGATTATGGTGTGCCTACCATGCCTTATCACTTTCGAACAGCCCGACGAACTATCTCCGGCTAGCTGGCTCGCTACTACTTGGCAAACTTTTAGACTAAAGTTGATTCCTAGAAAGGTCTTGCAGCAATGACTCACGTGGTCACTCAACCATGCGTTGGATGTCGTTATACAGATTGTGTGGTCGTCTGCCCGGTCGAGTGCTTCTACGAGGGTGAGAAGATGTTATACATCCACCCCGAAGAGTGCATTGACTGCGAAGCCTGTGTACCCGAATGCCCAGTCGAAGCGATCTTTCACGAAGACAACGTTCCAGAAGAATGGAAAGAGTACATTCAACTGAACGCTGAAAAAGCGGCCGAAAGCCAAGTTATCACCGAGAAGCAGAAGCCGCTCGCCGATAGCTAGTCGCTAAACCGAAAACATCTACGGGACTTCATGGCAACCGATTTCATCAGAAGCTGTTAGGCTTCGCTGCAGTCTGTTTTCAGTGCTAAGAGTCCGTCGTTTTGCCGATCCCAGGCTTGAGTAAAGGTCTGGGTTTTGTTCGCGATCAAAGAACGCCGCCTGCTTGGGTCAACTGTGCCTGCTCGGGTCAACTGTGGCTCGGCATCAAATTGCAGAGCCGTTGCCCTATAGGATTCGATTCGCTCTTGTACCCAGGCCAGCAGCCTTTTCAGCCTGGGCTGGGCGAACAGCCAGCCCTTTAGGGTATCGTTAAATTCGAAATCGATTCTTATCCGAGGCTCATCGTTACCGTCTTCGTTTCGACGTAGGGTCGAAGACCATCTTCGCCTAGCTCGCGGCCCTGGCCGGACATCTTGAAACCACCGAACGGTGCTGCCGCGTCGAAAACATCGTAGCAGTTGACCCAGATCGTTCCGGCGCGAACACGTCGAGCGAAATCGTGCGCTTTGAAAACGTTGCTGGTCCAAACCGCGGCCGCTAGTCCGAAAAACGTCTGGTTGGCACGTTGAATCAGCTCTTCCCAGTCGCTGAACTTCAACACGCTCATCACTGGTCCAAAGATCTCTTCCTGAGCGATCGACATATTGTCTTTGACATTCGAGAAAATCGTCGGTTGCACAAAATAGCCGCGATTGCCAAACCGCGCGCCACCTGCGATGCACTGCGCTCCCTCGTTATTGCCTTTGTCGATGTAAGACAGAATCTTATCGAACTGAGCTTGATCGACTTGCGGACCTTGCTCCGTATCGGCCGCTAGAGGGTCGCCAAGCTTGCGGTTAGCAACTCGCTGACGCAGTTTTTCGACGAACTCGTCATGCACCGAGTCTTGCACGAACACGCGGCTGCCTGCACAGCAACATTGGCCTTGGTTAAAGAACAAACCCAAATCAGCACCTGCAGCTGCGGCATCCAAATCGGCATCGGCGAGAATCACGTTCGGGCTCTTGCCACCCAGTTCAAAAGTGATTCGTTTGAGCGATTCCGCTGCTTCGCGCATGATGATTTGCGCTGTGCGATGTTCCCCCGTAAAGGCGACTTTGTCGATGCTAGGATGTTTGACAACTGCGGCGCCGGCCGTCGGACCGTAACCAGGCACAACGTTGATAACTCCGTCCGGCACACCGGCTTCTTGAGCGAGCTGAGCCATGCGCAGGCAGGTGAGCGGCGTTTGCTCAGCGGGCTTCATGACGACTGTGCAACCGGCGGCAAGTGCTGGTCCCCATTTCCATGCCGTCATTAGCATTGG
>JBGSJB010000087.1:0-7499 GCA_041742175.1 Pirellulaceae bacterium
CGTCCGTCAGGTGTGCGCACGTATGCGATGGCGCGGCAAGCGATGTCGGGATGGGATGATCAGTTTGGATATGAATTGATTGACGAGAAACTCGAGTTGACTTTCCCCGAGAGCGAACCTGGCATCGCGGCTGAGATCGAGCAGGCGCTAGTGCTCGCGCGCGACCGCCAGGCGGCTTTGGTGATGGCGATGCCTGCCAAGTATCGGCAATACATTCAAGGCAGTGCTTCAGCGGATGAGAATCTCGAGTTCGCGGACGACGGCAGTGACTTGGGCGACGAATGGGTCGGTGGCGGTCGAGCTGGATCTGGTGGTGGCGGAGCCGGTGGTGGATCTGGCAGTGGAACTTCAGGAACTCGCGGCGGTTTTGCTACGGCGCAGAATGGCGCGGGCAGAGGTTCAGGTTTGGGCTCTGGGATGGGAAGTGCGAGCAGTTCAAGCGGCGCAAATGGTGCCAACGGTTTGCGCGGTGCTGGTGCTGGATCGCAGTTTGGCTTTGCTGGTCCAAGTAACGGTGCCGGGGCAAGTGGTGCGGGCGGAATGAGCGCGAACGGAACGCCGGATGGCTCAAGCTACTTTGCGGACGGCGGAGCTGGAACGGTGGGGGCATCCGAGGGATCTTACTTTGGTTCTGGTGATGCGAACGGTGCATATGGTGCAGGCGATGGCGGTGACCTGCTGAGCGATGGATCAAGTCGCAATGGTAGTGCAGGCGGCAATTCAAGCGTTGCTGCAGGTTCAAACGGGTCTGGATCTGGATCTGGATCTGCATCTGGGGCAAGTGGTGGAGCGGCGTCGGGACCAGGTGGACCGGCTGGAATGTTCGGTGGCTCGAGCAGCACGGCTCCATCGGGAGCGGGCGGCGGAGCTGGTGCGGCGTCGATGGGCGGCATGAGCTCGATGGCTGGAAACCCAGCGAACGATCCCACCGCTTCTCCAACTGGCGAGGTTCAGCAAGGAGCTCCGTCCTTGAACATGGACATGACTCGCGGTTCTCCGTCGGGGTCCGTGACTGGGCCAGCCAGCGATCAGAGCGAACCGGTGGCTCGACAACGTGGTCGCAATTGGGCGTGGTCCGAAGGGCCGCAATCCAAAACCGCCGTGGTGCGTTCGATTCGCGTTGTTTGTTACAGCGACCGCTGGGTGATGATGCAAGACAACTCCGCAGCCAATCAAGTGACGATTCCCATTGGTCAGCATCCGCAGGAGAGCGCGGAGCGACTAGCAAAGGCGATCACCGGTAGAGTCTCGAGTTGGGGCATTGCACTCGGTAGCGGTTACTGGAAACCTGAATTGGTCGTCGATGTCGCCCCTGGAGCCGAATCGAGATGCACGCAACTGGAACGCTTGCTCGAAGGAAGTGGACTGACCGTAAAACGTCGCACAGCCAAATGACCGCGCGATACGCAGACTCATGAATCGTACTTAAGTACTCAATGCAATGGTCCTCGTACTCAATGCAAACGTACTCGTACTCGATCTCAAGACCTCGAGTAGGAGTACGAGTACGAGCACGAGTACCGGCTGGCGCCTGATTACGAGTACGAGTACGAGAACGAGTTGGGACTACGAGCAGTCGGGTGATGGAATCTACAATTTTGAGTTAGTAAATCATTATGCCTCGCAACGCAGACGAACATATTTCTGTTGGTGAAGACTCCTTCTTGGATACGACCGCCAACTTGGTCGGCATCATGATCATCTTGGTTGTGCTTGTCGGATCGCAGACGACGACGGATGCCAAAGAGCATGGAAAGCAGTTGGCTGAGCAAGTCGAAGAAGACTTTAAACGAGCTGAACCGGTGAAGCGAGCTGAAGCGCTCCAGCAAGCTTTGCTTGAACAAGCGATACAGTTGCAAGAGTATTCGCTGGAAGGCGAGTATCGTCGCGCGGAACGCGATCGGTTGCTTGAACAGGTGACACTTTCGCGGCAAGCGATCGCGACTGAAATGAGCTCAACCGATTCCGCTAAACGCGAGTCGATTGAAAATCAACAGAAGCTCGAAGAACTCGAATCAAAACTGAAAAAGACGCACGCGCTGTTGGGCGCTGCCGAGGAACACAAACGACCGAAGATCGTGCTTGAGCACCTGCCGACACCGATGGCAAAGACTGTTTTTGGACGCGAGATGCATATCCGACTGCAGCGCGGCCAAGTGACCGTGGTACCGTGGGATCAACTGATCGAAATGCTCAAACGCCAAATCCCGCTGGCCGCTCAACGAAACGCTTCGCGCGGCGGCATCGAAGAAACGCTCGGCCCAGTCGGCGGTTTCATGATGCGCTACAAGATGGCTGCGGTGCGCGGCGGATTCGAACTTGATCGATTCGAAATAGAAACCACACCAGATTTCGCCGCTGAATCTCTCGAATACGCTTTGTCACCTTCTGGACGGTTGCGATTGGACTTGGCGAGTCGCGATCCAGGCGAAACGGTTGTCACGGTCTGGGTTTATCCCGATTCGTTCGAGCAGTTCCGAGTGCTCAAAGCAGCGTTGTTCGACGAAGGCTTCCTCTGTGCAGCTCGCCCGTTGCCCGATGGTATGCGCATCGGAGCTTCGCCGCGCGGGTCGAGAAGTGCGGCTCAGTAGTTGAAAAATCGTGGCGGCGACTCAAACCGCGAGCGATAGAAAAACTCGCTACTAAATCTGGCTAGAAGACCCAGCGCCTCTGACCCTTGCGGCCCACGTCCGCTCTGGCAGCCGCAGGCTTCTCGAACGTAGGATTAGATGCTGGCTGACCGCTCCGTCGCCAACTCCTCCGCCTCCATCACACACACTCCCGCCGCTACCTCTACAACCAAGCGACGCATCATCTAATACTTAATGTGTTCCCCGTCATTCGTATCCGAGGTCACGAACTAGGTGGGCACCCGGATTAATCTTGCTGCGGTCAACACCAAGTTGATCACTTAAGATCAGCGTTAGGATGGTCCAAACGTCGCGATGGCTAAAAGCGTTGTGTTGGTCTGCAAGCTTTGCCGCGTTTCGTGCCAGCACTTGTTCGGTCAAACCGCGAAGCGTGTCAAATGTTGCATCGGGTAGCGTCGCAAGTGGTCGGGTGGCGCAAAAGATGATAGCAGCCACCCCAACAAAGCATACAACAGATATCACTGTTGAAAATATCGAATTTCCAAGCATGAAGAAGCAACCGATGGAAGCCACCAGTGAAATAGCGACGCCGACGAAAGTTATGTATCGAGGGCGGCACAAAGGCGGAAGCCGAATCAACAACTCGTCACCCATTCGCGTCCATGCTTCTCGGCGATTGGTCCGGGGAAGTACTTCTAGGAGTGGCGTCGAAGGAGAGATTCGACGAGCGATTGGTGAAGGCGAGTCGAGAGAGTGAAGCAGGAGATGCCGACGCAAAGAGCGAAAAACGCGAGCGGATAGACAGACGTCAAGATTTCGGGTGCGATTGGCAGTCGCCAATAAGACAAAAGCATAGAGATCGCCGACCGTGAAGATGTCGGCAGCTTGGTGTTCAGGGACTTCGATTCCGAACGACTCTTCGAGTTCCAAAACTAGTTCGCACATGGTGGGCGTTTGGAGTTAAGGTTTGCTTTTGTCGGGGAACGTTGACGATGACCAAGTCCGAAGGGATTGGTATCCATTGAAAACTGACTATTGAGGACTTTGGTCCATCGTATTGTTCGTCCCTTCGGCATAACGTCGTGTGTGCAGTAGTTCGCCCCGGTCGATAGTGCGAACTTCCTTTGCATCTAGAGTAATACAGGCAACAGTAGATCCATCGCCATCAACAAATTCGACCTCGTATGCTGAGCCACTTGCGTGAACGTGCACTACCGCCCCAACGTCTCCAGCGAACAGACCTGAGGCAGGTTTGTCGATATTTAGAACAACCATTGAATGTTCGGCGATCATCAGCCATTTCCTGGGTATGCAGTAACCAATCGAGGTGGTGAGTTATCTTCAACAATCCAAACGGCAACAACTTTGCCAGGACGATGCCCATCTGTCCCCAGAACACCTGTCGTCTCGTATTTTACACCATAAGGCGAGGGTTTGGCAACAAAGTCTTCGCACGTCATCTCCATTGAAAGAAGGTCATCGCGAAGTTCACTCCAGTTCTCGCGAGTGTATCCAATCGAAGCAAACCAAGCGGCCTTCGGTCCGCCAACCGGATGCGACGGATTGAGAAGATAGTCGCAAAGTTTATCCTCTGTGACGACTGAAATTTCCGCGTCTGGAAATGCCATCAATTCTCCTGGGACGAACGCTGGCGATCAGCCGGTTCGAGGAGTTGGGTATTTATTAAGCGCGACGTTATCGAGAACTCGGTTGCATCACTTTGGTACGCCCGTCATGGGCATTAGTTTATGGGGTTTAAGTCCCCGGTGCGAGACAGGTAACTTGAGGAGATCAGTATACCAAATGACAACTTCAAGAGTGCAAGCACTAGGTGAAGACAACTGCGCGAGGGTGACCGAGCGTGGAAAGGAAGCCTGCGAATGTATGGGACTATGCTGCTTCTGCTGGGCCGGAGTCTGTACACTGGGCGCAGCCGAGGGATCTCGATGGAGCAACGTTTGGGGGAACTCAAGCGTTATGTTCGAGGCTGGATGGGCTACTATGGTCTTGCTTCGCAATTGAAACTGTTCGCAAGCTTGGAACAGTGCCAGTGTCTTTTCTTGCAGAAGGCTGGGCAGACGCATTCGGTGTTGTTACTGGAAACGTTGGCGACATGTTCGCACGCGCATCCGAGAGTTAATGGCACTAGGCGTCTCGCGCCGGCAAGCCATCCGACACGGCATCAGTCGCAAGGGTTTTTCTAGGGGGGCCGAATGGAAAACTATGTGGGGTACTCGTCGGTGGTGTCACAATAGTGTTTCCTTGTCACGTTGCACCCCAAAAACCCTCTCAGAACTGAAGAAACCTTCTGCCAAAACTTCTTCGTCGCTGCCTTTCCTCTTTAGCTTATACTTACCTGCTCGCTCAACACCGCAGTGGTGAGTGAAGCCGATGAAGTCGAAAGTGTGCGCATGGAAGTTCGGCACAGATGCTAGTGCGGGGTGGCGTCCGATGGAGTGTGTGGCGGCACGTGTTTTGACAGACGGGCCACAATCGCTTGGCTCTCGGGCTTGACTGCGACATTCATTGTCTCCTGAGGGTCGTTGTTGTAGTCGTACAACTCAGTTGCGATAATTTTGTCGCTAGCGCGCTCGCGCCAGACCGTCAATCGGTAGCGAGCATCGCGGATGCTATAGCCCATCAACTGCCCAATGGGACGCCCAGCCGCGCGCGGGTACTGGCTAATCGCAACTTTGCTCGCCTCTGCGTTGGGATCCTCGATGAAGCGTTTCAGGCTTAATCCATCTAGTCCAGCTGGGATTTCCAGCCCGCAGAGCTCAGCGAGAGTTGGATAGACGTCAACAAATTCAACGGTTGCGTTACACTTTTTCCCCGCAGCTGCCTGTCGCGGCGCGCTGACGATCAGCGGAGCGCGTGCGGCGAGTTCAAAGTTCGTGTGCTTGTGCCACAGTCCGTGATCGCCCAAGTGCCAACCATGATCTCCCCAAAGAACCACGACGGTGTTGTCGGCGAGTCCTTCGCGATCCAGCGCATCGAGCAGTCGCCCGACTTGAGCGTCAATATAGGAAACGCTTGCGTAGTAGCCATGCCGAAGTTCGCGAGCAAAGTCCTCCGGGATGGGGTTCTCAGAAGGAACACCTCTGTAATTATGCAATTCACCGTTCGTATGACCGGAGAACTCTGGTGCACCTGTTGGTAAGGAACGTGTCGCCGGCGAGGGTATGTTTTCTGCGTCGTAAAGGTCCCAATACTTTTTCGGCGACACAAACGGTAAGTGCGGTTTCACAAAGCCAACTGCGAGAAAGAATGGTTTTTCGCCAGACTTGAGGGACTGTAAACGTCGCACCGCTTCCACTGCGGTGGCGCCGTCAGGCAATTGCTCATCCTCTTTGGGACTGATCTCGAAGGCGGGTCCGTTTTTCTTCTTGTTGTTTTTGGCTGTGCGGCCCGCTGATTGATTGCTCGTCGTATCCCTTGCGACTTTCGCAGAATACTCTTTTACCAAAGACTGAAAAGGCTGGACTTTGCGCTTCGTCCAATCCGCTGGATCGGTGTCGACTGTGCGGCCCGTTGCATACCAGTGCGGTTCGCTCCACGATCGTCCGTCTTCAAAACCGCCATGATAGATTTTTCCCAATGCTGCGCAGTGGTAACCGTTCGCTTTGAAGTGTTCTGGAATTGTCACGCAGTCGGGAAGTGCAACGCGAAAGTGTGTTTCCAAATCCCAAACGCGTGTTGCATCGGGACGTCTGCCAGTCATCAATGAGCTGCGCGAAGGGCTGCATACGGCTTGCTGGCAGTAAGCGCGGTTGAAGACGGTTCCGCGTGCCGCCAACCGATCTAAGTTAGGCGTCTTAACCACCATGTTACCGTAACAGCCCATTTCTGGTCGCAGGTCATCGACGGCGATAAACAGGACGTTGGGGCGGTCCGCGCCACTCGCCACTGCGAAACTGCAGCAGACCAAAAAGGCAACAATCAAAAACTTCATCGCTCGACCTCGGCAGGCTTGGGTGATTGGAGGGAAATCGAGCGGCTATTATAGTCGTCTTATGCGACTGCTGAGTTAGTGAATACGCTCTGCCAGTTGTGTCGGTGGTAAAGTGCGAGGCTTCAGCGTTGATGGATCGGCGCCAGTCCGATTTGCGATAGCGATGAGCATGCCGGTCGCGGATGCAGTTGTTGCACTGGAGCGGGTAGCAGCCATTCGACGAACCGAGCCGCGCGTTCATCGGCTCAATGGAAAGTTTGGCTGCATTGGGAGTCCTGCAGACTTTCAAGTTCGGAAAGCCCGCGAGAGAGAACGCGGGCTTTTCGGAAGTCAAACATCGAATCCAAGCAGTTTATCAGTCACCGGAATCAGCGCGATTAACATGTTCGCAAGTTTGCCAACAATAGCGCAGCGTTACAGCTAGATATTGGGATAGGACGGCTTTCCTGTGACGTCTATTTAGTGACGCCGACGGACTCGAAAGTCGGTCCTACAAATATGCCACCCTCAAACTAATACGCGACGTAGCTCTAGTTGCTAATAACGCGGCGGTCACGAAGTGCTGGCACAAGGTTCTGCACAACGGCAAAGCTTCCGAACAACACAACTGAGAACAGCAAATCAGCAGCTAGCGAAGTTCTGAAGAACGGCAGTGCACTGGTGTAGCACTGCGCCACGCCGGCTGCGCTGAAGTCGGTCAAGCAAGCTGCATTGGTGATCACAAAAAACTGAACGCTGCCCAAAAGAGCGCCAAACGGGACGGTCCAAGGCTGGCGCATGGTTACGAACAAGCGACCGATCAGAATGTTGACGCAAATGCTGGCGTAAACGATCGGCATGGTCCAGTGCAGACCTAGAAACAGATCGCTAACGAACATCGTGACCAAAGTGACACCGATCGCGGATCGCCATCCAGCGAAACTTGCTCCCGCAAACAATGCGAGTGGCAAAATGGG
>JBGSJB010000088.1:0-3454 GCA_041742175.1 Pirellulaceae bacterium
CAGAGTCCAGTCGATCATGCTTTCGCGCCACTGTTCGCGTCGTTCGTATCCGCAGGTTGGACAGTGGCGGTTAGCGCAGTGATCCAGTCCAATCAACCGCCGATCGCAGCTCTGGCAGTTATACAGATGGCTTCCGAGATAACCCGTGCGACAAGCGGTCAGTGCATTCATCACCGTGCTGATGTCCGCTATCCGCTGGTCGTTGTAACCTTGCTGATCGAGCTTCGCCTGCCAACGATCCCGCCTCAGGATGTCGGTGACTTTAAAACGAGCGGGCTTGGGTTGAGATAAGATTGGATAAACAATGAATATAAAATGAACACCTAAGAACAGCCGCTACTCCCCTTCGCCCCGGTACTCCGGGGAGAAGGGGTCGGGGGATGAGGGGTCAAGAGCTTGGTCGATCTTCTCGAGCACCGAATCGGTTTCGAACTCCACTTGCTTGCCTGTGAATCGCAGGACGCGAATGCCTTGTGAGTTCATGAAGCGATCCCGAGCTTCGTCGTGCCGTCTACCTTCTTCGCTAAAGTGGCTGCTTCCATCGATCTCGATGACGAGTCGTTCTTCAGCACAATAAAAGTCAGCGGTATATGGGCCGATCGGATGCTGCCTGCGGAACTTCTTATTGCATCGCCGTCGATTGCGAAGCAGTTGCCAAAGGAGATCTTCGTAAGTGTTCTGAGTTTGACGCAAGTGACGCGAAAACTCTTTTTTATCCATAGGCTTCATGGTGATACTCACGCGTTAATACAGTAATCGGGCTCCTCATCCCCCGGCCCCTCCTCCTCAGAGTACTGAGGAGAGACACCGATGGGAATGTCACTGGCATCTGCGGTTGCCGCATCGATCGTCATGCAGTGGGCGAAACAGAAGCCACCATCGGCTCAGATATCTTCAACGGAACAGCCCTAAGTCTCTTCGAAGAGATCATCGTCACCGACAAAGTTACGTTGCTTGTGCCGCGTTGACGGTGTCAAGAAAATCTCATTCAGCGAAAAACCACGTTGACTGCGCCGCCAATCAACATTGACTTCAAGTAGCGACGCGACCGGCGGCTCAGCGTCTATTGCTGCGTTAGGCAGACGGGTTATCAGCCCCAGTGCGGAACAAGTATCTCCTGCTCAGTATCATACACTGCGCTCGCACCACTGATACAGCGACCTTCCATCACTAGTCCGTCAACATCGCGGGCAGTCAGTGCACGCAGCGGGATATCATATGGCTTCATCTTAACACCCGCGTTGCCGTATGCCGCCTTCTTGTTGTCCCCTGCGGATAGAGCGTGGATATCGACCGGAAAAGTCGCGCGGACGACTGCATCTTCGTTTGTCATTTGGTAACGTCCCTGGATCGCCCGCGGGAAGACGATAAAAGGCTGACCGATTCCAAGTGAATCGCAGAACGCACGTTATCTAAGTCAAATACTGGGCGACTTGGGCTCAGGTGGCAGCGCGGTTTGAATGGCTTTGCCGACATGGAGCAAGATGTCTTCGCGGTAGGCGGCGGCGGTTAATTTGATAACGCCGGGGACTTTTTTATCGCGCGAGGTTTCAGAGCCGCAGTGTACGACTAAGGAAGGATGGCCGGTGAGATTGGTGAGCGTGAGATCATTGCCGCCGAGCACAACGTCGACCGCCGATAACTTTCGCTGCGTCTCGGTAATCAACTGACCTCGCAATCGATTGGCTTGCAGAAAATGAATCGCAGTTACAAACTGAGCGTTGCGAAAGGTGCTTGACCATAAACCGTAGTTCGCAGCGCGGTCGGCGCGAAACGGGGACTCGAAAACCGCAGCCGCTTCGACACCCAGCATGACACTCAAGGCGTCCACGGGAAGGTCACTGCTCAAGTCAATCGACTGCGTCTTCGCACCGGCGGACTTCAGATACTCAAGAGCCGCTTGTTCAGTTGTGTTCAGCGATTCTCCGGTGATTCCGATTGTAAGGTCGGATAGACTGCGTCGAACGGGCCCTTGGAATGACTGTTCGATGACTGAGGGATCTTTACCATCCTCTCCAAGCAAAGCACCAAACACAAGCGCCAAGTCATCGACATGCCGCGCGATGGGACCGATCTTATCCATCGACCACGCAAGCGGCATGCAACCATAACGACTGATGCGACCGAACGTTGGACGCAATCCGCTAGTGCG
Source organism: Pirellulaceae bacterium (assembly GCA_041742175.1). Classification (GTDB taxonomy): domain Bacteria; phylum Planctomycetota; class Planctomycetia; order Pirellulales; family Pirellulaceae; genus Aureliella. The sequence continues at coordinate 2,153 of JBGSJB010000088.1, forward strand.
ACAGCGACGGCAAGGCGAAACGATACTGCCAAGCGTTTCACTGCCGAGCGCGAACGTCGCGAGGCCCGCAGCAACGGAAGCGGCGCTGCCAGCCGAAGAGCCGCTGCTACCCTGTTCAGGATTCCACGGGTTACGCGTCATTCCATCAAACCATTGGTCGCCCCAAGCCATTGCGCCGAGCGTCACTTTCGCCAAGACAACTGCGCCTTCATTCATCATGCGAGTTGCCACCGTCGCTGTGTTGGGTCGAACCTGCTCCTTAAACGGTTCCGCGCCCCAAGTCGTCTTCCAAGGTGGCATCGCGATGAGATCTTTCGCGACCCAAGGTATACCGTCGAGCGCGCCGCGCGTGACATTTGCTACGCGGCGTTCGTCCGACGCATCGGCCAACTCGAGTGCATGCTCTTCCAACAAGGTCACCACACACTTCAGCAGCGGATCGTACTTCTTCAATCTGCTCAAATACAACTCGGTCAACTCGCGGCTGGACAGTTTCTTCGCAGCCAACAAACTCGCTTGCTCCGTGATCGAAGCGAACGCCAACTCATCGTCCGCCATCGCTTGAGCACTGCTGTACACCGACCAAGCCACTTGAACTGTTGGTGCAGTCCGTGCGTCGGCTTTCTTCGCGTCAACTTCTGCATCGGCAACTGAGTAGAAAAAATCTGGGCGGAAAACTTGCGAGGGTGCAATGTCCGCATCGATCGAGAGCTTGCGAATGCTAGCTGCACTTGCAAGTGTGCTCCCCAGCGATTTCGCGACCGACTGACGTTCTTCATCGCTCAACTGCAAATCAGCGACCCACTCGGCTTGCTGAATCATGTCAGCGGTGAGCACTCCTTTCTCAGCGACCTGTGCAGCTAACGTTCGTTGGAATGCCAGCGTTCCGATGCCAACGCCGGTGAGCGCGTGCAGGATCGAGCGGCGGGTAAGAACGGGTCCTTGGTTCATGAAGCACTCGTGGGATAGCGTTAGGTAAGTTCGTAACAGTGGTGAACGCGAATCCCGCCAGCGATTCGTTGGTTGCGCATTATCATGCATTGCAGGCATTTTTCAAAGCGGCGAATCCTGGATGCTGGCATTGATTGATATGGCTTCGACGGCGCACCTGTTCTATAAGCAGCGAAGATATGGGGATACCGCGCGCCCTAAGATTGCCGCATTCACGGCTGTCGCGCTGCCTTCGTTCAGAAAGCCACTGTGGTGAACGGCAGGGAAGCCTACCAACCACACGAAAGCTGTCTCGCTGTTTCCGCGCGAATTCACTCGCGTCGGAACGATCGCTGCACGTTCGCAGCTAGA
>JBGSJB010000089.1:0-4030 GCA_041742175.1 Pirellulaceae bacterium
GGCTAGAAACCCCAGAACCTCTGACCCTTGCGGCCCACGTCCGCTCAACAGCCGCAGGCTTCTCGAACGTAGGATTAGATGCTGGCTGACCACACCGCCGCCAACTCCCACGCCTCCATCACAAACATTCCCGCCGCTACCTCTACAACCAAGCGACGCATCATCTAATCCTTAATGTGTTCTGCCTATTCGGCATCGCCGTGTGACGTGGCACCCGGCTGAGGTGGCGGCGCAATGATGACTGCCACATACGGAAGTCCCTCTTCGATCTTAATCCGCTTTCCTTCTTTACCCACACCCAACCGCACGGGGCCAACTGCTCGACTGCCAGGTTCATCCGACAGCGTGATGTTCGCCTCGCCACCAATAGGGCACAACCAGCCAGCAACGTTAACCAACACGCGACCGTTTTCTCGCTCAGGAATGTCTCCGTGGACAGAGGAATACCGGTGATTGCCGTCATCAAGACGACCATCCCATACTTCATTGTCTATGAGATCGTCCGCAAGCAGCCCATCACATACCGGCACCCAGTCTGTGACAGCAAAGTATTTGGACTCGCCCAGGTCTCTGAGTTGCTCTGCAACCCAGGACTCGACGACCGGGCCATCCTGCTTCGGAGTGCGTTCGGAAACGGGCACGATAACCTTAACAAACACCTGGTTGAATCGCTGCCGCGCGACCGATGCGGGCGTTGGATTCTCGGCGGGTAGCTCAGAAGCAAAGGTCGTGAGCGTGTAGAGAACCAGCAGTAGGGCAAAGCTAAGACATCTCATTCTGGACCTCACAACAAGTCAATGTGACAGAATTTTGGCAGAACGGCACCAATCACCCCGTCGCGGCAAGTGATTGACCATTGAGCAAAGCACCGTCCGCGACTGGGGTGCATTGGATTGTTCGTCTATTTCTCAGGGTATAATTCCGCCAGAGTTTTACCGCGTTTTTTCTCTACGTTTGAGTACGCAGCCTGTTGTGCGCGAAGCACGTAACCACTTCGATTCTTCGTGAACAATCGAAAGTTGGCTTCATTGGCAAAGTGGTAGGTCCGATTTTCAAATCGATCGGTGTGACGTCCAACGCCATAGGTCTTCTCATTCTTATCAAGCGGTCCGTCAAGCCCATAGGTCGCTACGATGTCAAGCCCACCGAATGCGATCGCATATTTTTCAGGATTCGAATCAAACACCACCTTTTCCTCTTCACTCAGGAACAGATAGCGAAGTCCACGCCATCGGCTTGTGAATCGGTCCTCACCTTTTACGTAGGCATTCAATTCAACAGCAGAAACGCAACAATCTCCGTCCAGCGCGATGCGATCTTTGGAGGTTGAGGGTAAAGGCGAGTCTTGCGAAGTCGCATTGCCCCAAGTGAATGCAACAATGAGGCCCGTGGCGATGACAAAGAAAGAAGCTCTTGCAATCATTTGGGATATTCTCACGAGGGTATTTAAGTCGACGAACGGTTGGCATCAGCGAGCCCGAGCGATTGACTCCACGCAAGTCAAAACGGCTGATCGAGGGCTTCGTTGCATGCCTTTGTTCGTCGATTTTACAATGCGGGAGAGAAGGCGAAAACGGTTATACAACAATTCAATCAATCGGTATTGGCGATCATCAAGTATGGGCATCGAAAGCTGGGACATTTTTCTTTAGCTCTTTGGATTTCGAGGCGATTTTCGAATTCCAACATACGTTGAGTAGCCCACGCGCTGCGAGCAGTATTCCAGGCAGAAAAGCAACAGTTCCGAAGAGAAGCGAGTCTCGCATCGCAGTTCTCAGTGGAACAGATTTTCCATCATATTCGACGTTGAAGACTCGTCCCTTTGTGGGTATCCATCCAAGTTCTTGGTTTAGTAGCACCAAACCGGGAAATGCGATAAGCACAGCGCATAGTATGATGACGGTGGCAACAATGAAGTACGCGAATACCTTACGTTCGCGAAGTTCAATGTCACAGGTTGAGCTTGGCGGTTCGTATGGAGCGTGCATGATTTCTGTCGACGAACCATTATTCTACTGACGCCTAGATAACACGTTCGGCGACAAAACACTAAACCTAGCGGGTTGGTAATGCGTGGTCAAGCAAATTCGACTTTATCGGCAACTACCAAGCCAGCGAGGTGCACGGAGCGGAGTCAAGTTATCTGGAAATCTGGGTAATGGACTTACGCCAGCCTTCCATATAACTCGGCACTTGCTTCCTTGGGCGAAATGCGGGATTACCCCGTACTTCATGGGCATTGTGACGATTTTCGCGTTCATGGCCGCGGTGAGCGGTCCAGAGTTATACAGACGGCGACGCCAGCCAGGGGGATGTCGGCAAATTGTTCCCACTGTTCTTTTAGTACCGAAATTAGAGGCGTTCATCTTCACTCGTTGATCGCTATTTGCACTCTGTCACGCGATGCGCGTAACATTCGGCCATGGCAGCACCAAAGAAAACAGAAAACCGAACTATCACCATCAACGAACGGTGGCGTCTCCCGATACCTGCGGAAAACTTCGAGTCTACTCAGGCGGTCAGCAAGTTGACCGGTCAGCCGACAGAGCAACTGATTGCACAGACCATCGCGCACAATTGGCCGCAAGTCCGTCCGCTAAAAAAAAGAGCACGGCGAACCGGGTTAGGTTGCTTTCGGATAGCGGGCTGACCTTCCTGCAAATCTCGACAGTGGTATCGCTTGGAGCGAGAAGGCGTCCATAGACATTGCTTCCCACCGTTCTCCGATTCGGACCGCGGGCGGCCCCGCGCGCTTGTGGCACTCGGTTAGGTCACTTCTAGCAACTGGTTCCCGGGCTCTGCCGGATATGCCTGGGAACGAGGGCGAGACGGCAATAGGTCTTGCATAAGTGGCGGGTGCAGCGGACGGGACGTCCGCGGACCGGGAGAGAGAGCACGCCTGCTGATTCATTCTTCATTCCACCGAGCGAATCGGGCGGTTCCTGGATTTCCTTTCGAGCACGCGAAATTCTTTTTAAAAGAATTAGACAAACGCCCAACTCTCGCGCATCCTATTGGGATCATGAAGTCAACCGTGAAGACAATCGTTCCTTTCACCGAGCAGGTTCGCCTGTGCATTGAGTGCATAGCGGCGAATGGTGCTGCTGGCCTTTCGGGGCTCTTCGACTTAACTGCGACGCGGCTGGTGCGATTCTCTGTCACGATCACTCGCAATCAGCATGACGCCGAAGACGCCGTCCAGGCCGCACTTGTCCGAGTGGTGAGCAATATAAGGCTGGTTCGAGCCGCCGATGCGCCGTGGTCTTACCTGCTGCGAATGGTGCGGAACGAATCGCTGGTTATCCTCCGCAAGAAAAAACGCTGGCCATTGGTCAGTAGCTTGGCAGATCTTTTGACTCGGCGAACGGTCGACGAATTGGAACTGGAAGAGACGCACCGGGCTGTTTGGAGCGCCTTGCGTTCGTTGCCGACTGAGCAAAGCGAAGTTGTGGTACTCAAGATTTGGGAAGAGATGACTTTCGCGGAGATCGCCGAAGTCCTTGATCTGCCCGCCGCGACTGCTGCCAGTCGCTATCGTTACGCGCTCAGTAAATTGGCTGGTCACTTGCGTTCGTTGGAAAACGAGGTGCGACGTGGCTAGAGACTTACGAGATGACGATTCTTTCTTGGTGCCAATCGAGTCGTTGATTAAATCGGCGGGCAGTTATGTCGTGCCATCGGATAACTTACGCCCACGCACGTTGGAAGCGGCCCGCGAAGCAGCCGCGGATCGAGTCGGTTTCTTTCGGCTGGCTCGATTGTTTCTCGTGTTGCTGTTTTGCAGTGCGGTGAGCTTTCCGGCGCTTGATCGTTTGAGTGCCTGGCACGAGCGATCGGTATCGCCTTCAGCGGCTGAGATTCAGGATCAAGCGGCTCAGTTGTCAACGCAAAAAGGGATCGGCCCTCACTGGGGATTGTACGAAGCTTTTACGCGTCTCCGCGCCGATCAAGCGACGAACCTAAATCGGACCTCGCCTTAGAAGTTGGTCTGGGTTTCGTTTCAATTTCTGCGGCTTCGAATTCCACGGCA
>JBGSJB010000090.1:0-1898 GCA_041742175.1 Pirellulaceae bacterium
CGCAGATTGAGCAACTGAAGCAATTCGCACAGGACATCGATTTGAAATCGGTGGCGGACTACGAACGGCGATTGCGTCATGACGTGATGGCTCACGTACACGCTTACGGTGACCAGTGCCCTGACGCGCGAGGCATCATTCACTGGGGTGCGACAAGTTGCTATGTGACCGACAATGCCGATCTGATGCTGATGCGCAGCGGCATGCAGATGATTGCGAATCGATTGGCAAGTGTCATCCTGAGTTTGGCGAGCTTTGCAGAAAAGTATCGTGCCCTACCCTGCCTCGCATTCACCCACTTGCAACCGGCGCAACCGACAACAGTTGGCAAGCGTGCGACGCTATGGGCCTATGATTTGGTGCTCGACTTGTATGAGTTGCAACATCGACTGGATAGCTTGCTGGCCCGAAGCGCAAAAGGAACAACCGGAACTCAAGCTAGTTTTCTTCAGTTGTTCGAGGGCGATCACGACAAGGTTCGCAAACTGGAACAGAACATTGCCGAGCGGATCGGCTTTCCATCAAGCTATGCGGTGACGGGCCAAACTTATCCGCGAAAGATTGATTCACAGGTTATGGATGTGATGTCGGGCATCGCCCAGAGCATTCATAAGATCGCCACAGACATTCGATTGCTTTCAAGCCGCAAAGAGCTTGAGGAGCCGTTCGAAAAAGATCAAATCGGTTCGTCCGCGATGGCTTACAAACGGAATCCGATGCGCAGCGAGCGCATGTGTTCGTTGGCAAGATTCGTCATGTCATTGCAATCCTCATCCGCTCAAACTGCCGCCGTACAATGGATGGAAAGAACGCTCGACGACAGCGCCAATCGACGGCTAGTCATTCCGCAAGCCTTCCTTGCCATTGATGCTTGCCTGATGCTAATGCAGAATGTCTCCCAAGGAATGGTTGTGCACGAGAAACAGGTTGCAAAACACTTGGCCGAGGAACTGCCGTTCATGGCCACCGAAGCGATCATGATGGCAGCGGTCTCTCAAGGCGCAGACCGGCAAGAAATCCACGAATCGATCCGTCAACATAGTCGCGCGGCCTCATTGACCGTGAACGAAGAAGGCAAACCCAACGATTTGCTTGAGCGATTAAAAAGCGATGCGATTTACGCAGATCTAGACATCGATAGCCTAGTCGATCCAATGGCTTTCGTCGGCCGGTCGCCTGAGCAAGTTGATGACTTTATGCGCGAAGTGATCGCACCCATTCGCGCACGCTACAATTCGGCTGATGCACTCGAGGTTGAAATCAAAGTCTGATCGAGGGTTGGTCGTTGATGATTGTTGATATTTGATGGAATAGCACCGATAGATTATGCGAGCAGCGTGCCGCTGGAAAGCTGCATCAGGTTCTTGATGGCTTGCACCAACGCAGCGGGATCGTCGCGCCAGGTGACTTCTGAGCTGATTTTGGTGCCAAGGTTTTTCAATTGGCAAGCGCCAGCGTCCAATTCCTGGCTGCCAGCGATCAACGCAATTTGAAAGCCACGTTGATCAGCATACTTCAGTTGCGCGGCAAGCTTTCTGGGCTCGGGGTACAACTCCGCTCCAATGCCGGCGCCGCGAATGATCTGCGCGAGCTGCAGGTAATCGTGCAAGCGATCTTTATCGAAGTACACGATCAACACCGGAGCCGGGGTGCGGACCGGTTCGATCATCTTGAGCGTTTCCATCGCGGCAAGTAAACGATCCAAGCCGAGCGATGCTCCGATGCCTGGCAGATGCTGTTTGGTGTACAGTTCCGCTAAGTTGTCGTAACGTCCGCCCGAACAGATGCTGCCGATCGATGGCAGATCGCCAAGAAACGTTTCAAAGATCACGCCGGTGTAGTAATCCAAACCGCGCGCGATCGAGACATCTAACTGAAAGCGCTCGGCGGGAACGTTA
>JBGSJB010000091.1:0-7491 GCA_041742175.1 Pirellulaceae bacterium
ATGTAGAGCACTTCGGCGAGCGTTGCTAAGTTCTTCGAAAATCCCCACAGTTCAATCTGCGGAGTTACATCGCGGGCTAAGCCGATTTCGATCAGTTTGCGATAACGTTCGGCTGCGGCATCGAGATTCAGTCCGGGTTTATCGGTCGCGCCGACAGGCGGAGCTGCGATGTAGCGGCCGCCGAGTGCGCGAATGGTTTCCATGTCACGCTTCGACTGTTCGAGTCCGGCGTTGCGTTCCGCTTCATCATCAACGATCCATTTGCCGAAAGCGATTGCGCTGTCGACGCCGAGCCCCAGGTCGAGGATCTCGTTGCGCAGGTCGCTGAGCACGCCGCCGGATGCGGTAAATTTGTCGACGTCGCGAACCCACAGTTCAACTGCGTCGTAACCAGCTTCGGCAGCGATCTTCAGTTGTTCGCGAACTGGAATTTCGCCTCCATTAATGGTGCTCATGTTCAAGCAGTAGCGAAACTTCGGTGCAGGTGGTGGTTCAGGCTGTGCAGGTTTGAGAGCGGGTTCCAATTCGGTGGCCGTGAGACGCGATTGCGTGGCTAAGCAGCCTGCGGCGGCGATCAACGAGGATTGGGCGAGCCATTGGCGACGTTGGATGTTTTCGTGTTGCATGTTGTTTCGTCGAGTGGTTGTGGGAGATGTTGGCAGACACCTATGATAACCAAGTCAGGCAGTCGCGAAACGCTGGCGGAATGGTTACGATTGAGAATCGCATTGGCGATCTTGTCAAATTGATTCTCAGATTGCTTCTCGGATAGTTCAGATAGCTCGTCGAAACACTCATTGATCGGACTAAAAAATTGATCGTAACGCGTGACCTCGTGAAGCATTTTCAATGGGGTGGCCGAACGGTCAAAGCGGTGAACGGAATATCGTTCGACGTGAAAGCAGGCGAAGTTTTTGGATTGCTCGGACCCAACGGCGCGGGAAAAACGACCACTCTGCGGATAGTGATGGGGTTGCTGAAAGCCGACAGTGGGTGGACTGAAGTCGGTGGATTTTCGTCGGGCGGGGACTCAACGGCTGTGCGGTCATCGATCGGTATGGTGTCGACCAACGATGGCGTTTATCCTTGGTTGAGCGTCCGCGAGATGTTGATGTACTTTGCGGACTTGTACGCGGTTCCATTGCATGTGGCTCGCGAGCGCTTGGACAACTTGGTCGAGAAACTGCAACTGAAACGCTTTATCGATCAACGTTGTTGCACTCTGAGTACTGGCCAGCGGCAGCGTGTGATTCTCGCGCGGGGGCTGATGCATGATCCGCCCGTGATGTTGCTCGACGAACCCACGCGCGGTTTGGATGTCGTTGGAAGTCAGACCGTATTCGAGTTTATCGCGCATCTCAAAGCGGTCGGCAAAGCGGTGTTGCTGTCGACGCATCGACTGGATGAAGCCGAGCGAGTGTGCGATCGATTCGGATTGTTGCATCGCGGGCAGATGATTTACTCGGGGACGCTTGAGCAGATTCAGCAAGCGACGGGCAAGGAACACTTGACCGACATGTTTCTAGCGATGATGAAGCAGTCGGAGATCGAACAGGGGCTTGAACCGGGTAGTGAGTTCGATGCCGTTGACGCGCGGCCGCATGCAGAGGTGCGTTCATGAGTGCTCATACTTTTAGCATCGCGCGCTTCGGCCGACTGTGTTTGAAAGAGCTTCGTGAGTCGCTGCGAGATCGACGAACGGTGATCACATTGGTGTTGATGCCGCTACTGATTTATCCGTTGCTAAGTCTGGTGTTGAATCGCGTGTTGTTGAGCGGCACGTCGGCGCAAGCGCGTCAGACGGTGACGATCGGCATGAGCGTCGAAGTGCAGGAGAGCGCGCTACCGGATTTTTTGGTGGCGGGTTGGAAGATGTTGTTCGATCAAGAGCACTCGCCGGTTTTTGTCGAGCCGGTTTTGAAGGTTGCGAATAGTAAGTTGACGATCAGCGGCGAAGAAACCGAGTCTGCTTTGCCGGTGCCGGACTTGCTGGTGATTGAAAACGATATTTCGGGGCACTTGCAAAGTCGAGTGGTTGATGTCGTTATCTTGCGCAAAGTTCGCGACCGCGATGCGGCTTCGGGTGTGATGGGGCCGCAGGGACAGAATTTGAAAGTGCAAATTGAAGAGGGCACAAACGAGTCGACGCCGTCAGAACAACTGGATACACCAGAGAGCCGATCGCGTGAGGCCGATCGGCGTGCACGACGCGAGCAGCAGGACTTGTCGCGGCAGGTGTTGGCGTCGATGGGCGATTATGAGATTCAGTATCGGATGAACGATGCAGCCAGCGAGCGTGCGTTGCAAGTGTTGGAGCGTGCGTTTGCAGCGTTTAACAATGCGAACGCGCGAGCTTTGGTGGGTCCGCAGTACGATGCCCCGCTGCGGTTGATGGCAACTCCGATCACTTTGCCGAACAGTTACGCGGATATGTTAGCGACGATGATTCCGCTGGTCTTGGTGTTGATGACGATGGCAGGTGCTGTTTATCCAGCGATTGATTTGACGGCGGGTGAGCGAGAGCGCGGAACGATGGAAGCGCTAGTGGTGTCGCCGACGCCGAGTTTCATACTGCTGCTGGCCAAGTACAGCGCGGTGGTTACGGTGTCGCTACTGACCGCGCTTGCCAATCTGCTGGCGATGTCGATCACGCTATGGGCCAGTGGCATGGGCAAGCTGATTTTTGGTCAGACAACTTTGTCGCTAGGCATGATAGGGCAAGTGCTCGCGTTGCTGATTCTGTTCACGACTTTCTTCTCTGCATTGTTGTTGGCGATTACCAGTTTCGCGCGCAGCTTCAAAGAGGCTCAAGCGTATCTGATCCCGGTGATGCTCTTGGCATTAACGCCGGGCGTCTTGAGTTTGTTGCCTGGCATTCAGTTCACTAGTTTGGTGGCTACGATTCCGTTGGTGAATATCGTGTTGCTCGCACGGCAGTTGTTGACGGGTGCCGCGGAGTGGAACACGGCAATGGTCGCGGTCATCTGTACGGGGATTTATGCAGCGACCGCGCTGCTGGTCGCTAGTCGATTGTTCGGTTCGGACGCATCGATGCAGGGCAGTCAGGGAAGTTGGCGCGATTTGCTGCGTCGACCGGCGGTGAAGACTGATTTCCCCAAACCGGATCAGATGGCGCTGACGATGGCGGTGCTCTTTCCACTTTACTTTGTTGCGTCGAGCGTCTTGCCGAGTTCCAGCAGCGAGATGTGGATACGGCTAGCGATCTCGGCGTTGGTATCGTTCGCGCTGATTCTTGGTCTGCCTGTTTTCGTCAGTTGGTATCGCCGGTTGGATTTCCGAAAGACGTTTCGCTTGCACACGGGGACGCAGTCGGATTGGTTGGTGTGGTTGCCTGCGGTGATCGTGTTAGGCCTATCGGTCTGGACGCTGGCGCATGAAGTTCTGCATTACAGTCAGTACTTTATTGGCAAGATCGATGCGGAGCGGTTAGGCGATGTCGCGAAATTCGCAAACCAGATGCGCGAGTTGCCGTTGCCGTTTGTGTTGTTTGTGTTTGCGCTGACGCCAGCGGTGTGTGAAGAGTTTTTCTTTCGTGGGTTCGTGCTTGGATCCCTGCACCGGATGTCGAACTGGGCAGCGGTAATTGTGTCGGCTGGGCTGTTTGGATTGATGCACGTTTTGACATCGAACGTGTTGATGGTCGAGCGATTCTTACCGACGACGCTGATTGGAATTCTGCTGGCGGTGATCGCACTGCGAACCCATTCGATTTGGCCGGGGATGATCTTTCATGCGATTCACAACGGACTGCAATTCACGCTCAATCACTACCGCGATCAATTGGCGAAGTGGGACTACACGGTCGAAGAAGGCGCGCATTTGCCGACCAGTTGGTTGATAGCTGGCGCTGTCGGCACGGTTGCTGGCTTTAGTTTATTGATGCTGAGGCGCAAATTGGTATTTGAAATGCAGCAGCCTGTGACGAACGCGGAGCCCGCTTCTGAGGCACCAAAGTTGGGGTAAAGCGGCTCGTATTCGGTTTACCGCTGCGAGTACTTCATGTCGAGCGAGTCGCTAGACCGATAGCGGAAAATACGAAGTGCGCAAATTCGGCTGAACTTTGACAGCTTCGTAAGGTTCGGCTAGAATGCGACAGAGCGTCTGGATGCGAGATCCGGGCGTCCCACCAAAATCCTCCCACCTCCAAACCGATTAGGCGATTGCTTTCGTTTAACTACGATGACGTTACAGACTCGGTTTCGTACAGCACGCTGTTTAGATGCTAGATGGCGAGCTCACATTACAGATTTCAAAACCGTTCCGGGTTTACCCAGGCTTGGGTTTACAAACTTCCAGAGCGGACCAATCAATCTACATACAAATTCCCTGTTCCCTGCGATGGAGTGATTCAGCATGAGATGTCTTGGAAATCCGTTTTCCCGTCGAAACTTTCTGACTGTCGGAGCACTTAGCGGACTTGGTTTGACACTTGGCGATTTCTTCCGCATGCGTGCGCTTCACGCGGATCAGAAGAGTTACGACTTTATTCCAGCTAAAGCGGAGAGTGTGATTCACATTTTCTTGCCCGGCGGGATGGCTCATCAGGAATCGTTCGATCCGAAGCCGTACAGCCCGCTTGAGTTTCGCGGTGAAATGGGAACGATCAAGACGAAGACGGGCGAAGTCATCAGCGAAACGTTGCCTCGCTTGGCTGCGATCTCCGACAAGTTCACGATCATTAGGTCGATGACGCACGGCGAAGCGGCTCATGAACGCGGCACGCACAACATGTTCACAGGTTACAAGCCGAGCCCGGCTTTGATTTATCCGAGTTTCGGAAGCGTGATTAGTCACGAGTATGGTCCGCGCGAGAATTTGCCGCCTTATATTTGCATCCCAAATCGTCCGAACGAGTTCGCGGGCAGCGGTTATCTCAGTTCGTCGTACGGTCCGTTCAGTCTTGGTGCGGATCCGGCCAACAACGGCTTTAAGGTTCAAGATCTGGATCTTGCGGGAGGCGTCGATGAAACTCGTTTCGCACGTCGCCGCGCCGCACTCGAATCGGTCAATCAGCATTTTGCAAAGCGTCATAATGCGGACGCTGTGGGTGCGATGGACAGTTTCTACGAGCGCGCGTACAGCTTGATCAGCTCTGAGAAGGCTCGTTTGGCGTTCGACATTGAGAAGGAAGACGCAGCGATGCGCGATCGCTACGGTCGCAATACTGCGGGTCAGCGATTGTTGCTGGCGCGTCGCTTGGTCGAATCCGGTGCGCGTTTTGTCTCGATGACTTACGGCGGTTGGGACATGCACCAACAGATTACACAGAACTTCAAGAACCAAATGCCGCCGTTGGACCAAGCGTTGAGCGTTTTGCTCGAGGATCTCGATTCGCGCGGTTTGCTGGATACGACGCTGGTCATGGTCAGCTCCGAGTTCGGTCGTACGCCGAAGATCAACGGCGACGCGGGACGCGATCACTGGCCGAAAGTGTTTAGCGTGATGTTGGCGGGTGGCGGTATCAAGCGTGGTTTGGTTTACGGCGCTTCCGATCCTACCGCTTCGGAACCTGAATTGGATCCGGTGAATCCGGCCGATTTGGCGACGACGATTTATCATTTGCTGGGCATTGTGGCTGACAAAGAACTGATGGCTCCTGGTGACCGTCCGATCGAGATCGTGGATGGTGGCGAAGTCATTAAGGCTCTGCTGGCATAACACAGATTTATTATCGGCGCGATAGCCGCGCGGCGTATTTAAGACGAACTGTTCATCCGCAACTGGGCGAGGAAGTCGAGTTGCGTCGGAAAAACTGAAGAGACAAGTTCCTCCTGCCAATGGAATTGCAGGTCGCGTTTCCAAACATTACAGGTCGCTGAGTTAGGATGTCCGCAGAGTTGCTACAAAACGCAGCGCGGGACTCGGTGGCTGGAGGATGAACGTTGTGAGTAGTAACTTGCGCCGCGCTTTGAGTGTTGCGGCTGTCTGCGGTCTCGCGTTTGCGACTTCTTGCTTTGCTGACGATCCAGTGGTTTCGCTGGTCAATCCGCCCGGTTTGCAACGCGGCACGGAAGCTGAATTGCTGATCACTGGAGCTCGGATTGGTGACGCGAAGGAGTTGCTGTTCTACGAACCGGGCGTCGAAGTCACGAGCTTGACGCCTGACGGCGACAACAAAGTCAAAGTGAAACTGAAGGCGGCCGCAGATTGCCAACCTGGTCTGCACGCGCTGCGTTTGGTTACTGAGACTGGCATCAGCAACTTGCGGTACTTTGGCGTATCGGCATTGCCTGAGCTTCAAGAAGCGGAACCGAACAGCGACTTTGCAACGCCTCAGCCTGCGATATTAAACACAACGATCAATGGAGTCGTGACCAACGAAGACGTCGATTATTTTGTCGTCGAACTCGCGGAAGGTCAGAAGATCACGTGTGAGTTGGAGGGAATTCGGATCGGGTCGGAGATGTTTGACCCGTTCGTCGCGATTCTTGATGAGAAGCGATTCGAGGTGGCTAGCAGCGATGACGCGCCGCTGTTGCAGCAAGATTGCGTATGCGCAATGAAAGCCCCGCGAGCTGGGAAGTACATCATTGAAGTGCGTGAAAGCAGCTTTGGTGGCAACGAACGAAGTCTATATCGATTGCACATTGGCGATTTTCCGAGACCGCTAGCTGTGATTCCATCAGGGGGTCGTCCGGGCGAGAAGTTCGAAGCGACGATCGTCGATGCTACCGGCGATACGTGGAAAGAAACGATTCAGTTGCCTGCCGAACCAGGTATCTTCGAATTCATTTCGCAGCATGACGGAAAGGTCGCTCCGTCGAGTAATCGTTTGCGAGTTATCGATCTACCGAATTACAACGAAGTAGAACCGGATAACGATCCGGCGACATTGACGGCGGTCGAAGTGCCTGCTGCGTTCAACGGTATTTTGCAAGCCGCTGGGGATGTTGATTGGTTCAAGATCAAAGGCAAGAAGGATCAACAACTCGACTTTACAGTTTATGGTCGCCGTGTGTTGCGCTCACCACTCGATAGCTGGTTGGAGATTCACAAAGTTGGCGGTGGGCGATTGGCTGCGAACGACGATGCGGGTGGACCGGACAGCGTTCAGACTTTTAAATTCCCCGAAGATGCAGAGTATCTGGTGGCGGTGCGCGATCAGTTGAACGAAGGCAGCCCGATTCATGCTTACCGCATCGAGGTCGCGCCCGCGCAAGCTTCTTTGGATTTGACCGTCGACGAACTCGAGCGTTATACATCGCAGGTGGTCGAAGTGCCTCAAGGTAGCCGCATGGCGGTATTGCTGCGAGCCAATCGAAAGAACTTTGGTGGCGATCTTGGTTTACGTATGGAGCAGGCGCCCGCCGGAACGGAGTTGACCACGCCCGCCATCGCAGCGAATCAGAGCTTTATTCCGATGCTCGTTCGCGCCGCAGCAGATGCACCGATCGATGGTTCACTGACTTCGTTGATCGCTGAAACGTTGCCGAACGGTCCCGGTGTCAAAGGCGAATTCGCTCAGAGAAC
>JBGSJB010000092.1:0-9010 GCA_041742175.1 Pirellulaceae bacterium
CTAGACATGATTCCGCCAAAACCCAGTACACCCGCGATTAACGCGATGATCAAAAACGTTATTGCCCAAGAAAGCATCTTAATCTCCTCTCAAGTTAATGTGCTGCTTACAGAAGACAAGCTAAGCAAGCACTGTGCCAGCATGCAATCGCAGCTACGAATGCGCAACAAACCCTGAAAATGTATCGAACTGTACTGATATTTCGCCCCACCATCGCGAATTGTCATAGACTTCAAAACATTTCTCTGTGAATGAACTCATTTGCGTTCAGCGTGAATGCTGAACGACCAGTTTCCATCGCTTGGACACAAACTGCGCTGTATCCGTCGGCGTTCTTTGCGACTGACTGCATGCACGCTCTCGTGCAAAAAGCAACTCGAAAAGGTGAAAATCAGACTGGGAACTGCTCGAGCGGGTTTGAACTTACAGAATAACTTTGGAAAGCGGTCCAATTCGACGACCGACTCAGACTTGCTCACAGAAGATAGCTGTAGACCAAGCATTCCGATCAATCTCAATATATTGACTGGATATGTTGCATAGTAGCGTTTGACGATTAACCCCTGCAGATATCACTAGGCTTTCATTAACTCATTCTTTGTGGCACTCGCTTTGCTTCCTGTTGGCTCGCATGGTGATACAAGTACGTTAGTACTACCAATAAACATCTAGTTCTCTCTGGAGGAAGTCATGGTTACTAAGGAACAAGTAAGCGGCAATTGGAACTCAATCGTACGCTCGGTCAAAGAGAAGTTCAGCCAAATAAGTGGTGATGAACTGAATCGCGTGCAGGGCAACGTCAACGAGTTGGTTGCACTTGTGCAGCGCAAATCTGGCCAAAGCAAGGAATGGGTCGAGGCGTTTTTGAACGACGCCGGACAAGCGACTGAGAACATCGCTCATCGCATTTCGGAAGGCGCTTCGCAATATGCTTCGCAAGCCCAGGAAGCGCTTTCGGAAAACTACGAGCACCTGGCTGAAGGTGCACAGCGTGGTTACGACTACACGATGAAGACTGTTTCACGTCGTCCGATGGAATCAGTTGCGATTGCTCTCGGCGCCGGAGTGCTAGCGGGGTTGATGATCGGTCTATCGATGTCCAGCAGCAAGCGACGCTGGTCATGAGTGCAATTTCTGACGAAGCGAACGAATTGCTGAGTCGGATGCATGCGTTGCGTTCGACGGGTGATCGCGACGTTCAACGGTTGCAGGATCAGATGGATCGTGTGACTGATTGGCGCGAGCACGTGCGAGCGCGACCAGCTTTGTCGGCTGCAGTTGCAGCGGTAGTGGGATTCACGGTTGTACGAGCCGTGTTCGCACAACCGTCACGTAAAAACGCAGCGGCAGCACCAGCCCTAGCAACAGTTGCGTCTACCGCGGCAGCCAACCCGCAAGAGAAGCGATCTGCGACTCGAAGCGCGCTTGCGTTCGCTGGCGGTATGGCGAGCACGTTCTTGAGGCAGTGGATCAGTGAATACATCAAGAACGAATTGAAGGGAGGTCAGCATGGCTTTGCAAAAACGCATTCACACGAACGGTCATCACCATTCTCCTAACCAAGCGACGTTGGATGACGTGAGTCGCAAGCCGACGATCTCGGCACGTGACGTCGAAAACTTTGCCAAGCAACATCCAGGCTCGGTGTTAATCGCTGGGCTTGTAACAGGAGGCATCGTCGGATGGTTGACCTTGAAACTAAATCGATGAACTCGCGAACGGATCGGCCAGGACCGTTCGCTGGATTTGCAGGGCAAGCCGTCGAGGTTACCGGCAATGCTCTCGAATTGGCAGAACTGCAAGCAAAATTAGCTCGGTTGGATGCACGCGATGCGCTTCGGAGAATCGTCGGTCCGTTGGGGATGTTGGTTTTTGCAGCCTGCATGGCAATCGCCTCGCTGCCGGTCGTGTTTCTTGGAATCGCGGGCGGAATTGCGGAAGCGGCAAATATTCAGCCTTGGATAGCTGAGGTGATAGTTGGTCTTGTGGGAGCAATTGTTGCAATTGCTGTCGCTTGGATCGCGCTCCGCACGATGGCAACTGCGTTGGACGCGTTCAAGCGAACGACTGATGAGTTTGCAAAGAACGTGGCTTGGGTCAAATCAATTTTTCGAAAAAGTTAACGCTAACACCACTTTTACAATATCAAGGTAACGATTATGGCAACTGCTACGAAGCAACAAGGTAGACAGAATCAAACGCGCGAAGCTGGCGAGTCGAAGTCCGATGCAGCTAAAGATTTGGCTGAAGACTATCATGAAATGAGAGAGGACTTCCAAACGCTGGTTGACGAAGTAGGAACATCCGTTTCGGAGTACTGCCGCAAGCGACCAGGAATGGCTGCCTGCATGCTCTTCACGCTTGGATTCTACGTTGGTTGGAAGATCAAGCCCTGGTAAGTAGCTCACAAGCACGTCTATCTGCCAACAACTTGAACACCCGAGGAATCACCGCATTCACTCGGGTTTTTTTATGTCGGTTCATGAACTTAAGTTTGGTATGCGATTCGCCTCCAATGTTGGTGTTTAACGGACGACGATCAGCATTTTGCACGTAAGGGAAAGAGCGGAACAATGAGTTTAGAAACAGAAGCGACACTGAGCGCCGATACGATTCAAGGCCTGCAAGACTTGATTCAAGTGAATCTCGACTCGGCGAAGGGCTTTGTTGAGGCCGCGAAACGAGTGGACAGCCAAAGCCTGACGCTGCTGTTCACTGAGCTTGCGCGCGAACGCGAGCAAAACGCAACCGAGTTGCAACAGTCGGTCGAACGCAATGGTCACCATGCTTGCGAAGATGGATCGCTTGCGGCTGCCTTTCATCGAGTGTGGTTAGACTTCCGTGGTCGCCTTGCGGGTGGCGATGCTCTGATAATTCTCCAAGAAGCGGAGCGCGGCGAAGATCACATCAAAGCGGTGTATGAAGATGTGCTTGTTAGGACCGCGGGCAGCGCATTGAACAGCGTGATTACACGTCAGTATTCGGCTGTTAAAGCAGGGCACAACAAAGTTCGCGATTTGCGTGACGGTTACGAATAGGCTGAACAACGCGACTATGCGTGGTCCGTGATTTGCTTTTGCTGTCCGCAGTAGCGATCGTCGCGACCGAGTGTAAGATCCGAGAAAGCATATCCAAATAATAGGAACGAAAAAATGGAAAACCTGGCTGATCTCTTCCACGAAGAGCTGCGAGACGTATTGAGCGCTGAACGTCAATTGATCAAAGCGCTGCCAAAGATGGCAAAGAAGGCGAGCTCAGAAGAGTTGCGAGCTGCTTTCGAGAAGCACTTGACCGAAACTGAAGCTCAAGCAGACCGCGTTGAACAAGCGTTCGAAGAAACAGGCAAGGCCGCGCGAGCCAAGACCTGCGAAGCGATGAAAGGCCTGATCACCGAGGCTGAGTCGATGATGAAGGAAAAGGCTGCGCCCGAAGTCATGGATGCAGCCTTGATTTCCTGTGCACAGAAAGTCGAACACTATGAGATCGCGACTTATGGCACCCTCTGTACCTGGGCAGAAGCACTTGGATACACCAACGCGTTGCAACTGCTGAAGCAGAATATCGACGAAGAAGAGCAGACTGACAAAGCTCTTTCGCAGCTGGCGAAGACTGTTAACAACGTTGCTAACACTCAGTAACCTTAGTCAATTTTCGCCACACCAAGAGGAAACAACGTGAGAATAATTCGTCGACTGCGCCCTGGTAAAGTCAAGTATGCTCTACTCGGCTTGATGTTAGGCCTACCGTTGCCGATTATCTTGATTCTGCTATTCGTCAGAGGCTGTGATTTTTAGCTAGTTGAGCTGATACAAGCCCACTCGATACAAAGCTCCGCGCCTCGAAACCCATACAAATGGGTTTCGAGGTTGCGGGGCGATCGGCCAATCAGCAAGATGCACCCCATCTCCGCCGCGTGGCTACCGTGTAGGTTGTGTCCAAGTGACTCCCGTGCATCTGCTTAAGGGATCGGAACAAGCGAATCGAAGCCACGCTGACTGATATGCTCCTTACCAACGTCTGCATCAGGTCGTCGCGAAACAATTCGGACCTTCAAGTCTGGCAACGACTCAGCGACGCGCATTCCAGCTTCGTGGCCCATCACACAAATCGCTGTGTCCGACACGTCTGCTAGAGTCGATGTGTCCGCGATAACGGTAACCAGCATTGGACCTTCAACTCCAATCCCGGTGCGAGGATCAATCACATGGCTCAACCGTTTGCCATCCACTTCCATGAATTGGTAACGATCGCCAGAACTTGAAATCGCAGCGTTCGCAATCAAGTATCCGCTTCGCTCCGATTTCGTATCGTCAACATTCTCGATCTCGATTCGCCAGCCTTCGCGCCCCGGCGGTGCCAAGCCGCATCTAAGATCGCCGCCCGCTCGAACCAGCGAAACAGGAAAGTCGCGCGCGGCGAGAAACTTATACGCGCGCTCAAGGATGTACCCTTTCGCAACCGCACCGAAATCCAATCGCAATCCTTTAAGGTTGATCTTCACCGTCTTGTCGCTGTCGTTCAGTTCAACATGTTTCCATCCGCAATACTGCAGCGCATCGTGAATCTGCTCCGTCGTTGGAATGCGATTCTTGCTGCGAGCCGATCGCCACAGAACGGACAGCCGCCCGACACTGACGTCAAACGCACCGTCGCTCAATCGATGCCATTCGTCACACACCGTCAGCAACTCCCACAGCTCGGGCGAAACCTCCTGCCACTTGCCGATCCGATCATCCTCAGTCAACTTGCGTGTTTCACTCTCTTCGTCGTAATCAGTGAAGATAAACGCCAGTCGCTCGATCTCATCCCGCGTTGCCGTAAAAGCCGCTTCAACGCTTTTCGCATCAGTTCCAAACGTCTTCAGCGAGACGAGCGTCCCCATACTCGGAAACGTCACCTCGTAAGCCACCACCTCCGGTTCATCCGCAAAACCCTTCGCACACACTTCCGCCCCCGCACACAACACGATCCCCAGCACCATCAACCCCCAACCAACCACAACCCTCCACCCAAAATTTAGTTTCATCTCGCTACTCACTACTCACTACTCACTACTCACTACTCACTACTCACTACTCACTACTCGCTTCTCGCCACTCGCTACTTCCCATCTAATCACTATCATGCTGATCCAGGTGCCCAGACCGATTGATCGCCATTACCAATCGCAACCCCACCATCATGCTTAACGCGTACCCAAGCAAACCGAACAAACTCAGCCGCTCGACACCCCACCACACCGGTTGCATAAATAATAGCGGCGGCACTTCGTAAGCCAACAGCAGCGATGAACCGAGAAACACGGAACTGATCAGAATGCCCAGCACTAATCGATTCACCGAAGGACTCAGTCCCTTATGCGCCAAGTGGACATCCAATCGCCCTTCCTGAATCAGCTGCATCACCGAGCTGACTTGACCCGGCAACGTCTCCAGGAGCGCTTCCATCTCAAAGTACAGACTGCGCACACGCTTGGCTTGCCGAGTCGGCGACAGTCGCCGCAGCCACATTCGCCTGAAGAAGGGCTGCATTACTTCGATCAAGCTGAACTTCGGTGCAAGCTGATGTAGGGTCCCCTCGAGCGTGATCAGCATCTTGATCAGCAATGAGGTTTGTGGCGGCAATGCGATTTGATGACGATGCATAATGTCAGTCACATCGTTGAGCGCGCCCGCCAAGTCGAAATTCTGCAGCGACTGCGATCCATAGTTGGCGACCAGATCCGCGACATCAATAGACAATAAACTGTCATCCAACCGCGGTGGCGTGCGCCCTACACGTTTGATCAATCGTGCCAGCATCGACACGTCGCGCGTTAGCACCGCCAGCAACATGCCTTCGATCGATTCGCGCAGCCGATCGTCAATGCGTCCAACCATTCCAAAGTCGAGCAGCCCGAGTTCCGTTCCGTTGATAACCAAGATGTTGCCAGGATGCGGATCCGCATGATAGGCACCGTTAGTGAAAATCATCTCGACATAAACTTCAGCCGCCAAGCGCGCAATCTTCTGACGTTGCTCGTCGTCAATCGCCTTGTTGCTCAGTTTGCTGACCGCAACACCCTCTAAATAATCCATCGTGAGCACGCGCGACGAACACAGCTCCGGATACGACCTCGGAATTCGCACGCCTTGGAACTTGATCAGCTCTTTGGCGAACGACTGCAAGTTTTGTTGCTCGCGCGAGAAATTCAACTCGCGTTTCAACGATCGCGAAAGCTGCTCGACTAGGACTTGCGGCTTCCAAGCGGCTAGCTCCGGAATACGATCAGCCAACACGGCGAGACCAGCCATCACTTCCATGTCTTCCTTTACCTTCGCTTCGATCCCCGCGTGCTGAACCTTTACAACCACCGCGGTTCCATCATGCAATCGAGCTCGATGGACCTGGCCGATGGAAGCCGAAGCGATCGGAACATCATTAAACTCAGCGTACATCTCGCTAATCGGCCTGCCTAAACTGCGCTCGATGATCGCGCGCACCTTCTGCGGCGGATCGGCTGGCACTTCCGATTGCAACTGCGTCAACTCGTCGGCCAACTCCGGACCAATCAAATCAGGTCGCAAACTCAGCACCTGCCCGAGCTTGATGAACGTCGGCCCCAATTCAGTCAGCGCCATGCGAATACGCGTCGACCGCGAGTAACTCGCCAGCGGAACGCCTTGATCGTCCTTGATCCAATCGCGAATAAAGTCGACTCGCAACTTGCTCAACCAATCCGCTAAACCGTATCGGCGGAGAATTGTAATGATCTCCTGCCACCTGCGAAGGTTCCGATAAAGCTGCGGTATGGAGCTGATTTTGATCACGTGCAGGTGTGTCTCAGTTAAAGGTCGTCAACGTTTCGCAATTCTATTGTTTATCGTCACACCAACGCTGCCAACCAATTTTATACAGCTCGATGAATTTCTCGCAGTCACTCGCCGTCATCGCAAAGCGATTCCATGACGCCGAAATAGTAACCCGCTCCCAATTAATCCCCAATCCAATCGCGATGTTTGTATTTCGTCGAACCGGTGGCGCCCCTAAGATCGTTGTTAAAGTCGCATCGCCAATCGGACGTGTATTTCCCACCGCCGGAAAAGCTCGATTCGTACCACGCGTCACATCGCCAACATAAGTCAACACGGCTGTCGCCATCGTGTCGCTTCGCCGCAGTCCCCAACGCATCAACCACGACCAACGCGAAGTCGCCCGTATCATGTTGAAGAAGTCCAAATAAAGTTGCGTTTCTTTAGTACTTTCAAACTCGCTACGGACACTTTCAAGGAGAGTTGCAAAGTCCTCGCACTGCCGATACGACCGACCAAAGAACATAAAGCTCAGCCGATTCGTCGCTGGCATTCGCAAGTCCCGACGACCACGCAAATCAACCGGCATCATCAATCGAATGTGCGAGTTCGGATTGTGATCTCCAAGCGCCCGATTCCATTCAGCACATGTGCGAAACAACAAAGCGACCGCTAACTCGTGGATCGCAACCCCAATTGCACGACACTTCTGGAGAATTCGCCCACTCGCTTCAGCATCCAACTCCACAAAACATAGTACGCGACTGTCCGGCAAACTCAGCTCAGTCTTCGATGCAACGCTTAGTAAGGTACGCGGAATTGTGAAGTGAAAGTATTGAGCATTCTTGATGCGTTGCCAAGCGGTCAGCTTGCGTTTCGGCTCCGGCAGATGCGTTACGTCGGAGCGATGCAATAGCTCAGTCTGACGAAAACGAGCACAATACAGTTCGCGCTCGTAACGCTCCGGATCGTCACTCGCCGTTTCCATCGCATAGTACAGCAAAATGTCGATAACCACCGGACGCATCCCAACTCCATCTGACGCTGCGTGATGCACTTGCCATACAACTCGGCTGCCCGCATCGAGCGGTTCATACCAAAATCGACTCGCAGGCTCCTTACTCAAATCAAACGGACGAAGCTTCCCGTCGATTAGAATCGGCTGTTTGCTCGCGCACAGTAACTTCGGTGCTTCTTCGTGCAACTGCCAATGCAAACCGCCGGCCCGTTGCACCACGCGACTATTCAACATCGGGTTCTTCGCAACTACCTTCTCTATCGCACGTGCCAACGCACCTTGGTTCAAAGGCGTCGAAAAGTGAAGCTCGACGATCGGCGTCATCGGTTGCTCAGGTCGATCATCCCACACAAAGTACTTCTCGAATGGAGCCAGCGCAAGTGGGAACAGAGCTTCTGGAATCGCGCCACCCGATGCATCACTTCGCGACACATTGCCCGCCGGATTCGATTTCTCTGCCACCGCTGCTTTATCCATGCAGAGTCTCTCCGCCATCGACTACCAGCGTTTGACCTTGAACCAGATCGCTCAGTGGGCTCGCAAGAAACAAGATCGCGTTCGCCACTTCCCCAGGAGTTAGCGACAGTCCACTGACCAGTCGCCGCGCATCAACCGTTTCAAATGCAGTCTCCGCGCCCGGAAATGATCGCGTCGAATCCGTCTCCACCAAGCCAGCCAACACGACGTTGACGTTGATCCCCCGATTGCCAAGCTCCAGCGCTAAATGCCGCGCGAGACTTTCCAGAGCCGCTTTCGACGCACCGATCAACCCGTACGCTGGCAACGCCAAGTGCGAACCGTGGCTCGATATAGCGATAATCTTACGTCGATGCGATTCATCGGTCATCCAAGGCACACATGCCTGAGCCAGCAACATTAATGCTTGCACATTGGTCTTCATCGCCGCTTCAAAATGTTTAGGCGTCGCATCCATAACATGGCGAAAACCGCCCGACGCCGCATTGCTTACCACGATGTCGATCTTACCAAACTCTTTGCCCACGAACTCTGCCATCGACAAAATGTCTTCGGGCTCGCTGACGTCTGCTTTCACCGTTGCCGCGCGCCGCCCGAGTGCAGTGATTTGTTCTGCAACTTCCCGCGCGCTCGATTGGCTGGTCACGTAGTTCAATACCACGTCCGCGCCGGCCTCCGCCAAACGCAGCGCCGTAGCGCGGCCGATACCACGCGAACCACCGGT